>NZ_JBFALG010000012.1:118619-122937 GCF_040656135.1 Micromonospora sp. NPDC050200
CGGGTCCTGCATGACCAACTGGATCTGCCGGCGCAGCCGACGCAGCGCGCCGCCGGACAGCTTGGAGATGTCCTTGTGGTGTCGTTCACTCAGCGCCGGATCGCCCGACGCTCCGAACCGGATCGACGTGCGCTGCCGGCCTTGGACAGACCACGGCTCAGCAGGTACGCGCCGGTCAGGACGGTCAGGAACCACCACGACAGGTTCGGGTTGTTGATGTTCAGGCCGTTGGTGGCCGAACCGCGCCAGAACGCGGCGATCACGACGGCCGCGACCGCGATGGCGTAGATCCAGAACTCCGTGGTGAGGAAGGCCTGCTTGGTCTCGGTGCCCGGAGCCGGCATCGGATGCCGGTGCCCGTCCTCCATCATCGGCATCTGACGGGTCTGAGCCTCGTTCATCGGCGCCTGGCTCGGCGCCTCCTGCATCGGCCGGTTCATGGGCCTGGTGGATGCAGCCTGCGTGCTCATCTGGTCCTCCTCAGGATTTGATGAGTACCTGCACTCCCTCGCCCCGCTACCGTGTGTCGGCCACGGCACGGTTCGCGTTCATGGCGCGGGCACCCTCCGTCTACCCGAGGCCCCTGAGAGGTAACACCGGCCCACCAGGGGATTGTCGCCGGCTGCTGGCGCCGCCTCAGGAGCGCCACCGGCGTGGTACGTCAGCGCGCCGCACACTCCACCGGCGACAGCGCCCAGGAAGTGTCGGAGGTCGAGGTTAACGTGTCTCCCGTGACCAGCCCCGGAGATGTACCGCCCGAGCTCCTCGACCGGGTGCGGCCCATCTGCCTCGGGCTGCCAGAGGCCTACGAAGAGCCGGCCTGGGTGGGCGTCCGCTGGCGCATACGGAAGCGGACATTCGGCCACCTGCTCGCCGTTGATCCCGACCACCAGATGGCGTACGCCCGAGCGGCCGGGACCGACGAGCCGCTCTGTGTCCTGACGTTCCGGTCGCCGGTGGACGAGATACACGCCCTCGTCGCTCACGGTGACCCGTTCTTCAAGCCCGGCTGGGGCGCCGACGTCCTCGGCATGGTTGTCGACGACGAGACCGACTGGGACGAGGTTGGCGAGCTGCTCACCGAGAGCTACTGCCTGCTGGCGCCCAAGAAGTTGATCGTCCAGGTCGCCATCCCGGTCGAACCGCTCGGCCCTGGCCGGTCCGCCCGCGCCTAGCGGAGGCGCCCGGGAAATCCTGGTTCGCCCCAGCACGTCCCCGGGTGTCCCTGCGGGACCACTCGTCGCACGATGGGTGCCACCTGGTGTGCACGGGCCGGAGGGAGCGTTCCGTGGTCGGGACGCTCCCTCCGGCGTTAGCTGGTGTTACGGGTCAGTTGGTGAATGTGAAGTAGGCGCGGTGTTGGTATCCGTTGTCGAGGGTGAGGACGAATTCGCGGCAGGTGCCGGCCCAGCTGGGGTCGGTCTTCCACGGGTAGTTGTACTGGCCGTTGGCGTTGGCGGACAGGTGTGAGTCGCCGGGGTTGCGGGCGGCGACGGGGGTGGGCCGGGGGGTGATCGACCCGTCCGGGTTGACGGTCTTGAGGGTGTCGCAGTCGACCAGGCGGGAGTAGGGCGAGCCGCTGGCGAGGATGTTCAGGCCGCGGTTGGTGGCGAGCTTGAACTTCATCGGTGCGGCATCACCGGCGATGACGGTGTTGAGCGCGGGCTGCCCAGCCCGGTCGATGAAGTCCCCACGGCAGGACGGGTGGGTGTCGAATGCCTCGGTGTTGTCGTCACGGTTGGTGGTGCCCTGGACGGCGCTGTAGCCGAGGCCGCGGCGGGCGAAGGAGGCCCAGAGGGTGCAGGCGTTCTCGCCGCCGGTGAGGGCGGCGTCGGCGGCGATGATGGCGTTGCGGCCGGTGACGAACCCGGGTCCGCAGCCCTGCATCTTCAGCCCGTCGATGACCAGCTGCAGAGCGAGGTTGTTGCCGCCGGTGTTCCAGGGCTCGTAGACGTTCGGGTTGAACCCGTGCCGGTCAACGAGGTTCCAGGTCATGTCATACAGCACGGCCGCCCAGCCGTGGCCGATGCCGTGCGGGGCAGCCAGGGAGGTGCCGTCCAGCCAACCGCCGGTCTTGATGCTGTCGTAGGTGAACGGCTGGATGTCCATGTTCCGGGAGTACGGCCGCGGCCGGATCCCGGGACCCACCCGGCTGTCCTGGAACAGCGGGTACTGTCCGTAACCGCGAGCGTTCTCCGGATCGTCGATCGCGGGGTTGAGCAGCGAGACGATCGCGAGGAAGTCGCTCCAGCCCTCACCCATCTGCTCGTCGCCGGTCAGGCAGTTGACCGTCGGGCCACCGGTCAGCCGGTTGGAGACCCCATGGCCGTACTCGTGGAAGATCGTTTCCGAGCGGAACGAGGCGTCTCGCATCGCCGGCCGGGCCAGGTTACGGTGCACCCGACCCGAGGCGGGCAGTCCGGCCTTGATGCTGTTTCCGTCGGCCTGGCTCACCATGACCGCGGGAATGCCGACCGCGGGGCTCATGGATCCGCTCATCACCGCCGGGGCGCCGGCGACGTTGTTGACGACCACCACCGCGGTGGCGCCTGCCCGCTCGCCGTTGACCACCTGCGTGTAGAAGCTGCAGCTGCTGGTTCGGTCGACCACGGCGATCGCACCGCTGGGCAGGCTGTAGTCGGTGCAGCCATCGCCGGTCGCTCCGACCCCGTCGTTGACCAGCACCACCTCGCCGGCGAAGCCGGCGCTCGTGGGCGCGGGAGTGAACCGCGCGTACTCCGCCTCGTAGGTGCCGGCGGCGGAGCCCGCGTTGATCGTCACGGCGTTCGGCAGGCCGAACTGGTTGCCCGGCCAGAGGAACATCTGCATCCGGGGGCGACCACCGTCCAGCGCCGGCGTGGAGAAGTTGGCGTTGTTCTGCCCGGAGCCGTCATGCGCCTCGCACTGCACGTCGTCGCCGCCGGTTCCGCCCCGCCCGTAGTTGTTGACCTGGAAGTTCCCGGACGCCTCGTCGAAGCCGTACCGGTAGGTCAGGTCGTGGACGACGTTGCACCAGTAGAACTGGTTCACCACCGCGGCCTGGGCGTAGGTCTGCGGATGCTCGTTCAGGTCGGCCGGGAAGTTGAAGGTGATGCTGGCTCCGCCGTCGGCCGCGCTGCCGGGGTCGACCTGGTTGTTGGCGTCCCGGTCGGTGTAGGCGTACGCGTTGTTGCCCCGGGTGATGGTGTGCTCGGCGCCCGGCGTGCCGTCGGTGTCGTGCCAGCCGTACGGCGAGGCGGTCCCGTCCGCCGGGTTGGTCACCAGGCTCTGCGGGCCGTCGTTCGGGTCACCCTTCGGGAACTCGAAGACCCGGTAGCTCGACCCGTCATTGACCGGGTTCGGCGGGCTGACCTTGTCGGTGGCGGCGGTCGGGGTCGCGATGGCCGCCGTCTTCGTCTCCCGGCGACCCAGCGTGCTGGCCAGGTCTGCCGGGCTGTCCTGGTCGGTCCAGTCGTCGGCGTTGAGCAGCTTGCCGGTCTCGGCGTCGACGGTGGCGTTCCACAGGTGGAGGTCGGAGGAGTCGTCGATGACCAGTTGCCAGGCCAGGCGGAGTCCGTCGTCGGTCTGTTGCCAGCCCAGCTTGGCGGGGATGGGCTGGTCGGAGATACCGCTGCCGGAGACGACGGTGCGCTGGGCCGGGCCGCTGGTGCGGCTCATCACCCGCGGGTTGGCCGGGTCGGCCAGGTCGAGGGAGTCGGCGGCGGCCTCCACCGCGTCGACGGCGTCGAGGGAGGCGGTGCCGGTGGCCTTGTCCGACAGTCCGGGGACCAGGGTGTCGCCGACGAAGATGACGCTGCCGTCGCGGGCGATGTTGACGGTGGCGGTGGCGCCGAAGACCTCGAGGTCCTGGTAGCGCTGGGCCAGGTTGACGTGCGTCACGCCGCTGTGACGGCTGGTGTAGCTGGAGGCCACCGCGAGGTCGGCGAGGTCTGCCGCGCGGACACCGTACTGGGCCGGCTGCGCCCGCAGGTAGCTGGTGGCGATCTCCTCGGGCCTGCCCTCGTTCGGGCCGGTGAGGAACAGTCCGTCGGGGGTTGGCTGCCCGTCCGGTTCGTCCGGTGCGGCCCAGCCGGGCTGTGCCGTCAGCGGCCCGAGGGCCACGACGAGTCCAGCGGCCATCAGCATTGCGGTGGTGCGTCGGCGACGCGATCTCAGGGGGGATGCAGGCACCGGGGTTCTCCCTTCGCTGTACGAGGCACGGCGAGTTGTCACCTCGCTCCGTGCCACCTGGTGTGCACGGGCCGGAGGGAGCGTTCCGTGGTCGGGACGCTCCCTCCGGCGTTAGCTGGTGTTACGGGTCAGTTGGTGAATGTGAGTA
>NZ_JBFALG010000012.1:123034-141272 GCF_040656135.1 Micromonospora sp. NPDC050200
CGGGCGAAGGAGGCCCAGAGGGTGCAGGCGTTCTCGCCGCCGGTGAGGGCGGCGTCGGCGGCGATGATGGCGTTGCGGCCGGTGACGAACCCGGGGCCGCAGCCCTGCATCTTCAGCCCGTCGATGACCAGCTGCAGAGCGAGGTTGTTGCCGCCGCTCTTCCACGGCTCGTAGATGTTCGGGTTGAACCCGTGCCGGTCGATCAGGTTCCAGGTCATGTCCCACAGCACCGAGGCCCAGCCGTGCCCGATGCCGTGCGGGGCGGCCAGGGAGGTGCCGTTCAGCCAGCCACCGGTCTTGATGCTGTCGTAGGTGAACGGCTGGATGTCCATGTTCCGCGAGTACGGCCGCGGCCGGATGCCGCCGCCGTGCCGGTCGTCCTGGAACAGCACGTACGGTCCCATGCCGCGCTGGCCGTCGGCCGTGTCGAACTTCGGGTCGAGCAGCATGGTGAGCGCGACGTAGTCGCTCCAGCCCTCGCCCATCTGCTCGTTGCCGGTCAGGCAGTTGACGGTCGGGCCACCGGTCAGCCGGTTGGAGATGCCATGGGTGTACTCGTGGATGATCACGCCGGCGTCGAGGTCGCCGTCCCGGATGCCCGGGTGGTTCGGGTGCTTGCGCACCGAACCGGTGACGGTGCCACCGGCGATGGCGGCCTTGACGGCGGCCCCGTCGGCCTGGGTCACGGCGACCGCAGGGATGGTGACCGGCGCCGCCGCCATGGATCCGGTGAGCACCGGCGCGGTACCCGCCGCGTTGTGGGCGACGACCAGGGCCTTGGCGCCGAGGGACTGGGCGACCTGGGCGCGCTGGAGGTACGTGCAGGCAGTGGTGCCGCCGTCGACGACGCTGATCCACCCGGTGGAAGGCAGCGTGCCGGGGTACGCCGCGGCGGTGCAGCCGGTGCCGGCGTGGACGAACTGGTGCTCGGGCAGGCCGGCCACCGTGGGCGCCGGCGTGAACCGCGACCAGGATGCGTCGAACGAGCCCACGCCATCCACGACGATCTGGTTCGGGCTGCCGAACTGGGTGCCCGGCCAGAGGTACATCTGCATCCGGGGGGTGCCCCCGTCGAGAGCCGGGGTGGAGAAGTTCGCGTTGTTGGTGCCGCCGCCGTCGGCCGCCTCGGCGCGGACGTAGTCGCCGCCCGTGCCGCCCCGGCCGTAGTTGTTGACCTGGAAGTTGCCGGACGCCTCGTCAAAGCCGTACTGGTAGGCGATGTCGTGGACGACGTTGTTCCAGTAGAAGAGGTTGGCGGTCGCCGCGTCCCGGTAGTTCTGCGCGTGCTCGGCCAGGTCGAGCGGGGAGTCGAAGGTCAGGTTCGCCCCGCCGTCCGGGCTGCTGCCGAAGTCCGCCGCGTTGTTGTTGTCCTGGTCCTGGTAGGCGTGGACGTTGTTGCCCTGGGTGGTGGTGTGCTCGGCACCAGGGGCGCCGTCGGTGTCGTGCCAGCCGTGCGGCGACGCGGTCCCGTCCGCCGGGTTGGTCACCAGGGTCCGTGGCCCGTCGTTCGGGCTCTCCTTCGCGGCGGCGAACACCCGGTAGCTCGACCCGTCCTGGACCGGGTTCGGCGAGCCGGTGCTCGCGGCGTTGAGCGGCGCCGAGGTCGCGGTGCGGCCCAGGTTGCTGGCGATCTCCTCAGCATTCTCGTGGGTGGTCCAGTCGTCGGCGTTGAGCAGCTTGCCGGTCTCGGCGTCGACGGTGGCGTTCCAGAGGTGGGTGTCGGAGGAGTCGTCGATGACCAGCTGCCAGGCCAGGCGCAGCCCGTCGTCGGTCTGTTGCCAGCCCAGCTTGGCGGGGATGGGCTGGTCGGAGATGCCGCTGCCGGAGACGACGGTGCGCTGGGCCGGGCCGCCGCTGCGGCTCATCACCTGCGGGTTCGCCGGGTCGGCCAGGTCGAGAGCGCCCGCGGCCGCCTGCACCGCGTCCACCGCATCCAGTGACGCGTCGCCGGAAGCCTTGTTGTCGGACAGGCCGGACACCAGGGTGTCACCGACGAAGATGACACTGCCGTCGCGGGCGACGTTGACCGTCGCGGTCGCGCCGAAGACCTCCAGGTCCTGGTACCGCTGCGCCAGGTTGACGTGCGTCACCCCGTTGTGGCGGTCGGTGTAGCTGGACGCCACTGCGAGGTCGGACAGGTCCATGGCACGTACGCCGAAGTCGGCGGGATGCGCCCGCAGGTAGCTGGCGGCGATCTCGTTCGGCGAGCCCTCGTTGGGTCCGGTCAGGAAAATCGGGCTCGCCGGGCCGGCCTTTTCAGGATCAGCCCAGACCGGACTCGCGGACAGCGTGGTCATGGACGCGACCAGCGTTGTGGACAACAGCAACGCGGCGTTGCGTCGACCACGGGACAGACGCAGATGGGGCACCGCTGCTCCCTTCGTGGGGGTGGACAGGACAGCATGGAGCACCGATTCCCGACCGCCGCAGCGGTCCGCCACGCGGATCCGCAGCGCTCACCCGGCGGTTACGTTCAGTAGTCAGGCCGGTGCGAGGTGAATGGCATGGACGCTACGGTGCGGCTCGCGGGCCGTTCATCCGACGAGTGGCGGAACATTCGATCAGTAGCTCCTACGCCTGTTGTGGCCCGTCCGGTCGCGCCCGATCTGCAGACTCCTCAGCTGGCGATGGCCGCGAAAGCCCTGGCAGGGACGGAGCTGCGGGAGTGAGAGCGGCCGGCAGCGATCGGTGGCGGCGAAGCGCCCGCCAGTCCCGGTACCGGTCGGTCACGGCCGTCGGCGGTGCAGGGGACGACCATCGCGGGACCCAATTGGCACCATGCCGCGATCGGGCCCGGGTCAGTCCGCTTTGTATCGTGCCGACCTGGCTCGACGGGGATGAGGCGGATCTCCCGCACCGACAGCTTTGGGCCGAACCAGCGGCATCCCAAGCGGCGGCTGCGCACTGGTTCAGCTACGCAAATACCTGCATATCCCGCAGGCTCCTTGACCAATGAGCGATCGACGGTACGGTCCTTACTCAACTCACACGACGCGCCTCCCACCACCGGACGTCGCGTCAGGTCTTTCGATCGGAAGGCGGCAGATGAAACTTCAATTGGGTTCCAGGTCAGGTAGGGGGCGGCAGGCGCTCGGCCTGATGGCCGCAGGGTTGCTCCTGGTCGGCGTGCTGCCCGGCACGGCGTCGGCCGCAGAGCCCGATCCACGGATCGGCCTCGGCGGCGGCTGGCACGACGCACAGTCCGCGATCAGCAACCTGGAGCACTTGGCGCACCGCGACAAGCCGGCGGGTTTCGTCGACCCGGCGAACCCCGGCAACGGTGGTTACTACGCGTCGGACTTCACCTTCGGCGGCAAGTACGCGTTCCTGGGCAACTACAACGGGT
This sequence comes from Micromonospora sp. NPDC050200, assembly GCF_040656135.1. Classification (NCBI taxonomy): domain Bacteria; kingdom Bacillati; phylum Actinomycetota; class Actinomycetes; order Micromonosporales; family Micromonosporaceae; genus Micromonospora; species Micromonospora sp. NPDC050200. The sequence continues at coordinate 126,381 of NZ_JBFALG010000012.1, forward strand.
TCAACATCGTCGACGTCTCCAAGCCCGCCGACCCGACGCTGGTCACCAGCGTCGTGTGCCCGGGTGGCCAGGGTGACCTGTCGGTCCACGGCAACCTGCTCTTCATGTCCGTGGAGGAGAGCCGCGGGCGGGTCGACTGTGGTACGGACTCCAGCGTCGGCACCCGGTTCCAGGGCGTCCGCGTCTTCGACATCAGCAACGTGCTGAACCCGGTGCAGGTCGCGGCCGTTCAGCTCTGCCGCGGCTCGCACACGCACACGGTGGTGGCCGACCCGAAGGACGCCGACAACGTCTACGTCTACGTCTCGGGCACGACCTCGGTGCGGCCGGCGACGACGATGGAGGGCTGCAACAACGACCTGGCAACGGGCGAGAACCCGTCGCGGTGGCGGATCGACGTCATCAAGGTGCCGCTCGCGGCACCCGAGCAGGCCGCTGTGGTGAACCAGCCGCGGCTGTTCGCGGATCCGGTGACCGGCCGGATCGACGGTCTGCAGAACGGGCCGCAGACGCCCCGGCACCCGTCCGGGTCGACCTGGTCGCCGACGCCGAACACCAACGCCTGCCACGACATCACCGCGTACCCGGAGATCGGGCTGGCCGCCGGCGCCTGCCAGGGCAACGGCATCCTGATCGACATCTCGGACCCGGCCAACCCCCGCCGGATCCATGAGGTCTCCGACCCGAACTTCGCGTACTGGCACTCGGCGACGTTCAACAACGACGGCACCAAGGTGATCTTCACCGACGAGTGGGGCGGCGGTAGCGGCGCGCGCTGCCGTGACACCGACCAGCCGGAGTGGGGCGCCAACGCGATCTTCGACATCGCCGACCGGAAGATGAAGTTCGCCAGCTACTACAAGCTGCCGGTTCCCCAGTCGCTGCAGCAGAACTGTGTCGCGCACAACGGATCGCTGATCCCGGTGCCCGGCCGCGACATCATGATGCAGGCCTGGTACCAGGGCGGCATCTCGGTGTTCGACTTCACCGACTCGGCCAACCCGCACGAGATCGCGTTCTTCGACCGCGGCCCGGTCAACCCGAACGCGCTCGTGCTCGGTGGGTTCTGGTCGGCGTACTGGTACAACGGCAACCTCTACGGCAACGAGATCGCCCGCGGCCTGGACGTGTTCAAGCTGACGCCCAGCCAGCACCTGTCGAAGGCGGAGATCGAGGCAGCCTCGCAGGTGCAGCTTGGCCAGTTCAACGCCCAGGGCCAGCCGAAGATCACCTGGACGCCGAGCTTCGCGGTTGCGCGTGCGCACTACGACCAGCTCGTACGTGCCAAGGCCGTCGGCAACCCGCTGAAGTTCCAGGTCGACCAGTTCCTGCAGCGCGCCGAGCAGTTCGCGGCCAACGGCCAGCGCGACGCCGCTGTGTCGCAGTTGCAGGAGATCGCCGGCAAGCTGACCGCTTCGGAGCACCAGAAGCTGAAGCAGGCCATCCTGGACCTGTCGGCATCGCTCTGACCTGTCACTGACCGAAGGGCACCTCGACTCGAAGCCTTCGAGCCGAGGTGCCCTTCGCCTTTTCTCCGTCAGCCGGACGGGTATCAGCGCATCTTGGCCAGTAGCTCCTGCATCCGCTGAATCTCGATGCTCTGGTCGGCGTTGACCTCACGGGCGAACTGATCGCTCGCCGGCTCGAGCCCGCCACCCGTCGCGTAGAGTTCCTCCACCATCGCCAGCGCTCCCTGGTGGTGGCGGATCATGAACGTGAGGAAGAGCCGGTCGAACTCCGCGCCGCGCGCCTGCTTGAGCTGGTCGAACTGCTCGCCGGTGAGCATCCCGGGCATGAGCTTGTGCCCGGCATGACCCGCTTGCGGCCCCGTGCTCGGCACGCTCCGCTCGTCAAGCCACCGCTGCATCCGCGTGATCTCGTCACGCTGCGACACGTCGATCCGCTTGCCGAGCATCGTCACGTCCGGGTTGGTGGTACGGGCCGACAGGAGTGCGGTCATCTGCAGCGCCTGAGCGTGGTGCGGGATCATTCCCTGAATGAACAGGGTGTCGGCCGCGGTGAACTTGGGCGGCGAGAGCTGAGACAACTCGTTCGCTGACAGTGATCTGCCCGGTTGGCCCGGCGCGCCCGGCTGGACCGCGTGCGAGCTCGGCGGACGGTACGTCGGATCGCTGTCGGGCCAGAGGGCGATGGTCACCCCCGAGCCGACGGCGACCGTGGCTACTACAGCCGAAATGATCAGGCGACGAGACAGGAGCATGATTCACGTACCCATCCAGCTTGAGCTGCGCAGAAGTGAAGGCCATAGTGCCTGATGTCCGTCGCCGTCACCAGGCTCCAGCCGGCCATGCATCAATCACCCACAGGCCGACGGGCGGCCGATTCACCCGAATGACCAATGCCGGTCGACGAGGGGCCGACCAGGTGATCCGCCGTTGTGACACATTGCCGGTAGGGGGAGTGGATGGGGCGGGGTTTCGCGTCGCCGGCCAGCATGGGCAGCGGGAACGGCGGCAGGCGGCAGCGGGCGATCGGCCGGTGAACCGGCACGGACCGGTTTGGCCGCGCCCTGGCCGGGCAGGCAGTGGATTACCGCCAGATCTGCGAGGTGATGGACGTGCGTGAAGACGACACGATGCGGGAGTCCGCCCGCCGGGCCGAGGACCGGCTCACCGCCGGCGTGTACGGCGAGGGCGCCCTGGACGAGGTGACCGTGCCGCAGACGGACGTGCTGCGGGTGATCCAGGAGGAGGATCCGGACGACCCGGCCGACGTCCCGGTCGACCCGAACGTGCTGCGTGACGGCGGCCCGACCCGGGGGCAGGGCGCGTTGACCACCACCGGTGGCACCGCCGGCCCGGCGAGCGTCCGGCGGCTGGCCCGGCAGCCCGAGCGGCACCCCGGCGTGGTGGCGCCCACCACCACAGGCGACGCGACCACCGGTGGCATGAGCACCCCGGCCGGCGGGTCGACCAGCGACGCGTCCGCCCCGGGCAGCCACGTCGGCGACGTCACCGACGAGTGACGCCGGGGACCGGCCCGCACCGGGGCCGGTCCGATCACGCTCGAACCGGGAAGTAGTGGCCTCACCCGCGACGGGAGGCCACTACTTCCCGTGTCCAGCACGATGTCCCGCGCGGCCCGGCCGGCGGCCCGGCGCAGCAAAGGCGGGGCAGCCGGGTCAGGCGGCGACCCGCAGCACCCCGAGCCGCTGGGTGGCCCGGGTCAGCGCCACGTAGAGGTCGCTGCGCCCGCGCGGGGACTCGGCGACGATGCCGTCCGGGTCGACCACCAGCACCGAGTCGAACTCCAGGCCCTTGGCCTGGCCGACGGTGAGCACCACCACCCGGCTCTCCAACTCGGGCTGCTCACCGACCGCCACCTCGGGCAGCGCGGCCACCACCGCGGCGGCCAGCTCGTCGGCCCTACCGGCCGGCACGATCACCCCGAGCCGCCCGTCGTCCAGGCCGGTGGCCTCCCGGGTGGTCGCCGCGACCAGCTCCCCGGCCAGCCGGACGGCATCCACCGTACGGTCCCACGGCGGCACGCCGCTGGAGCGTACCGAGCGGGGTGGGCGCAGCGCGGGGTCGATCTCGGCGAGTACGTCAGCGGCCACGGCCATGACCTCGGCGGGGGTGCGGTAGCTGACGGTCAGCTCCTCCAGCCGCCAGCGCTGCGCCACGTACGGCTCCAGCGCGTCGGCCCAGGAGGGGGTGCCGGCCAGGGCACCGGTCTGCGCCACGTCACCGACGATGGTCATCGACCGGCTCGGGCAGCGGCGCATCAGCAGCCGCCAGGCCATCGGCGACAGCTCCTGCGCCTCGTCGACGATCACGTGCCCGAACGCCCAGTTCCGGTCGGCCGCGGCCCGCTGGGCGGTGGTCAGCCGGTCGGCCTCCTCCTGCCGTTCCAACAGCCGGTCGGCGTCGATCAGGTCGGTGACGCCGAGGATCTCGCCGCCGTCGGCCTCGTCCTCCACGTCGATCGAGCGGGAGCCCCGGGCGATCTCCAGCACGCCCTCGGCGTACTCGCGCTGGAAGGAGCGGATCCGTTCGCGGCGGGCGGCGGCGGCCCGTTCGTCCTCGCCGAGCAGTTCGGCGGCCTCGTCCAGCAGCGGCACGTCGGCCGGTGTCCAGCCGCCCGGCTCCCGGTGCAGCAGCGCCCGCTCGGCGTCGGTGAGCATCGGCGCGGCGGCGGCGATCCGGTCGGTCGAGGCGTACAGGTCGGCGAGCAGCCGCTGTGGGGTGAGCACCGGCCAGAGCTGGTCGAGTGCGGCGCGGATTCCGGGCTCCTCGCGCAGCTCCCGGCGGATCTCGGCACGGTCGGCCTCCTCCAGCAGGTTCTCTCCGCCGAGCGGGTCGGCGCCGATCCGCTCGGCGATCTGCGCGGCGAGCGCGTGGACGATCTCGACGTCGAACAGGGCCCGGGCGAGGTTGTGCGGGCGGCCGGAGCGGCGGGCCCGGTCGCGGGCCTCGCGGACAACCTCCGGGTCGAGCCGCAGTGTCTCCCGTTCGACCTCGATCTCCAGCGGCTCGTCCGGCACCCACTGCCGGTCGCGGACCGCGGCGGCCAGCACCTCCGTCATCACCGTCCGCCCCTTGAGCGCCGCGGTCCCGGCCGGTTCGGCCCGCCGCGCGCTCACTCCGGGGAAGAGGTCGCCGGGGGTACGCAGCAGTACGCCCGTCTCGGCCAGCGTGGGCAGCACCTGCGAGATGTAGCGCAGGAAGGTGGCGTTCGGGCCGACCAGCAGCACGCCCCGGCTGGAGAGTTCCCGCCGGTGGGTGTAGAGCAGGTACGCGGCCCGGTGCAGCGCGACGGCGGTCTTGCCGGTGCCGGGGCCGCCCTGGACGACCAGGACGCCCGGCAGGTCGGCGCGGATCACCTGGTCCTGCTCGGCCTGGATGGTCTCGACGATGTCGCGCATCCGCCCGGTCCGGCCGGCGTTGAGCGCGGCGAATAGGGACGCCTCACCGGTGAGTTCCTCGTGGGCGGTGGGGGAGGCGGTGGCGAGGTCGAGCACCTCGTCGTTGAGCCCGGTGACCTTCCGCTGCCGGGTACGCAGGTGCCGGCGGCGCCGCACGCCCTGCGGGTTGGCGGCGGTGGCGAGGTAGAACGGCCGGGCGGCGGGGGCGCGCCAGTCCATCAGCAGCGGGTCGTAGTCGCCGGTGGTGTCGAAGATGCCGATCCGGCCGATGTAGTGCGCGGCTCCGTCGGTGTCGTCGAGGCGGCCGAAGCAGAGCCCGTTCTCCACGGCGGAGAACTGCTCGACCTGGTCGGCGTACATCCGTACCGCGCTGTCGCGCTGGGACCGGGCCTGCAACGTGCCGCCGGTGGTCCGCAGTTCCTCGGTGAGCCGCCGGGCGGCCTGCTCACGCATGCCGTCCAGCTGGCCGTAGAGCATCGAGACGTACTCCTGCTCGCGGCCGATCTCGTCGTCGTGCCGCTGCGCGACGGAACCGTCGGATTGCGTTGACAAGCCGTCTCCTCGTCAATTAGAATGGGCGCAGGAATGGCCGTTGTCGCCATTCCTTTTTTGTGTCCGAACTGAGAAAGATACCGCGTCGCGAGCCGTCGCACCACGCATGTCCGCCGCCCGCGACCATGTCACACCGCCGCGCCCGGCATGCCGTCCCGCCCGGCCCCCTCAGGGGGAGGCGTCAGCGGCGGCGGGTGCAGACCTCGCGGGCCCGGCTCACGGTGTCGGTGGACCAGACCACCGCGACGGTGAAGCAGTAGTCGTTGCTGCGGTCCAGGCCGTACACGATGAAGTTGTTCGTCCCGGCGGGCAGTTCCTGGAAGGCCTGCGGGTCCTGTCCGGCGCGGCCGCCGGAGATGACCACCGGCCCCTCCGCGCCCGCCGGGTACTCCCAGTCCAGGGCGATGTTGTCCCGGCGGTCGCGCAAGGTCACCCGTCCCGGGGGCGTGCCGGGCGGGGCGGCGCCCCCGGCGGTCGGCGGCGCGGGTGACGGGGCGGGGCTCTGTGGCGGGCCGGTCGGGGAGGTGGCGGGGGCCGGCGGGTCGTCGCCGCCGTCGATCCGGGACACCCCGGCGACCACCGCGACGGTGCCCAGCACCACCACGGTCAGCCCGGCCACCACGGCCGGGGTCGTCCGGTTGCGGCGCGGCGGCGGCACGTGGTGCGGGGGCATCACCACCGGCAGCAGCCGGGACGGGTCCGGGTGGCGCTGGGCCACCCGGTGCACCCCGTCGGCCTCCTCGGCGTACCCGGCGGCCAGCCCGACCACGGATGGGGGGACCGACTCGTTCGCCGGAGGTTCCGGCTCGGTGACCGGCTGCGGCGGCCATCGCTCGGTGTCCGGGTCGTCGGCGTACGGGGATTCGGCGTCCTCGGTGGGCAGCCGCTGGCCGGGCACCGTCGGTGGGTACGTCTGGTCGGTCGCGGCCGGCCCCACCGGCCAGGCGGGCGGCTCGGGTGGCCCCTCGTCGGGCGGGGCGGTGCGGGCGGCCGGCACCACCGGGGTGTCCCGTTCCGGGGGCGGCTCGTCGTCGCAGGCGTGGTCCGGGTCGGCGGCGGCCCGGGCCAGCGCGGCGACCTGCCGGGCGAGCGGGTCGTCGGCGGGCAGGTGCTGGCGGGCCAGCTCGCGGGCGAGCGCGAGGTTGTCGTGCGCCTCGGTGAACCGGCCGCAGTCGCGTTGCATCGCCCCGAGCCGGGCCAGCATTTTGATGCCGCTGGGATGGCCGTCGCCGTAGACCTCGCGGTGCAGCTCCCAGGCGTCCTGGAGGCGTTCGCGGGCCTGCGCGCACTGGCCACGGGCGTACTCCACGGTGGCCAGGTCGGCGTACGCGGCGAGCACCCGCAGCGACTCCGGCCCGTCCCGGGCGGTCAGCTCCAGGATCACCTCGGAGTAGAGCCGGGCGGCGCGGGCGTCGCTGCCGACCCGGTGCAGCACCGCGGCCAGGGTCGCCCCCGCCGAGATGGTCCGCTCGTCCGAGCGTCCGTACAGCCGGGTGGCGGCGGCGTACGCGAAGGCCGCCCAGCCGCGGGCGGAGTGCGGCTCGCCGAGCGCGACCAGCACCCGCGCCTGGAGCCCGGCGGCGTCGGCCAGTTCGGGGGAGGCGCGGTCGGGCCGGGGGTCGGCGTCGGTCAGCGCGTCGGCGAGCAGTCGCTGCGCGCCGGCCAGGTCGCCGGCGGACACCAGGTGGTGCGCCTGGAGGGTCAGGTCAGCGAAGCCGGAGGGCACGCCCCATCGTGCTCGTCCGGCGACGGTATGTACAAGTCCCGACGGTGATCAGTCGTCAACCGGTCAGGTGCGCGACCAGCGTCTCGCTGATCCGGCGCAGCTGGTCGACCTGTGCCGGGCTGAGCGCGTCGAAGAGGTGGTGGCGTACCCCCTCGACGTGGCCGGGGGCGGCGGCGGCGAGCACCGCGAAGCCGTCGTCGGTGAGCACGGCGATCTGGCCGCGCCGGTCGGTCGGGCAGTCCTCGCGCCGGATCCACCCGGCCGACTCCAGCCGGGCGGCGGCGTGCGAGAGCCGGCTGCGCGAGGAGCCGGTCAGGTCGGCCAGCTCGCTCATCCGCAGCTGCCGCCGGGGGGCCTCGGAGAGCCGGACCAGGATCTCGTAGTAGGCGTGCGGCATCCCCGCGTCGCGTTGCAGCTCGCGGTCGAGGGTGTCCATCAGCGCTCGGGAGGCGGTCAGGAAGGCCCGCCAGGTGCGCTGCTCGTCGGGGTCCAGCCACCGGGTCATGACGCCCATCATAGCGGCACTGGTTGAGTGTTCAACTAAATCGCGCTAGTGTGGGGTGCATGGGAATCCACCGCCTCAACCACGCCGTCCTCTACGTCAGCAACCTCGACCGCAGCGTCGCCTTCTACCGCGACGTGCTGGGCTTCCGGCCGGTGCCGATGACCCCGGACGGATTCCGTGGCGCCGCCTTCCTCCAGGCGCCCGACTCCACCAACGACCACGACCTCGGCCTGTTCGAGATCGGCGCGGCGGCCGGCCGCTCGCAGGCCGGCCGCGCCACCGTGGGCCTCTACCACCTGGCCTGGGAGCTGGACACCCTCGACGAGCTGGGCGCCACCGCCGAGCGGCTGGCCGCCGCGGGCGCGCTGGTCGGCAGCTCCGACCACGGCACCACCAAGAGCCTCTACGGCCAGGACCCGGACGGCCTGGAGTTCGAGATCGTCTGGCTCGTCCCGGCCGACCTGATCGACGACGCCGCGCTGTCGGCGCGCAGGCGGATCGGCCGGCTCGACCTCGACCGGGAACGGCAGCGCTACGGCGGCCAGACCCGGGGCGGGGTGGGCATCTCCGTGTCGGCCTGAAGTCGCCGTACGGTACAACGACAGAATGTCCACCGACACCGTCCTGCGTGAGCTGCTCGTGCGGCAGCTCGACCACTGGCTGCCGGGGGCGCTGCACCGCTCCCGGCGCGCCACCCTCGCCCTGTCGTACGCGGGGGACCCCGGCACCGCCGAGGCGGCCCTGCGGGTGGTGGCCGAGTTCGCCGACCGGCTCCGGGGGCGGCGGCTGACCGTCCTCGTGCTGGCCGGCGGCGGACCCGACCTGCCGGCCCGGCTCGGCCCGGTCGAGGCGACGCTGCCGGCCGACGTGGCCGTGCACGTGGTCCCGGGCGAGGCGTCCCGGCTGCCGGTGGTGCTCAAGGCGGCCGGCGCGGCCGGCGCGCCGCTGCTGACCCTGGCCGACGCCGCCGCCCCCGAGCCGGCGCTGCTGGCCGCCGCGGCGACCGGCCGCCCGGCCGAACTGCTGCTCACCGCGCCCGCCCCGGCCACCCTCCGGCCGGCGCTCACCGAAGCCGGCTTCCCGCTGGTCACCGAGGTCGAGCTGGTGCCCGCCGACGGGTCACCGGCCCGGCGGGTCGCCTTCGGCACCGGACTGGACAAGAGCCTGGAGGCGTTCAAGGACGCGCTCTGGGAGGTCGACGAGTTCGCCGGGGTCCGCTACCGCGACCCGGGGGACCCGGCCGGCGGGCTGCTCGACATCGCCCTGCACCCCGAGCCGGGTCCGCTGCGCCGTGAACTGCTGGCCGAGCTGGCCCGCTCCGGCCCGCGTACGGTCACCGAGCTGCGCCGGCACACCCTCACCGCGACCGTCTACCGGGCCGCCGACACCGTCCCCGCGCTCACCACCCTGCTGCACTCCGGCGCGGTCACCCGCGACCCGGAGCACGGCCGCCTCGGCGGCGACGTGCTGATCAGTGTCGGCCCTGGCGGGGACGGCCGGTCAACTGCTTGACCACGATGGACGCCCCGGTGGTCACCACCCCGATGCTGAAGAGCATCTGCGCGCTGACCACCACCCGGGCGATCTGCCCCTCCGCGTGCACGTCGCCGTAGCCGATGGTGGTCAGCGTGGCGAGCGCGAAGTAGAGCGCGTCGATCCGGGTCTCCAGGTTCACGAACTCGCCGGGCCGGGAGTCCGCCACGATGTAGTCGGCCAGGGCGAAGGCCAGCACGCCGGCCACCAGGGCGACCGCGAGGCGGATCAGCGCCCGGACCTGCGCGTTGTCGGTCGGCGTCTGGCCGGCGAGCTGCCGGCGTACCTGGCCGGTGACAAGCAGGGCGACGGTGAGGACCAGGATCAGGGTGCCGGCCGAGCGCAGGACGAGCCGCAGCCGGTTCGGGTCGGGCGCCACCGGCACGAGGAAGTAGGCGAGCACCAGCAGCACCGACGCCACCACCGCCCAGCGCCGCTCCCGCCGGTAGGACCCGTCCGCGCTCATGTGGCGATTCTGCGCCGGGGACGCCGCCGCGATTCGCGGAACGGCCAACCCCGGACAGCGGCGATGCCGCCGGCGCCCGGGATCAGGGACGTGCCGCCCGGGCCGGGCGACGCGAAACGCCCGGAACGCCGGGCGGGGTGCCGGTGAACCACCGGCACCCCGCTCGACCTCGGGAGGTCACGCCCGGGACTTGTCCTGCTTCCAGGAGAGCGGCCCCGGCAGGTCGACCCGGTGCGCCCTGGCCCTGGAGTTCCAGGACCAGCGACCGATCTTGATGCTCCAGGAGGAGAAGCCGTTCTCGGTGAAGTTCAGGATGATCGGCCCGTACTTCTTGCGCTTGCGGAACATCAGACCCATCGTGGGCTCCCCTCGCCTTCTCCGGTACTGCCCTGCTGTGTCGACATCGAACATGCCCGGATCCACGATTTGCGAAACCTGCTCCCGATCCGCTCCGGACGGGCCAATGGCAATGCTGTGCGGGTCCGGCTCCGTTACATCTCACCGGAGGTGATCCGCGCTGTGACGGGGACCGCGCCCCGGAACAGGGCTCAGGCGGGCACCGGCGCGCGGTCGACGGCGAGGACCCGGGTGACGCTGCCGTCGTCCTCGGTGACGTCCCGCTCGTGGACGAAGCCGAGCTTGGCCAGCAGCGCCAGCGAGGCCTTGTTGTCCTCGGCGACGGTGGCGTACACCCGGGACAGGCCGAGGGTGTCGAAGCCGTACCGGACCAGGGCCCGGGCCAGCTCGGTGCCGAGGCCGCCGCCCCAGGCGGGCTTGGTGAGGGCATAGACGATCTCGTGGCCGTCCACGTCGTCGGTGCGCTTGATCTCGGCGTGCCCGACGTACCGGCCGTCGCGGCGGACCGCCCAGACGTCGAAGAGGTCGCCGGCGTAGACCTTGCTGAACACCCGGCCGAACAGGGCCACGGCGTCGTCGGGGGCGAGCGGGCCGTCGCCCATGAACCGGCCCACCTCCGGGTCGGTGAGCAGGGCGACGGCGTCCTCGGCGTCGGCCGGGCGGTAGGGCTCCAGCAGCAGCCGGTCGGTGCGCAGGGTGGGGGTGGGCATCAGCGCGGCTCCCAGGCGTCGGGCAGAGCGGTCAACCTACGGACGTGCGCGGGCAGCCGGCCACTGATTATCTCGGCGAGGCTGACCTCGTCGAGCACCTGCCGGACGGCCGCCCGGACGGCCACCCAGAGCCGCGGCAGGTTCTCCGCCGAGCCCTCGTACCGGGTCTCCTCGGGGCGCAGGCCGCGCACCCCCGCCAGCGGGCCCTCCACCGCGCGCAGGACCGCCCCGACGGTCAACTCGCGGGGCGGCCGGGCCAGCGTGTAGCCGCCCTCCGCGCCGCGCTGGGCCCGCACGACGCCGGCCCGGCGCAGGTCGGCCAGGACGGCCTCCAGGAACTTGCGCGGCATGTCCTGTTCGGTGGCGATCGCCTGGGTGGACAGCAGCGCCGGATACGCGCTGGCCAGGCTCAGCGCCGCCCGTACCGCGTAGTCGCCGCGCGCGGAGATCTGCACCCCGCCATCATGCCCGGCCAGCTCAGCACGTCGGGTCGGCGGGCCGACGGGGCCGCACGATGCGCCGCGGCGGCTGCCCTCGTGCGGCCCGGAACGCCCCGGGACTCACCCCGACCTCGCGGGTGAAGAAGCGGCCGAAGTTGGTCGGCTCGGGGAAGCCGAGCCGGCGGCCGATCAGGGCCACCGGCTCGTCGGTGGCGGCCAGCAGCCGGCTGGCCTGCAGCGCCACCCGCTCGTCGACCACCTGCTTGGCGCTGCGCCCGGTCACGGCCAGGCAGGCCCGGGTCAGGGTACGCACCGAGCAGCCCAGCTGGGCGGCGTAGTCCTCCACCCGGCGGGTGTGCTGGTAGCCGCGCTCGATCTCCCGGCAGAGCCGGCGGAAGGTGGTCAGCTCCGTGCGCTGTGGCCCGCCCCCGGCGCCGGCCGGCCCGTCAGTCGGGAGCAGCGCCAGCCGGAGCAGCAGGACGGCGAGCTGGTGGCGCAGCAGGCCCCGCGCGGCCGGGTCGTCGCGGTGCCGGCGACAGTCCACCGTCAACTGGCTGACCTCGTTGATGACCGCGTCCTCGTCCTCGCCGGCCAACTGGTGGTGGGTCGGCACGGCGTCCGGGTCGACGTCCAGGCCACGCAGCGCCTCGCCGCGCCAGCGCACCACCGTCGCGTCGAGCTGCGGGGTGCAGCGCAGCACCAGGCCGGGGCTGGCCCGCAGCAGCGTGCCGGGCCGGCAGGGCAGCGCGCGGAAGTCCAGCTCGGCGGTGCCGTGGCCGCCGGTGACCAGGATCAGCAGGTCCGCGTCGAGCAGGGTGGGGCGGCGCCACCCGGGGTCGGGGGCGAGGTCACCGAGGTCGAGCAGGTCGATCTCGGCGGTGGGCAGGTCGGGACGGGCTGCCGGGGAGAGCTGACCGGAAGGGACCATCACCTGCGACGGTAACCGGAGGTGGAGACGGTCGCATCCCGGCGACGGGACCGTGGTGCCGCGTACCCGCGGGTTGTCCGGGGTCGGCGGGCCCGGTTACGTTACCGAGCGGTAGGCCCGCGCTGCTGCCGGCGCTGCGCGCCGCGGCCAGCGCCGACGACCCGGCCCGCATGATCAACATCGGGTCGGTCGACGGCATCCGGGTGCCGTTCATGGAGGTGTACGCGTACTCCGCCACCAAGGCGGCCGTGCACATGCTGACCCGCAGCCTCGCCCACCAGTTGGCCGGTGAGCAGATCACGGTCAACGCGATCGCCCTGGACCCGTTCGAGAGCAAGATGATGGCGTTCGCCCTGGAGGACCCGGCGTCCCGTTCGGCGATCGAGCAGCAGGTGCCGCTGGGCCGGATCGGCCGCCCGGAGGACATGGCCGGCACGGCGATCTACCTGTCGTCCCGCGCCGGGGCGTACCTGACCGGCGCGGTGATCCCGGTCGACGGCGGCCTCACGACGCACGGCTGAGGCGTACCTGATCGTGGTGAGCCGGAGCCGCGCGGACTCGGCAGATCCGCGCGGCCCCGATCGGGTGGGGTCAGCGGCCGGCGAGCAACCGGTTCACCGCCGTGTCGACGTCGAGGTGCTCGGCCTCGCGGCCGCGCGGGACGACGACGTAGGTTCGCCGCAGGAAGCGCACCAGGACGCTGCGCGGCACCTCGAAGAGCGCGTTGCCGTCGGGTGACGACAGCGCCAGCGCGACGAAGTCGCCGCGTGGGGTGGCCCAGGGCCAGACCCGGACGTCGCCGATGCCGGCCGGTTCGTCGAGACCGGTCACCAGCAGTTCGCGGGCGAAGGACCAACTGACGGCCTCGCCACCGGCGGATTCGGCGTGGAACAGGACATGGACCGCATACGGGTCAGCAGGGTCGTAACGCAGACTGGCACGCACCGGCAATGCGGTGGCGTCAGGCGCGACGAGCCTTAGCGACGTCTCGACCTCTACGGTCGTCGGTCGGATGACACTCATGGACGTTCTCCCCCCGGCACCGCTGCGGAACGCGCGTGTCCCGCTTTTCCCATACTCAGGTGCTACTCCTGGCTACGCTCCGCCATGCGCTGACTTCACCCAGTGGTGGGAAGTGCTTCGGAAGCGCCGCCAGAATGTGAAAATTCTTGTACGATTTCCGGTCTGCCCAGTGCGTGATCCCGCCCGGCGTCGGGTGGCTCAGTCGTCGACTTACTCCGGTAACGTCCAGTGGTCTGCGCAAGTGACGGGCCGGGGCGACACTGGGGGGTGAAATGGTCACGAACCGATCCTCAATGGATGCGACGACCGCGGCCGGCTCACCGAAAGTAGGGGCCCGAGCAGCCGAAAGGCGGGGGAACGCGGTGCCGATGGATCAGCACGACCGGGACGGTCGGCCGGCCTCCGACGGCCGCTCCGGTCGAGGTGGCAGGCCCGCCCGCCGCGCCACCTCGCGCACCGTCCGCGGTGGCGCCGCCGGCCGCTCCACCCGGGGTGACGCCGCCGCCCCCCGCGACGCCGATCACGACGCCGCCGGCACCCCCAACGGCCCCGGCGGCACCGGTACGGCCCTCGCCGACCGGCCCCGCAGCGGCTTCCGGCAGCGGGTCCGCACCAGCCTCGACCTGATCCGCGCCAACCCCACCGGCCGGGTCACCCTCAAGATCTTCATCTCGATCGCCGGGGCGATCGTGGTCACCATCGGCCTCGTCCTCATCCCGCTGCCCGGCCCCGGCTGGCTGATCGTCATCGCCGGCCTCGCCATCTGGGCCGTCGAGTTCCACTGGGCCCGACGACTGCTCGCCTTCACCCGCCGACACGTCCAGGCCTGGACCCGCTGGGCCACCTCCCGGTCCCTGCCGGTACGCCTGGTGCTGGGCTCCGTCGGGCTCGTCTTCGTCGCCATGGTCGTCTGGCTGTCGCTCAAGTACAGCCTCGGCATCGACCTGGTGGCCCGCCTGCTGCACTACCTCGCGACCAACTGACGCCCGGCCCCGCGGCGCGCGGACCCCGGATTTCCGGTCCGCTCACACGATCAGGTAGAGTCATCGGCGCTGAGGGCGATTAGCTCAGCGGGAGAGCGCTTCGTTCACACCGAAGAGGTCACTGGTTCGATCCCAGTATCGCCCACGCAGGTCAAAGGCCACTTCCCGGGTTCGGGAGGTGGCCTTTCTGCTGTCGTACGGCAGTGAAGTACAGCAACGGTCAGCGGGCGGGTGGCGACCATGCGAGGGGATGTCCGCCTGTGCTGTTACTTTGCCGGCCGTGAATGATCAGCTGACGTGGATCGACCGGATCATCGACGTGACCGGATGGCGCCAGGAGCCCGAGGATGGCGTCGGCTGGGAGCAGGTGGAAGCCGAACTGGGCGTCGCGCTGCCGACGGACTTCAAGGAACTATGCCGGCGGTTCGTGCCGGGGGCGTTCTACGCGTGGCAGGTTCAGCCGGTCGTAGCATTTGATCTTGCTGGTTCGGTGGGACAGGATGTTCCGCCGTGCGTGCGTTGTTGACCTTGGCTGATCGTGAAGAGATATCCCGTGGCCTGGCCGAAGGCCTGGAGTACAAGCAGATCGCGGTCCTGATCGGCCGGAACCCGTCGGTGGTGTCGCGGGAGGTCGCCCGGCACGGTGGCCGGGTCGGGTACCGGGCCGCGGCGGCCGACGCGGCGGCGGCGGTCGCCCGGTGCAGGCCGAAGACGTGGGCGGTGGAGCGGGTACCGGGCCTGCGGGAGGTGGTACGCGAGCGGCTGCGGTTGGGGTGGTCGCCGG
>NZ_JBFALG010000013.1:0-130158 GCF_040656135.1 Micromonospora sp. NPDC050200
CACCGCACACGGTAGCGACGATCACCGCCCTCCCTCCACCCCGGCGATCTTGCAGTTGCTGCCCGGGCGTACCGGGTTCAACCGGATATATCGAGGGCCGCAAGTGCAAGATCGGCGCGGAGAAAGGCGGCGACACTCCGGCGCGGGGCGGAGGGAGGGCGGTGATCGTCGCTACCGTGTGCGGTGTGAAGGGCCTTGGCGTACGCGGCTGGTTGCTGCTGGGGCTCGTCACCGTGGTCGTCCTCGCCGCCACCGGGGTCTGGAACCCGTTCCCCGGCATGTGGGACTGGATCGACCGCCGGAAGCCGATCTCCGAGCCGGACGTGGTCTGGCAGGAGCGCATCGGCGGCACCCCGAAGAGCGTGACCATCGCCGGGGACACCGTCGTGGTCGAGCAGCGGACCCGGGTCGAGGCGCGCAGCCTGGCCACCGGGACGCAGCTGTGGGAACGCAAGGCGGACTGGGCCGCGGTGGCCGGCGGCACCCGGGACCCGGTCGTTGCCGTGGGCAAGCTGCTGGTCAAGGGGTACGAACTGCTCGACCCGACGACCGGGGCGGTACGCCGGCGCGACGACGACGCGGTGGCCGTCTGGACGTACCGGAACATGCTGCTCGACGCGCACTGCCTCGAGCCGACCGACTGCACGCTGACCGCCTGGGACCCGCGCGGCACCCGACCACTCTGGACGGCGTTCCTGCCCGGCGTGAGCACCGGGCTCTTCGCCGACAACCCCAACCTGCTCGGCACCCGCCGGCTCACCGCGCCCCGGATCGACGGCGGGGTGGCCGGCCCCGAGTCGGTGCCGCCACTGCTCGGCTTCCCCGTCGACGGCCGGGTGCACGTGGTGGACACCGCCACCGGGCGGGTGGTGCAGAACGTCGAGCCCGGGCGGGACGAGCGGCTCGCCGTGATCGGCGGCCGGATGCTCCGGATCACCGCCGTCTCCCGGGACGGCACCTGCCAGTACGCCATCTCCGCCCGCGACCCGGCCACCGGCCAGGAGGCGTGGCGCAAGGCCGGGGTCAACCTGCGGACCGCCGACAGCGGCGGCTGCGCGCAGCGGGAGGACCCGCAGGGCGCGCGGAACGTGCTGATCGGCGTGGCGCCGGACGGCCGGGAGGCGGTCATCGACGGGTACGACGGGCGGCTGCTCCTGGTCGACGCGGAGGGCGAGAAGCTGCTCGCCGTCGACGACCGGTACGCGCTGGTGCGTACCGCCGACAAGCGCACCGTCGTCGGCCGGGAACTGGGCGTCGACCGGGTGCGCTGGAACCGCCCGGCCGGCGGCAAGGCGGGGGCGGCACTCACCCCGTACGCGGCGGTCGTCACCGAGGAGAAGCCGAACCGGCTGATCGCGCTCGACCCGCGTACCGGTCGGGAGCTGGCGGTGCTGCGGACGAGCGCGAACGCGCTCGCCGTCGGACCGGGCGGCATGATCATCGGCGAGGGGCGGGAGATCGGGTACGTCCGGTTCGGCGGCGGCGGCAGCGAACCGCCGCCGCCCCGCGACGGTGGCGGCGCCCCCGGCCCCGGCGACACCGGGGCCGACACCGGAGGCGCTCCCGGCGATCAGGGCGACTGTGGGCCGAAGCGGGAACTCTGCCCCGACCCGCGGAACAAGGACGGCTGAGCGCGGCGGGTCCGCCACGGGTGAGAGCGGCGTCCCACGACCCACCCGTCGGGTGCCACCGATCGACGGGTCTGCCCTAGGCTTTCCCGTCATGAGCAGTGCCGCCGCGTTCTCGTACGCCCCCTTGCTGCCGACCGGTCCGGACCAGACGGAGTACCGCCTGGTCACCGACGAGGGCGTCGACGTCGTCAACGGCCCGGGGGGCCGCCGGTTCCTGACCGTGGAGCCGGCCGCGCTGACCGCGCTGACCGCCGAGGCGATGCACGACATCGCCCACTTCCTGCGCCCCGCGCACCTGGCCCAGCTGCGGTCGATCATCGACGATCCGGCCGCCTCGCCGAACGACCGGTTCGTCGCGCTGGACCTGCTGCGCAACGCCAACATCGCCGCCGGTGGCGTGCTGCCGATGTGCCAGGACACCGGCACCGCGATCGTGATGGGCAAGCGCGGCCGGCACGTGCTCACCGACGGCACCGACGCCGAGGCGATCTCGCGCGGCGTCTACCAGGCGTACACCCGGCTCAACCTGCGCTACTCGCAGCTCGCCCCGCTGACCATGTGGGACGAGCGGAACACCGGCAGCAACCTGCCGGCCCAGGTGGAGCTCTACGCGGAGGACCCGGACGGGCACCCGGACGCGTACAAGTTCCTCTTCATGGCCAAGGGCGGCGGCTCGGCCAACAAGTCCTACCTCTACCAGGAGACCAAGGCGCTGCTGAACCCGACGCGGATGATGCAGTTCCTGGAGGAGAAGCTGCGGCTCATCGGCACCTCGGCGTGCCCGCCGTACCACCTGGCCATCGTCATCGGCGGCACCTCCGCCGAGTACGCCCTGAAGACCGCCAAGTACGCCTCCGCCAAGTACCTCGACGCGCTGCCCACCTCCGGCTCGATGACCGCGCACGGCTTCCGCGACCTGGAGCTGGAGGCGGAGGTGCTGGAGCTGACCCGCAACTTCGGCATCGGCGCCCAGTTCGGCGGCCGGTACTTCTGCCACGACGTGCGGGTGGTCCGGCTGCCCCGGCACGGCGCCTCCTGCCCGGTGGCGATCGCCGTCTCCTGCTCCGCCGACCGGCAGGCCGTCGCCAAGATCACCCCGTCGGGCGTCTGGCTGGAGCGGCTGGAGACCGACCCGGCGCGCTTCCTGCCCGACGTCACCGACGAGACGCTGGACGCCGAGACGGTCGTCCAGGTCGACCTCAACCGGCCGATGGACGAGATCCGCGCCGAACTGTCGAAGTACCCGGTGAAGACCCGGCTGTCGCTGACCGGCCCGCTGGTCGTCGCCCGGGACATCGCCCACGCCAAGATCGCCGAGCGGCTGGACGCGGGCGAGCCGATGCCGCAGTACCTGCGCGACCACGCCGTCTACTACGCCGGCCCGGCCAAGACTCCCGAGGGCTACGCCTCCGGCTCGTTCGGCCCGACCACCGCCGGACGGATGGACGCCTACGTGGAGAAGTTCCAGGCCGCCGGCGGCTCCCAGGTGATGCTGGCCAAGGGCAACCGCTCGGCCCAGGTCACCCGCTCCTGCCAGCAGCACGGCGGCTTCTACCTCGGCTCGATCGGCGGCCCGGCGGCCCGGCTCGCCCAGGACTGCATCAAGCACGTCGAGGTCCTGGAGTACCCGGAGCTGGGCATGGAGGCGGTCTGGAAGATCCAGGTCGAGGACTTCCCGGCCTTCATCGTGGTCGACGACAAGGGCAATGACTTCTTCGCCGAGGTCACCAAGCCGGTGCTGACCGTCGGTCGCCGCTGAGGCACAGCGGCTCGCCGCCGGACGGTATCGCCCGCCGGATGCGGGCGCTGGCTGTTCCGCCAGGTCGAGTCGCCGGACCAGCACGAGGTCGCCCGGCTGCTGGCCGAGCTGGACTGAGCGATCATCTGCGAGCCGGCGGCGGGCGCGGCAGGATGGTACGCGTGACGACTCCAGAGGCAGCGGGCTACCGGATCGAACGCGACTCGATGGGCGAGGTGGAGGTGCCCGCCGAGGCGCTGTGGCGGGCGCAGACCCAGCGCGCGGTGCAGAACTTCCCGATCTCGGGGCGCGGCATCGAACCGGCCCAGATCAAGGCCCTGGCCCAGATCAAGGGTGCCGCCGCGCAGGTCAACGGGGAGTTGGGCGTGATCGGCGCGGACGTGGCCGCCGCGATCGCCGCCGCCGCCGCGCACGTGGCCGACGGCGGGTACGACGACCAGTTCCCGATCGACGTGTTCCAGACCGGCTCGGGGACGTCGTCCAACATGAACACCAACGAGGTGATCGCCACCCTGGCCAGCCGGGAACTGGGCCGGGAGGTGCACCCCAACGACGACGTCAACGCCTCGCAGTCGAGCAACGACGTCTTCCCGTCCTCCATCCACCTGGCCGCCACCCAGTTCGTGGTGGAGGATCTGATCCCCTCGCTGAAGCACCTGGCCGGGGCGCTGGAGGAGAAGGCAGCCGAGTTCGAGACCGTGGTCAAGGCGGGGCGTACCCACCTGATGGACGCCACCCCGGTCACCCTGGGCCAGGAGTTCGGCGGCTACGCCGCGCAGGTCCGCTACGGCGTCGAGCGGCTGGAGGCGGCGCTGCCCCGGCTGGCCGAGCTGCCGCTGGGCGGCACCGCCGTGGGCACCGGCATCAACACCCCGTTCGGTTTCGCCGGGAAGGTGATCGAGAAGCTGCGCGCCTCGACCGGGCTCCCGCTGACCGAGGCGCGTAACCACTTCGAGGCGCAGGGCGCCCGGGACGCGCTGGTGGAGACCTCCGGTCAGCTGCGCACGATCGCCGTGGGGCTCTACAAGATGGCCAACGACATCCGCTGGATGGGCTCCGGCCCGCGCGCCGGCCTGCGGGAGCTGCGCATTCCCGACCTCCAGCCCGGTTCGTCGATCATGCCGGGCAAGGTGAACCCGGTGGTCGCCGAGGCGATGCGGCAGGTCTGCGCACAGGTCATCGGCAACGACGCGGCGGTCGCCTTCGCCGGCTCGCAGGGCGACTTCGAGTTGAACGTGATGCTCCCGGTGATGGGCCGCAACCTGCTGGAGTCGATCGGGCTGCTGGCCGCGTCGAGCCGGCTCTTCGCCGACCGCCTGGTGGTCGGCCTGGTCGCGGACGCCGAGGTCTGCCTGGCGTACGCGGAGGGGTCGCCGTCGATCGTCACCCCGCTCAACCGTTACCTCGGGTACGACGAGGCCGCCTCGATCGCCAAGGAGGCGCTGGCCAAGCAGACCTCCATCCGCGAGGTGGTGATCTCCCGAGGGCACGTGGACTCCGGCAAGCTCTCCGAGACCCAGCTCGACGAGGCTCTGGACCTGCTCCGGATGACCCACCCCTGATCACTTCGGTCCGGTGCGCGGCACCCAGCCGAGGAACCGGGCGAAGAGCGCCGCCGGGTCGGGCCCGTCGTGCGGGTGCAGCCGGTGCAGGTCCGCGGCGGCGTCGTACAGGACTGTGCAGAGGTAGACGCTGAGGGCGACCCGGTCGTGGGCGTACTCGGCGACCAGGGCGAGGCGGGCGGTGGCGCAGGGCCACGGCGCGGCGCAGACCCGGCAGAGCCAGAGTGGGCGCAGCGGCAGGTGCGGGCGGTCGGTCACCACCGGCCGCCGTTGGCCCGCCACTGCTGCGCCAGCGTGAGCCAACCGGCGCGACCCACCTGCGGGTACGCCAGCGTGGCACCCGCCCACTCCGGACGCGGGGACGTGGGTGGGCCGGCGACCGGCTCGGTCGGCACGGTGGCGTGCCGGTCCGGGCACTCGCGCCACCGCAGCCCGCACGAGCACCGCCGGCCCAGGTCCCGCCAGGTCCGCCGGTGCCGGGGCGCGAGGGGTACGGGCCGTTCGTTGCGGGCCCACCCGACCGGGCCGGAGCGGATGACCGGGGTCGGCATCGACCCTTCGGCGGGCCGGGACGGCAGGGCGGGACGGTTTCTCCAGGTGAGCCGGGGCATCGCGTCGTCTCCAAGGTGGGTCGGCTGCGTGATCTCCCCCGGGAGGTGGGACCGCCGGCCGGGGGAGCGGGCGGTCCCACCGCGACACCGCCGCGCCCGGAGGGTGGGCGCTCGATGTCACGCTTCACAGTCTGCTGACGACACCACTACGGTGTGAAGGGTTTGCGCCCGTGCTGGGAGACGCCCTGCGTTCGTGGGTCCCCCGGCTGGCCTGGCGCTGGAGTCGATCATCGGGGCGCTGGAGGGCGGCTGGGGATGGCGGACGGGCGGATGACGGCGGCGGCCTTCCTGGTCGCCGAGCTGCGCCGGGCGCGGATGCGTCGAGGGTGGAGCCAGGACGACCTCGCCAAGGCCGTCAACTATTCGGCGTCCATGGTGAGCGCGGTGGAGTTGGGGCAGCAGCAGCCCACGGCGAAGTACCTGGAACTGGTCGACAGGGCCCTGGACACCGGCGGCCTCTTCAGCCGGATGCTCACCGAACTGGTGAGTATGGACAAGGCCCAGATCTGGCTACGCGGTGGCCGCACCATCGAGAAGCAGGCCAAGGCACTGCGTTGGTATGGACCCCTGCACGTTCCTGGCCTGTTCCAGACCGAGGCCTACGCCCGGGCCGTCTTCGAGGCTGGTGGTCTGCTCGATCCCGACGAGGTGGAGCGGCGCTTGACCGACCGGATGGAACGGCAGGGCATTCTCTACAGCGACCGACCACCCAAGGTCGTTGCGGTGATGGACGAGGCGGCCCTCCGGCGGCCGGTGGGCAGCCGGAAAACGATGAGCGACCAGACGTTGCATCTGGCACGGCTGACCACTGAACACCCCCGGGTCCGGCTTCTGGTCGTTCCTTGTTCCGCCGGGGAGCACCCAGGGCTCGGTGGCCCCTTCATTCTCGCCACTCTGGTGGATGACTCCGAGCTTGCCTATCTGGACAGTCAGATCAGGGGCCAGGAGCTGGACCGACCGGAGGATCTGCACCGGCTCCAACGGGTCTGGGAGACTATCCTCGGCGAGGCGTTGCCCCCACAGGAGTCCATCGAGCTGATGAGGGAAGTGGCGGAGTCATGGAGTTGACCGGTGCCGCCTGGCGCAAGTGCAGCCGCAGCGCCCAGGACAACAACTGCGTCGAGGTGGCGACGAACCTGCCGGGGGTGGTCGGGGTGCGGGACAGCAAGGATCCGCAGGGTTCGGTGCTCACCTTCGACCCGTACGCCTGGCGTGCCTTTGTGGCCGCGCCGCCGCGCTGACGTGGTCGCCGCGCCCGGCGCGGACCTGCTCGACCGGCTGGACCGGGAGCGGACCGTCTGGCTCTGCACCCTGCCGCCGGACGTCGTGGCGGCACTCGCGGAGCGGTACGACGGCTGGGACATCGCGACCGCCGGGCCGGACGGCCAGTACGTCCTGTTTCGGGTCGACGTGACCCGGTGGCTGATGGCCGGACGGACGCTGACGGGATAACCCGTCGACCGGTGCGCGGTCGGCGGGCATGATCCCGGCATGACCGGAGACGTGCTGCTGGAGACCGAGCGGCTGCGGCTGCGCCGGTTCACCCCGGACGACGTGGACCACCTGGTCGACCTGGACGGCGACCCGGAGGTGATGCGCTTCCTCGGCCCGCCCACCCCGCGCGCCACCGTGCGCGACGAGCAGTTGCCCCGGATGCTGCGCCAGTACGACCGCCACCCCGGCCTGGGCCGCTGGGCGGCTCTCGACCGGGACGGCGGCGAGTTCCTGGGCTGGTTCGCGCTCGACCCGTCCGACGACGGGACGGAGGCGGAGCTGGGCTACCGGCTGCGCCGGTCGGCGTGGGGTCGGGGCCTGGCCACCGAGGGCTCCCGGGCGCTGCTCCGGCATGCCTTCGACACGGTGGGCGTGCGGCGGGTCTGGGCCGAGACCATGACGGTCAACACCCGCTCCCGTCAGGTGCTGGCGAAGGCCGGCCTGCGGTACGTCCGCACCTTCCACCTGCACTTCGACGACCCGGTCCCGGGGACCGAACACGGCGAGGTGGAGTACGAGCTGCTCAGGAGCGAGTGGCCGCCTTCCGCGCCCGGTACGCGTTGACCGCGGCCCGGTTGCCGCAGCCCGCCTCGCAGAACCGGCGGGACCGGTTCTTCGACAGGTCGACCAGCACGTTGTCGCAGTCCTGGTGGGCGCAGATCCGCAGCCGGCCCAGTTCGCCGAGGCGGACGAGATCGGCCAGGGCCATCGCCGCCTCGACGGCCATCCGGGTGGCCAGCGGCGCGTCCCGGGGCACCGCGTGCAGGTGGTAAGGCTCGCCGTCGTGCCGGATCAGCTGGGGCAGCGCGTGGGACTCGCGGAGCAGTTCGTTGACGATGGCGACGATCCCGTCGGCGTCGGCGTCCCAGATCCGGCGCAGCCGGGGGCGCAGCTCGCGTACCGAGCGCAGCTCGGCCTCGGTGTGTTCGTGCCGGCCGGTCCAGCCGTGCGTCACGAAGAACCCGTCCAGCGCGGCGACGTCGGGCAGCCCTTCGCCGTCCGGGCCGTCGGTGTTGACCAGGGCGGCCGTGGCGATCAACCCACATTCTGTGTCATGAGCAAAGAGCAACTTGACTCCTGTCAGATCAGGCCGTTAGCGTCACCAGCATAAGCGCGATTCGGTCATGACACCTGGCCGGCGAGGAGAGCCTGATGCACGAACGATCCGCCGGCGCGGGCCTGGGGCTGGCCCTGCTGTCGGCCGTCACCTTCGCCACCTCGGGCACCTTCGCCCGCTCCCTGATCGAGGCCGACTGGTCGGCCGAGGCCGTCGTCGTGGCCCGGGTCGGCATCGCCGCCCTGGTGCTGGCGGTGCCGGCCGTGCTCTCCCTGCGCGGCAAGGGCGCCGTGCTGCGTCGCACCCTCGGCCCGGTGAGCGTCTTCGGCCTGCTCGGCGTCGCCACCGCCCAGGCGTGCTTCTTCAACGCCGTCCGCTACCTGCCGGTCGGGGTGGCCCTGCTGCTGGAATACCTCGGCATCATCCTGGTCGTGGCCTGGATGTGGCTGGTGCACGGCCAGCGCCCCCGCCGGCTCACCGTGGTCGGCTCGGTCGCGGCGCTGGCCGGGCTGGCCTTCGTGCTCGACCTGACCGGCGCCAGCCGCCTCGACCCGGTCGGCGTCCTCTGGGGTCTCGGCGCCGCGGTCGGCCTGGCCGGCTACTTCGTACTCGCCGCCCGGGTCGACGCCGACCTGCCCTCGGTCACCATGGCCAGCTTCGGCATGGCCATCGGCGCCGCCGTGCTGGCCCTGCTCGGCCTCGTCGGCGTGCTGCCGCTGCGGGCCACCTTCGGCGACGTCGACTTCGCCGGGCAGCGCACCAGCTGGCTGGTCCCGATCGCCGGGCTGTCGCTGGTGGCCGCGGTGGTCGCGTACCAGGCCGGGATCGCGGCCACCCGGATCCTCGGCGCGCGGCTGTCGTCGTTCGTCGGGCTGACCGAGGTGATGTTCGCGGTGCTCATCGCCTGGCTGGTGCTGGCCGAACTGCCCAGCGTGGTGCAGCTGTTCGGGGGTGCGCTGATCGTCGCCGGGGTGGCGCTGGTCCGCCTCGACGAGCTGCGCGGCGCCCGCGCCGAACGGCCGCAGGAGCGGACGGACGAGCCGGCGCTCGCGTGACAGGGTGGGCGTCGTGCTGAGCGTGGTGGTGTTCGACGCCGACGAGACCCTGCTCGACCTGCGCCCGGCGGTCACCGGTGGGCTGGTGGCCGACGCTGCGGGCTGGCCGGCGAGTTCGCCTTCGAGTTGTACGCGCCTCGCTCGCCCACGACGTGGTCGGCCCGCAGCGTGCCGGCCTGTGCGGGATCTGGCTCAACCGACACGGCCTCCCCTGCCCGCCCGGGGTACGCCCCGACGCCGAGGTGTCCTCGCTGGCCGACCTGCCCGCCGCGCTCGCCGGAGCGGACGGCGACCTCGCTGTGCCCGCCGAACCTTGCGCCGACCTGCTGCGGGACGCCCACCCGGCCGGATAGCGGCGGCGTAGTGGACGCGTAGCCGACCGGGCCAGCCTCAGGGGAGCCGCGGATATCAGTCGCGGTCGATCGAGGTCCCGCTGAGGAGTCCCATGGGCAGGTTGCACACGTCCACCCGTCGTTGGAGTGCCGTCGCGCTGACGGCCGTCACCGTCGGCGCCGCCGTCGCCGTCGTCCCCACCACTCCGGCGCTGGCCGCCGGGCCCACCGACCACGTCCTGTACTGGAACGACGTCCTGCTCCGCACCTTCCGTCAGGTCGGCGGCGCTCCCGGTCCGTTGGCCCGGGCCGGGGCGATGGTGCACGGGGCCATCTACGACGCCGCCAACTCCGCCCTCTGCGCCGCCGGTGCTGATCGGTGCATCGGGCAGCAGTACCGGGTCACGGTCACCCCGACCGCCGGGGTCACCCCGGACCTCGCCACCGCCATCGACTACGCGGCGTACGACACGCTGCGCAGCGTCTATCCCTCGATCGACTTCAGCGCCGACCTCACCGCGGCGCAGGAGGGCATCGCCAACTCGGCGGCGCGCACCGACGGCCAGCGGATGGGCTCGGCGAGCGCGCAGGCGATGATCAGTTTCCGGGTTGGCGACGGGGCGCCCGACACCTCCACCTACGCCGACGGCACCGTGCCCGGCCAGTGGCGGCGGACCGGCTCCGGCGAGCCCGCCACCCCGAGCTGGGGGCTGGTGAAGCCGTTCGCGATGACCTCGAACACCCAGTTCCGGCCCGGCCCGCCGGCCGGCTACTCCAGCTACGCCACGCTGCTCGCCAGCTCCGAGTACGCCGCCCAGGTGAACGAGGTGAAGAGCCTCGGATCGTCCACCAGCACCACCCGTACCGCCGACCAGACGCAGGCCGCCTGGTTCTGGGCCAACGACCTGGACCGCACCTACAAGCCGCCGGGCCAGCTCTTCGCCCACACCCGGATCGTGTCCACGTCGGCCAAGCTGACCCAGGCAGGCAACGCCCGGCTCTTCGCGCTGGTCGGCTTCGCCATGGGTGATGCCGCAGTGGTGGCGTGGGACGCCAAGTACCAGACCGAGGTCGACCTGTGGCGACCCGAGACCGCGGTCAGGCTCGCGGGCACCGACTCCCGGGCCGACACGGTCGCCGACCCCAACTGGAAGCCGCTCTCCGCCGACCGCGACAACGTGAACTTCTCGCCGCCGTTCCCGGCGTACACCTCCGGGCACGCCACGTTCGCCGCCGCCTGGGCGGGGGCGATGAAGGGCTTCTTCGGTACGGACAGCTACCGCTTCGTCGCCACCACCGAGGACCCGCACGCCGTCGGGGTGCTTCGCAGCTTCACCAGCTTCAGCGCGGCGGCCACCGAGAACGCCCGCAGCCGGGTGTACCTCGGGGTGCACTACCAGTTCGACGCCGACGCCGGGATGTCCTCCGGCACCTCGCTGGCCAACCACGTCACCGGCAACTACCTGCGGCCGACCGTGCCGGCGTACACGTTCGACGGCTTCTACGAGGGGCAGTGGTACATCGGCGACAGCTACCCGGACGGCGTCGCGGGGGGAAACATGACCCTCAACTTCGCGCTCTCCGCCAACGGCACCCCGGTCACCGACCTGAACGCGGTCGTCGGCGTCTCCTGGAACGGCCAACCGGGGGCGAACAGCGGTGCCGTCAGCGTCACCAACGGCCGCTACCAGGTCACCGTCCTTCCCGGCAAGGTGTGTGGCCTCGCCGGCCAGACACTCTCCGTCCTGCTGCGGGACGGGTCAAGCCGCAACCTCTTCGTGACCTGCACCATCTCCTGACGGACACAGCGGCGCAGGCGGCGTGGTCGGTGGCTCCGACCGCGCCGCCGGCGCGTCGATGCCCAGCAGGGAGAGCTGGTGCCGGATCTCGCCCAGCATCCGTTCGGCCTCGGCCAGCCGGCTGAGGGTACGGGTGAGGTCGGCGCCGCCGGCCGCGACCGGATCGGCGGCCAGCAGCGACCGGTAGGCCCCGGAGAGCTCGGGACCCGGCTCGACGCCCAGTTCCTCGCGCAGCAGCAGGCGGGCCCGGTGGTAGCAGCCGATCGCCTCTCCCCGCCGGCCGGCGCGGTCCAGCGCCACCAGCAGTTGACACCAGAGCGGCTCGTGCAACGGGTGCCGCTCCACCAGCGCGGAGAGGGCCGGGATCAGCTCGTGGTGCCGCCCCGCGGCGAGGTCCAGGTTGTTCAGGTCCCCGAGCACGCCGAGGCGTTCCTCCGCGAGCCGGGCGGCCGCCGCACCGGCGAACGGGGCGTCGATGTCACCGAGCGGCGGGCCCACGTGGAGCTGGAGGGCGGCCCGGTACGCATCTGCCGCCGCCACCGGCTGCCCGGTCGCGGCGAGCCGGCGCCCCCGCCGGGCCAGCCGCCGGAACACCTCCACGTCGATGTCGGCCGGGTCCACCCGCAGCACGTAGCCGGTGTCGTGGGTGACGATCCGCGTGTCCGGCAGGGCGCGCAGCCATCGACGTACCACCGAGATCTGGCCGTGCACCTGGGTGCGTACCGTCCGGGGCGGCGACTCGCCCCAGACCGCGTCGATGATCTGCTCCACCCGCAGCAACGAGCCGGCCTCCAGGAGCATGAACGCCAGCACGGCCCGCGGTCTCCTCCCGTCCAGCCTCGGTCGATGGTCGGACCCCTCGACGGCGAGCGGGCCCAGCAGTCGGAATCTCATGACGGCCGTGCCGGGTCACGGCGGACGGCACGCGAACAGAAGCCCATCAGTCCTCCACCCCCCGTTTTTCGAGGAGAACGCCAAGCTGCTGTCACCATAGAAGTTGCACGATGCGATGACAATGACGCGCAAGGTAATGGCCGGGACGTGGGATCGCCGTGCCGGCCGGTTCAGCGCAGGGCCGCGGCGACCGCCTCGGCGGCGGCGAGCACCTGGGCGCCGACCGCTTCCACGTCCAGCGGGGCCAGCGCCACCACCCCCACGCTCGCCTCCAGCCCGGCCACCCCGAGCACCGGCGCGGCCACCCCGTACGCCCCGGCCTGCAACTCGCTGGCAGTGCTCACCGGAGCGGCGTCGCCCGAGCGCCCGGCGAGGATGGCCCGCCCGGCGGCTCCCCGCTCCAGCGGGTGCCGCGCCCCCGTCCGGTACGCCACGTGGAACGATGTCCAGCTCGGCTCCACCACGGCCAGCGCCACCCCCTCGCCCCCCTCG
This sequence comes from Micromonospora sp. NPDC050200, assembly GCF_040656135.1. Taxonomy (NCBI): domain Bacteria; kingdom Bacillati; phylum Actinomycetota; class Actinomycetes; order Micromonosporales; family Micromonosporaceae; genus Micromonospora; species Micromonospora sp. NPDC050200. The sequence continues at coordinate 12,687 of NZ_JBFALG010000013.1, forward strand.
ACCACGGTGAGGTGCGCGGTGGCCCCGGCCTGCTCGGCCAGCCTGCGCAGCGCGGGCAGCGCCCCCTCGGCGAGCAGCGGCTGGGCCCGGCGGGCCAGGTGCAGCACGCCCGCGCCGAGACGCAGCCGGCCCTCGCCGTCGCGGCGCAGCATCCCGTGCCCGGTCAGCGCGCCGACCAGCCGGTAGACGGCCGCCCGGCCGATGCCCAGCCGGTTCGCCGCCTCGGTGACGGTCAGGCCTGACGGCGCGTCGGCCACCAGGTGCAGCAGGCGCAGCCCCCGGTCGAGGGTCCGCGCCGTCTCCCCGCCCCGGGCCGGGTCACCCGCCGGTCCTGCCGTCTCCACAGCACGCAGCGTACGGCCCGGCTCCCGGCGATCCCGGAAAGCATGGACGGCTACCCTTGTGAGGTGACGCTACGCCTGTATGACACCGCCACCCGATCGGTGCGGGACTTCGTCCCGCGGGAAGCCGGCAAGGTGGGGGTCTACCTGTGTGGTCTCACCCTCCAGGCCCCGCCGCACATCGGTCACCTTCGCTCCGGCGTCAACTACGACGTGCTGCGCCGCTGGCTGCTCGTCGCCGGCTACGAGGTCACCTTCATCCGCAACCTGACCGACATCGACGACAAGATCCTGGTCAGGGCGCTGGAGCAGGGCCGCCCGTTCTGGACCATCGCGTACGCCAACGAGCTGATCCTGGCCGAGTCGTACCGGGCGCTGAACGTGCTGCCGCCGACGTACGAGCCGCGCGCCACCGGGCACATCCCGGAGATGCACGAGCTGATCGCCAGGCTGATCGCCGATGGGCACGCCTACCCGGCCACCGACGGCTCCGGCGACGTCTACTTCGACGTGGCCTCCTGGCCGGCGTACGGGTCGTTGTCGGGGCAGTCGCCGGACGACATGCAGTCCGCCGGGGACGCCCCCGAGCGTGGCAAGCGTGATCCCCGGGACTTCGCGCTCTGGAAGGGCGCCAAGCCGGACGAGCCGGCCGACGCGTACTGGCCGTCGCCGTGGGGTCGGGGCCGCCCCGGCTGGCACATCGAGTGCTCGGCGATGTGCTGGCGCTACCTGGGCGCCGAGTTCGACATCCACGGCGGAGGGCTCGACCTGACCTTCCCGCACCACGAGAACGAGATCGCCCAGTCGCAGGCCGCCGGCCTGCCGTTCGCCCGTTACTGGGTGCACCACGGGCTGCTCAGCATCGGCGGCGCCAAGATGGGCAAGTCGCTCGGCAACGCCCTCGACCTGACGTACGTGGACTCGCTCGGGGTGCGCCCCGTCGAGCTGCGCTACTACTACGCGGCGGCCCACTACCGGTCCCGGATCGACTACTCCGAGGACGCGCTGCGCGAGGCCGCGGTGGCGTACCGGCGGATCGAGGGCTTCGTCCAGCGGGCCGCCGAGCGGGTCGGCGGCGGCCAGCTCGGCGAGCTGCCGGCCGGCTTCGTCGCGGCGATGGACGACGACCTGAACACCTCGGCCGCCCTCGCCGTGCTGCACGAGATCATCCGGGACGGCAACACCGCGCTGACCGCCGGCGACGATGTGACCGTCCGCACGACCCTGGCCGCCGCGCGGGCCATGCTGGATATCCTCGGCGTCGACCCTTTGGATTCGGCCTGGACCGGCGGCGACCGCGCCGACGACCTGCGCGGCGTGGTGGACTCCCTGGTCGCGCTGGCCCTGGAACAGCGCGCCCAGGCCCGCGGCCGCAAGGACTGGGCCGCCGCCGACGCCGTACGCGACCAGCTCAAGCAGGCCGGCGTGGTGGTCGAGGACACCCCCCAGGGCCCCCGTTGGACTATTGGAGAGCAGGACTGATGGCCGGCAACTCGCAGCGCCGTGGCCGGCGACTGACGCCGAAGGCGGGTGCCCCCAAGGGCTCCGGCGGCAAGAACAAGGACTCCCTCGCGGGCCGGGGCAAGACCCTGCCCGCCGACGAGCGGCCCTGGCACAAGGCGTACTCGGGCACCGAGAAACTGCCCCAGCGCACCGCCTGGAAGCAGGACAAGGAGCGCCGCGCGGCGGCCGAGGAGGGGCGCGCCCCCAAGATCGGTCAGCCGGGCAGCAAGGACACCACCTGGGGCAGGGGCGGCGGCCGGGGCGCTCCGGCGGCCCGTGGCGCGGGCGGCCGGGGCGGCAAGCCCACCGGTCGTTCCGGCCCCCGGGTCGCGCCGGGCCGCAAGTCCAACCCGTCGAAGGACACCCCGGAGCTGCTGGTCGGCCGCAACCCGGTGCTGGAGTCGCTGCGCGCGCAGGTGCCGGCGACCGCGCTCTACACCGCGCAGGGCATCGACGCCGACGACCGGGTCAACGAGATCGTGCGTACCGCCGCCGACCGGGGCATCGCCATCCTGGAGATCAGCCGGGCCGAGCTGGACCGGATGACCGGTGGGGTGCTGCACCAGGGCGTCGGCCTCCAGGTGCCGCCGTTCGCCTACCAGCCCTTCGAGGACATGATCGCCGCGTCGGTGGAGCACACCGCCCCGCTGCTGGTCGCGCTGGACGGGGTCACCGACCCGCGCAACCTGGGCGCGGTCATCCGGTCCGCCGCCGCGTTCGGCGCGCAGGGTGTCTTCGTACCCGAGCGGCGGGCCGCCGGGATCACCGCGACCGCCTGGCGGACCAGCGCCGGCGCGGCCGCGCGGGTGCCTGTCGCCCAGGTCACCAACCTGACCCGGTCGCTGAAGGCCTGCCAGGACGCCGGCTACATGGTGGTCGGCCTGGACGCCGACGGCGAAACCGACCTGTACGACCTGGAAGCCGCCGTCGGCCCGCTGGTCGTGGTGGTCGGCTCGGAGGGGCGCGGGCTGTCCCGGCTGGTCGGGGAGACCTGCGACCTGACCGTCAGCATCCCGATGATCTCCGAGGTGGAGTCGCTCAACGCCAGCGTCGCCGCCGCGGTCACCCTCGCCGAGGTGGCCCGCCGCCGCGCCGTCGAGGTCTGACCGACCCGCGCACGCACCGACGACGAAGGGGCGGCCCGCCGACAGCGGACCGCCCCTTTCGCGTACGTCAGATCCGGTTGCCGGTGGTGGCGTGGAAGACGTGGCTGCGGCCGGTACGCGGCTTGACGAACACGGTGTCACCCATGTTCGGCATGGTGCGCCGGTCGGTGCGGACCACGAACCGCTCGTCGTGGCCCTGGAGCGCGGCGTGCCCGTAGACGTTGGCGTCCGAGCCGAGGTCCTCGACCAGCTCGACCACGACCGGCATGCCGCCCTCGGTCGGGCTGACCAGGTCGCAGTCCTCCGGACGGAAGCCGACGGTCACCTTGCCGTCGCCGTTCTCGGCCTGTGCGGCGGCGACCTGCTCCCGGGTCAGCGGGATCTGCAGCTCGGCGAAGGCGGCGCCCTGCTCGTTCAGCGGCACGGTCTTGATGTTCATGGCGGGGGAGCCCATGAAGCCGGCGACGAAGACGTTGGCCGGGGTGTCGTAGAGCGCGCGGGGAGTGTCCACCTGCTGGAGCACGCCGTCGAGCATGACCGCCACCCGGTGACCCATGGTCATCGCCTCGACCTGGTCGTGCGTGACGTAGACCGTGGTGATGCCGAGCTTGGCCTGCAGCGAGGCGATCTGGGTACGGGTCTGCACGCGGAGCTTGGCGTCGAGGTTCGACAGCGGCTCGTCCATGAGGAAGACCTGCGGCTCGCGGACGATCGCGCGGCCCATGGCGACCCGCTGGCGCTGGCCGCCGGAGAGCGCCTTCGGCTTGCGGTTGAGGAACTCCTCCAACTGGAGCAGCCCCGCCGCCTCCTTGACCCGCCGGTCGATCTCGTCCTTGGAGGTCTTGCGCAGCTTGAGCGCGAACGCCATGTTCTCGTACACCGACATGTGCGGGTAGAGGGCGTAGTTCTGGAAGACCATCGCGATGTCGCGGGCCTTCGGCGGCAGGTGGGTGACGTCCCGGTCGTCGATGTAGATCGCGCCGTCGTCGACGTCCTCCAGGCCGGCGAGCATCCGCAGGCTGGTGGACTTACCGCAACCCGACGGGCCGACCAGGACGAGGAACTCTCCGTCGCCGATCTGGAGGTCGAGCTGGTTGACCGCGGGGCGCTCGGTACCCGGGTAGATCCGGGAGGCCTTCGCGTAGGTGACCGTAGCCATGGTGGTGCGCTTCCTTTCACCGGCAGGAACGTGCCGGACGATCCGAGTGAAGGAGCCACCGGCACCCTCGGTGCCGGTCCACGGGCGACGTCCCTGGGGCGGCCGGAGCCGATCGTGGGTGTCGTCCGTGTCACTGCACGGTAAACGGCTTTCTCCACCCTGCCAAGACGGGGAACAGCGGGAGGGACCGACAGCTTGCGCATTCCGGTCAGCCAGGCACGGCCAGGCATCAATCACCACCGACGTCCGGGCGCGCGATGGCGATCCCTTGGCCGGAGCGGTCGGGAAATTGACGTTATCCGTGCTCGGGACACCTGCCGAGCGGGAATTCCGGGAGTCAGTCGCTATGCTGACGTCGGCACATGCGCCCCTGTAGCTCAGCTGGCCAGAGCACTCGCCTTGTAAGCGAGATGTCGCCGGTTCGATCCCGGCCGGGGGCTCCAATTCCACCAGGCGTTTCGGGGCGGAGACTGCCGCGAGACGGCCGGATGACAGCAACGCTGACAGCAGCCGGGTTCACGACAGCCGCCCGTCGAGCTTGCCGAGCGCCTGCCGCATCGCGTCGAGATTGGCGTGAGCGTAGACCTTGAGGGTGATCTTCACGCTGGCGTGCCGGGCGATGGTCTGGACGACGTGGCCGTCACGACGTAGAGGGCATGGAGTCGTGGCCGGCAGCGGCGGCCCGGACCAGCTTGGCGACCCGACGAGAACTCGCGATTGCCCTCGGCGGTTGGATGGCGCTACCCGGCGGCGAGGACACTGGGCTACTGCTCGCAGCCTCAGTAGTCGCCGGCGGGTACTTCATTGACGAACCAGGGTTGCTGTACCGGAAGCACCCCGATCAGATCACCGCACAGGCCGAGTGGACTGCGACCGCGGAGTGGCAGCTCCGCATACAGCTCATCGAGTCCCGGGCGATCGCGCTACGAGGCCCTCTTTCTTTCGACCAACGCCTGACCTGGACAACCGGCGGCGGTCGTCGCCCGGAAGGCCGGCCGGACTGCCGGCGATGTCGGGTCTCAGGACGTCCGTGACAGATCGGTCTCGGAACGTGGGTGACACCTCCGGCTAGATGATCATTGCTGTGGGCGGGGCTGTTCAGCGACCAGTGGGTCAGGATGTATGCACGACCGGAGAGGGCCAGGGGCCGCCATCGGCAAATCGGGTTCCCCAGTAGAACGGATTAACCTCAACAAGTGTCCGCGCCGTCCATCCAGACGGGCTGAGAGGGTCACTCACGCCCACTTGAACCTCCGGCCCCCATAGGGCGAGACGCTCCTGGCAGATCCCGCACGGCGCCAGTACAAAGATGTCCGTGCTGCCGGCCTCTCTTCCCACGCACACCGATGCAGTCACCCGCTTGTTCAGCGTGTATGCCTGGCAGATGGCTCCGGTTTCGTGGCACAGAGTGACCCCGGCGTTGAGGTTGTCGAGGCAGACACTGGTCAGGATCTGACCGTCCTCGAGGTACACGGCAGCTGCCCCGCCGTACTCGTCGGCCGGCCATCGGCGGTTCATCTGGTCAACGGCTGCATCGATGAGGCGTTGATCAAGATTCATAGCGCGAGGGTACAGCCACGCCAGGGAGTGTCACCCAGGTCCTGGAACCGATCTATCACGTGCCAGTACTACCCGGATGGTTCGGGCCTGGCGAGCGAGGCGGTAAGGCATACGAGAGGAACCGGCGCCTGAGGCCTCTTCATGTATGACCAGCTCGTGACGATGCCGCAGGGGTACAGCCGGGTGCCGACCCCGTCGACCGGAAGCTGTGAACGTGGGAACACCCCACTCCAGCTCGACCATGTCAACCATCGACCGAGGTCGCCGTGTCAACCATCAGCCGGCGCAGGACAGCTGGCTGCCTCTCACGGCCCGCGCCTGTCGTGCGACGGATTGTCAATGCCGGCTGCGATCGTGGACGCTGCTGTGGTGGACAACATCGAGAGCTTGCTGGCCGCTATTGCAATGTGGGGTCGGCAGCGACACGACATCCATGCCGCCCTGGTGGTCGGATCTCACGCGCGCGCTGACGTTCCAGCGGACCAGTGGTCCGACATCGACATCGTCCTCGTGGTCGACGATCCGATGACCTACGCGGCCGACGCCAGCTGGCTGGCAACGTTCGGTCGGCCGTTGCTGACCTTTACCGAACCCACTGCGGTTGGGGGGTTCATCGAGCGGCGGGTGCTCTTTGACACCGGACAGGACGTCGACTTCGCGCTGCTGCCGTCAGACGCGGCCGAGCAGATCGGTACGGATCCCGAGGCCGCCGCGGTGTTGGGCCGGGGGTTCCGGGTGCTGGTCGATAAGGTCAACCTGGAGAGAAGGCTGCCGAGCGTCGCACTGGTGCCGCCGGCTCCGCCGGATGCCGCTGTGTTCGGGAACCTGACTCACGACTTCTGGTATCACGCGCTGTGGACCGCCAAGAAGCTACGACGGGGCGAGGTTTGGACCGCCAAGGAGTGCTGCGACTGCTACCTGAAGACGTTGCTGGTCAGGCTGCTCGCGTGGCACGCGCAGGCGTCGCATCCGCAGATGGACACGTGGCATAGCGGACGCTTCCTGGAACGGTGGGCCGACCGACAAGCTCTCCACGATCTCCGCAGCGCCTATGCCAGCTACGACGCGGACGACGTCGCCCGTGCCTTGTGGGCGACCGTCAACCTGTTTGAACGACTTGAGCGCGAATGCGCCGAGCGTCTCGGGCTGGAGCTCACCGTTGCCCACGACGGGATCCGGAAGCACCTGCGGGCGGTACTCGCGTAGGCCAAGAGCACCCGGGAAGCGTTCGATGGTCCGGGTGCCCGCCGAGTGTGCAGCGAGTGGCGTGCCCGATCCGTGCCCGACATGGCGGTCAACACGGCCACGCAACCGTGTACCGAGGGTCCGTTCTGACGCCGTGTAGCACATGTCCAGGGTGAGACGGTTACCTAACGTGTAGATCAACGCGATTCACAAGCTGATGCTCGACACCTTCCAACTGGCAGGCCTTGAACAGTTCGGCGACGGGGACTATCCGGGAGACTGCCGACCGTGCTGCGCCAGGCCGCCGAGGCCGGGGTCACTGAGGCGTACGCACGGCTGGGTGACCGGCCGACCTCGACGAGGAGGCGTTGCGGTGGTACGTGCGGAGCGCCGAGGCCGGCGACAAGGCCAGCATGTTCGCGGTGGCCTGCTGGTATCGCGACGGATTCGGCGGGCCGGTCGACCTTGTGCAGACATTTCGGTGGTACCTGGCCATGCTGAATGTCGGCAGCGGCGACGGCATCCACTACCGCCGCTTCGAGGCGGTGTCGGACATCGACGTGATGGTGGACGGCAACCTGGCCGTTCTGCGCTACCCATCACTCATCGACATCGCGGTCCGAGGACAAGAGGCGGGGCTGCTGGAGTGCTGGCATCTCGACTGCTATCGCCGCGAGCGGGACGGTGGCCTCTGGAGGGTGCGTTGGTCGCAGGCGACTTCCATCGACCATCCGTAGCAGCCAGAACAAGTCGACCCCGGCGCGGCCATGAGCAAGGGCCCCCGGGGTGAACCGGGGGCCCTCGGCGGTGCTTCCAAGATCAGCAGATGGCCCGGCCCCGGCGGTCAGGACTGCGGCAGCAGGCCGATGTCGACCGCCGTCTCCGCGCCGTCCCGCACCTCGACCACGGCGCTCAGCCCGCGCGGGTCCCAGTATTCGCTGATGGTCGTGACGATGTCCGAGTCGGTGTTTCTCTCCGACGAGGACTCGGGGGTGCTGGCGGAGGCGGTCGCGTTGGGTCGATCGAAAGGGTTGCATCGCCGCCGGGGAGGGGGCCCCGGTGGCGGTCGACGGGGATAACCTGGCGCTGACGACGGGGACGACGGGCGGGGGCCGATGAGTCGTGCGGTGGAGGAGTCGAACCGGGCGATGCTGCGCGCCCGGGACGCCATGGACCGGGCGTACGCCGAGCCGCTGGACATCCCGGCGCTGGCCCGGATAGCGCTCGTCTCCGAGGCCCATTTCATCCGGACCTTCCGCGCCACGTTCGGCGAGACCCCGCACCGCTACCTGCAACGGCGGCGGGTGGAACGGGCGATGTCGATGCTGATCGAGAGTGACCGGGACGTCACCGACATCTGCTTCGCGGTCGGCTTCAGCAGCCTCGGGTCGTTCAGCCGGACGTTCCGCCAGATCGTCGGCGAGTCGCCCAGCGACTTCCGCAGGCGCCGCTCGGCCGCCGCCGCGAACGTGCCGAGCTGCTTCACCAAGGCCTGGACCAGACCCAGCAGTTTTGGATAAGCAGCAGGTCATGCCCGCCCCCTAGCGTGATGGGCATGACGATGAACGCGATCACCCGCTCCCAGATCTACGTCCTCGACCAGGACGAGGCCCTCGACTTCTACGTCGGCAAGCTCGGCTTCGAGGTCAACACCGACCAGGACCTCGGCTTCATGCGCTGGCTCACGGTGAACGTGCCCGGCGACCCGGAGCGCGAGATCCTGCTGGAGAAGCCCGGCCCGCCGGCGCTGGACCCGGCCACCGCCGAGCAGGTCCGTGAGCTGCTCACCAAGGGCGCGATCGGCGGCTGGATCAGCATTACCACCGACGACGCCCGCAAGGCGTACGAGGACCTGGTGGCCAAGGGCGTCGACATCACCGACGAGCCGACCGAGCGTCCGTACGGGATCGACTTCGGCATCCGGGACCCGTTCGGCAACCGGATCCGTATCGGCCAGATGTTCCCCCGGGCCTGAGGGGAGCGGACCCAGTGACCGACGCGATCTCCTTCCCCGCCGTCCGACCGGCCGCCGTCGGCCGGGACCGGGCCCTGCTGGCCGGCGGTGTCCTCGCCGGCCCGGTCTTCGCGGTCGCCTGGGGCTCGCTGATCGTCCGGCCCGGCCCGGTGGCCATGGTGGCCTTCGGTCTGGCGGTGACCGTCGGCTGGGCCTGGGTCAGCGGGACGTTCGCCGGGGCGTCGCGGCGGTCGCCTCGCTGAACGCGGTCGGGCGTCGGCGGCCGGAAGGCGCGGGTTAGCATCGCGCCTTCCGGCCGCACGAGGAGACGACGATGGCCACCCGACTGCTCTACCTGGCCCGGCACGCCGAGCAGGACCGCCCGGAGGTCGAGTCGCCCGAGGTGGGGCTCTCCGAGCGGGGCCGCCGTCAGGCCGCGCTGCTCGGCCGGCGGTTGCGGGCCGTACCGTTGCGCGCCGTCCATCACGGACCGTTGCGCCGGGCCGTCGAGACCGCCGAGCTGGTCGCCGGGTCACTGCGGGGAGTGCCGGTGTACGCGACCGAGCTGGCCGGCGACCACCTCCCGCACGACACGGAGCCGGCCGGCCTGCCCGCGGCGTACGCGAGCTTTCTGGCCGGCTTCTCGGCGCGCGAGCGGGCCGACGGGCCGCGACTGGTGGCGGAGGCCGTCACGCGGTTCGCCACCGCCCCGGCCGACGGTGACGTCCGTGAGCTGGTGATCACGCACAACTTCCTGATCGCCTGGCTGGTCCGGCACGCCCTGGACGCCCCGGAGCGGCGCTGGCTGGGGCTCAACCACCACAACGCCGGGCTGACCGTGATCCGCTACAGCTCGGCCGGGCCGCCCAGCCTGATCGCCTTCAACGACGTGGCCCACCTGCCGCCCGAGCTGCGCGGCACCGGGCTGCCCACGGATTATCGGGTGTGACCGCGCGCGGTGCCGGCTACGGTCGCCGGATGACGACACCGCCGCCCGATCTGCCGAAGACCGAGTTCGCCTTCCCGGGGCCGCTGCGCGACCAGCTCGTCGCCGCCGTCCTCTCCGGCGCGAAGACCTCCACCACCGGCCTGTTCCAGGACTACGAGCGCGACGGCGAGCCGCTGCCGGTGGTCGGCGACCGTTCCGTCGTGGTCGACTCCGCGGACCGCCCGGTCGCGGTGATCGAGCTGACCGAGGTACGCGTCGTCCGGCTCGGCGAGGTCGACCTCGACCACGCGCGGGACGAGGGCGAGGGGTACGACTCGGTCGCCGCCTGGCGCGTCGGGCACGAGGCGTACTGGCACGGCCCGGACTACCTGGGCTGGCTCGGCGACCCGGATTTCACCGTGGACGACGACACCCTCGCGGTGGCCGTACGGTTCCGGCTGCTCCGCCGGTTCTGACGGTCCGTCGTTCGACGCGGCCCGATCACGGCTGCGTCCGAACGACATCGCTCGTAGCTGCTCGGGCATCCGGCGCTGGTGGAAACGGCCGGCTGGTGGTCCGGCCGTCAGCCCAGGGCGGTGGCGCTGATCAGGAGGTCGGCCACGGCGGACGCGGCGGCCGGTGGCTGCGGACCGCAGTCGGTCCACTCGGCGGTGTTCGTGCCCACCGCCACCCGGAAGGTGAAGGCGTCCGCGCAGGAGCCGGTGTCGGCGGCGCCGCCGCTCATCGTCACAGTGCCCGCCAGCGCGTGCAGCCGGTCGAGTTCGCCCGGAGCGAGCTGACCCGTCCGGGTCGCCCCGGCAACGTCGGTCGCCGTCCATCGGCCGTCCGGTTCCACGGTCACCGTGTCCGCGCGGCCCGCGAAGCCGCCGGTGCGGGTCAGCACCACCCGGGAGGCGGTCGCGGTGGTGGCGCCGGTGGCGGTGGTGCCCGGCGTGGCGGTGCCCTGTGCGCTGCTGCCCGGGGTGACGGTGGCGGCACCGGCGGTGGGGGTGCTCGGCGTCGACGCAGGTGAACCGGAGTCGGTTGCTGAGCAGCCGGTCAGCAGGCCGGCCACAGTTACGATCTTGACAATGGCCAGGGCGGATGATCTCATGCCGATCGGACGTGCAGTGTCGCCGCCGGGTTCCATCACCAGGGCCGCCTCCCCCGTTCGGCCAGTGTCGCACGCTGGAAGCGCTTCCCCTCTTTTCTTTCTCCCGGTGTATCGCTATATCTACATGCGTGACTACCCCCGTCACAACTTCCTCATCAGGAGGGCACGTGAAAAGATCCCTCGCCGCTGTCAGCGCAGTGCTGCTCACCAGTGGCATGCTGACCTGCGTCGCCACCGCAGCGCAGGCAGCCCCCAGCGCCCCCGCCCCGAACACCTCACCCGCAGCTCGTGCTGAGAGCCTGCTCCGCAGCAACCCCGGCGCCGTCCAGGGCGTCAGCGGAGAGTCCTACCAGGCTGTCAGCACGAAGGTGGACGCCAACGGGGCGTCGCACACCCGCTACACCCGTACCTACAAGGGCCTCCGCGTCTACGGCGGCGACTTCGTCATCCACACGACGCCCACCGGCGGCTACGCCGGCTCTTCGGTCGGCCTGGCCGCGCCGCTCACCCTCGGCACCGCCGCCAAGGTCACGCTGACCTCCGTCAAGGCGTCCGCCCGCAAGGCGTTCGCCGGCAAGCTCGAGACGGTGGGCACGCCCGAGCTCTTCGTCGACGCCAGCTCCGGCAAGGGGCGCCTCGCCTACGAGACCGTGCTCGCCGGTTGGCACACCGATGGCCAGACCCCCTCCCGCCTCCACGTCATCACCGACGCGCTCGGCGGCAAGGTGATCGGCTCGTACGACGAGATCGAGATGGTCGCCGGCACCGGCAACAGCATCTACTCCGGCACGGTCAGCATCGACACCACGCTCTCCGGCAGCACGTACCAGATGATCGACCCGTCGCACGGCAACGGCTCCACCTGCGACATGAACCAGGGCACGTCGACCTGCACGACGTTCACCAACACCAGCAACACCTGGGGCAACGGCACGAACTCCGACCGGCGGTCCGCCGCGGTCGACGCGCACTTCGGCGCCGCCAAGACGTTCGACTACTTCAAGAACGTGCACGCCCGCAACGGCATCTTCGGCAACGGCGCCGGCGTGCCGAGCCGGGTGCACTACGGCAGCAACTACGTCAACGCCTTCTGGGACGGTTCCCGGATGACGTACGGCGACGGCTCGAGCAACTCCCGCCCGCTGGTCTCCCTCGACGTGGCCGGCCACGAGATGAGCCACGGCGTCACCGAGAACGTGGTGCCCGGCGGCCTGACCTACTCCGGCGAGTCCGGCGGCCTCAACGAGGCCACCAGCGACATCTTCGGCACCATGGTCGAGTTCTACGCCGCCGCGCCGAGCGACCCGGGCGACTACGACATCGGCGAGAAGATCAACATCAACGGCAACGGCACCCCGCTGCGCTACATGTACAACCCCGGCCTGGACGGCGGCTCGCACACCTGCTGGTCCACCTCGACCAAGAACGTCGACGTGCACTACTCCTCCGGCCCGGGCAACCACTTCTTCTTCAACCTGGCCGAGGGCACCGGCTCCACCGCGTACGGCACCTCGCCGGTCTGCGGCTCCGCCCCGGCGGTGGTCGGCATCGGCCGCGCCAAGGCCGAGAAGATCTGGTTCCGCGCCCTGGACGTGTACTTCACGTCGAACACCTCGTACGTCAACACCACCACCCCGTCGAACACCGCCCGGGCGTACAGCCTCCGCGCGGCGACCGACCTGTACGGCACCTGCTCCACCGAGTACAAGGCCGTCCAGGCGGCGTGGACCGCGGTTGCCGTCTCCGGCAACGACGCGCCCTGCTCGACCGGTAACGACTTCTCCGTCTCGCTCTCCCCGACCTCCGGCTCGGTGACCGCGGGCGGCCAGGTCTCCACCACCGTCTCCACCGCCACCACCGGTGGCACCGCGCAGACCGTGACGTTCTCCGCGTCCGGCCTGCCGACCGGGGCGTCCGCCACGTTCAACCCGACCTCGGTCACCTCGGGCGGCTCGTCGACCCTCACCATCTCCACCTCGACCAGCACCCCGGCCGGCACCTACACGATCACCGTCACCGGTGCCGGCTCGGTGAACCGGACGGCGCCCTACACGCTGACCGTCAACGGCACCGGCGGCGGCTGCACCAGCCCCGGCCAGAAGCTCGGCAACCCCGGCTTCGAGTCCGGTAACACGGTCTGGTCGTCCACCTCCGGCGTCATCGGCCAGTACGGCGGCAGCGGCCAGCCGACCCACGGTGGCACCTGGAACGCCTGGATGGACGGCTACGGCATCACCCACACCGACACGCTCTCCCAGGCGGTGAGCCTGCCGGCCGGGTGCACGTCGTACAACTTCAGCTTCTGGCTGCACGTCGACTCGGCGGAGACCACCACCAGCATCGCGTACGACACCTTCAAGGTGCAGGTGCTCAACTCCTCCGGGACGGTGCTGGCGACCCTGGCGACCTACTCGAACCTGAACAAGGCCACCGGGTACTCGCAGAAGTCGTTCTCGCTGGCCTCGTACGCCGGCCAGACCGTCACCCTGAAGTTCACCGGCACCGAGGACGCCTCGCTCCAGACGTCCTTCGTGGTCGACGACACCGCGGTCAACGTCTCCTGACCTGACCTCATCGTCGGCGGGCCCGGCGGCCACCCCTCGCGGGTGGTCGTCGGGCCCGCGCCGTTATGGTCGCCGGACCGGGTTCGGTGGGTGCCGGCCGGCGGGGGAAGGGGTGGTGGCGGTGTCGGAGGCGGAGCTGACCGTCGAGGTGACCGGCGCGGTGGCGACGGTGACGATCCGGAACCCGGCCCGGCGAAACGCGATGACGCCGGACATGTGGCGGCAACTGCCGGTGCTGCTCGACGGGCTGGAGGCCGACCCCGTGGTGCGTGCCCTGGTGCTCACCGGCGCGGGCGGCGCCTTCTGCGCCGGCGCCGACCTGGGTGACCTGGACGAGTTGCTGGACGCCGGCGACCACAGCATCGCGGTCGTCGCCGAGGAGCGACTGGCCACCTTCGCCAAGCCGACCGTCGCCGCCGTCGAGGGGCCCTGCGTCGGCGGCGGCTGCCAGCTCGCCGTCGCCTGCGACCTGCGCGTCGCCGCCCGGGACGCCCGCTTCGGCGTACCGCCGGCCCGGCTCGGGCTGGTCTACCCGGCCCCGACCACCCGCCGGCTGACCCGGCTGGTCGGCCCTGGCACCGCGAAGTTCCTGCTCTTCACCGCCGAGCTGATCGACGCCGAGCGGGCGCTGCGGGTCGGCCTGGTGGACGAGGTGGTCGACGACCTCGCCGCCCGGGTGGAGACGATCACCACCGCCATCGCGCAGCGCTCGCAGCTCAGCGTCGCCGCCGCCAAGGAGATCGTGGACGACCGGGCCGGGCCGGCACGGATCGCCTGGTGGCACCGGAAGGTGCGGGACAGCGGCGAGGCCCGCGAGGGCGTCGCGGCCCATCGCGAGCGCCGCGCGCCGAACTTCGCCTGGTCGCCGTCCGACCGTCCCTGACCGCCGCGTTCACCCGCGCTGATCCAGGTGTACGCCGTGCCGGACCGGCGGCGCGGGCCGCGCGTGGCTGCGCGTCCCGCGGGTTGGGCGAGTCGGCCGGCACCGGCGGGTCCCCGTCGGACGCTGTGGACCTGATGACGTAGACGGATCACCGGCGGGCCCATGCCCACAAACGGGTCTGGTCCGCCAGCCGATCCTCCGATGGGGCCTGTTCGGGGCCCGTCAGCGGCCGGCGTGAGGAGTCGGCGCGGCCGATGACGCCTTGGTGGCCAGCGTCAGCAGCTCGTCGACCGACCACTGGTCGTAGACGTGCTCGCCGTATCTGCTGGCCAGCACGCGGCCGTCGGGCGCGATCAGGAAGTCGGCGGGCAGCCCGAACCGTCCGCCGTGCGGGACGGCCGCCGGCGGGCGTTCCCGCCCCGACAGGACGGCCCACGAGCTGCGCAGCACCGCACGCAGGATGGGTGGCCAGGCACGCGGGTCGAGTAGCGAGCGCACCGACGGCTCGACACCGAACTCGCGGTAGAGCCCCCGGTCCGGGTCGGCGACCACCGCGAAGGGCAGGTCGTCGGTGTGCTCCCGCAGCTCGGCGGCGGGGGAGTGGAACACCACCACCTCGCGGACGCCCGCCGCCTCGATCTCGGCGTGCCGGCGGACGATCGACCGCAGGTGCAGGTGGCAGACCGGGCAGCCGGCGAACCGGCGGAACTGGAGATGGACCAGGCGTGCGGCGTCGGGGACGTCGACCGGCGGCCCGCCGACCGGGGTGAGCCGGCGAGCGGACACGGTCGAACCGGGGGCGAAGGAACGGGGCACGGCTGCCTCCCTGCCGTAGGCGTACGACGTACTCTTACGGGGTTAGGCTTACGCTGTACGCTGTCAAGGCCATGCCTCGCCCCCGCTCGCTCACCCCCGCCCAGCTCGCCTCGGCGGCACTCGCCGTCATCGACCGCGACGGGCTTCCCGCACTCACCATGCGCGCCGTCGCCGCGGAACTCGGCACCAGCCCGATGGCCCTCTACCGGTACGTCGCCGACCGCGACGAGCTGGAGGCGCTGGTCGTGGAGGAGGTCCTGTCCACCGTCGACACCGCCCCTGCGGCGGACGGGAGCTGGCCGGACCGGGTCGGTGTGATGGTCCGGCGGATGCGGCTCGCGGTGGGCCGGCATCCCGCCGTGGTCCCGTTGCTCCCCGTCCACCGGCACCGGTCACCGACCGTGTTGCGCTGGACCGAGGGCGTGCTCGGCGTCCTCGCCGAGGCGGGCTTCGTCGGCACCCGCCGGGTGGTCGCGCTGCGCGCCCTGCTCGCGTACGCCGTCGGTGCGATCCAGTTGGAACACCTCGGCCCGCTCTCGGGGCCGGGCACCACCACCATGGCGGCCCTGCCGGTGGGGGAGTTCCCGCACCTGGCCGCCACCGCCGCCGACGCCCGCCGGGTGGGGCCGGACGAGGAGTTCGGCGGCGGGCTCGACGTGCTGCTGCGCGGCCTGGCCGTCGACCCGGACTGACCGGGGCGACTCCGCCCGGCCGGCGGAGAGGACCGGCGGGCGCCGCGCCGGAGGCGTACCCCCGACGCGGCCCCCTGTGCCCGCCGGCCGGCCGGTCACCGCCCGGCGAACGCGGCCCAGCTCGGCGTCACCGGCTCGCGGCGCAGCGGCATGCCCGCCTCGGCCGGCGTCCGGTCGCCCTTGCGCTGGTTGCAGGCGTAGCAGGCGGCGGTGGTGTTCTTCCAGGCGTTCCGGCCGCCGCGTGAGCGGGGCAGGATGTGGTCGATGGTGCTGGCCGGGCCCCCGCAGTAGGCGCAGCAGCGGGCGTCGCGGCGCAGCACGCCGGCCCGGGACCAGGCCGGTCCGGCGTGGAACCGCCAGCGGGTGACCACGTACCGGACGAGGCGGACCACCCGGGGGACCGGGAAGACCCCGATCACCTGGTCCGGCTCGGCCTCGTGGATCTCGGCGACCCGGCGGCACAGCATCCGGATCGCGTGCTGGACGGTGACCCGGTGCAGCGGGCCGAGGTCGGCGTTGATGACGAGGACGGCGTCCACCGGGCTCTCCCTTCACGATCGGCGGCGGACCGGGCCGGGCAGCGAAAAGCCGCCCGGTCCGGCTGGGGACGGGCGGCTGGAACGCGTGCGCGCACGCGTCAGTCGGGCCTCCCGTCCCGGGGACCTTCGGCTCGGCAGCCGTCGGCGGACAGCGTCGACGGCACGCGGGTGACGTGCGCGTTCGTCATGCTGAACTCCCGATCCGGCGGCTGACCTTGCGCGATCACGGTAGGTCGGCGAGGGAGAGGGGGCAACGTATTTCGATCCGCTCCCCACCCGTCCCGGGTGTTGTTGCCGGCCGGCGCGGCCGGCGGACGGGGCGGTGGCGAGGGGCAGGTGGGTGCGGACGGGGGCCCGGTCAGCCGTCCGACGGCGGCAGACAGCGCCGTTCGCGGTCCGAGGCGGGCCAGACGTACTCCAGGTCGGCGGGACGTCCCCGCCGTGCGGGCCGGCATGCGCTCATGATCGGCGGGGCTGCGCCGGGTGCGACCGGCTGACTACGATCCGGTCATGGCGGAACCCCTGCGCGATCGCGCGCGCCGCGCGACCGGCTGGCGGTTACGGGTCAACGGCGAGACGCGGCCGCACTACGTGGTCTGCGGCAACGACCCGCTCGCCTACTGGGTGGTCAAGGCGCTGCTCGCCACCGAGCTGGCGCACGGCCGGGTACGCATCACCCTGGTCGTGCCCGAGCGCCGCCGCTCCGAGGGGCCGGACGGCCGCGACGTGGACGGCATCCAGGTGGTCCGGGCCGACCGGCTCGACGAGACCACCTTCCGCCGGGCCGGCCTGGCCGGGGCGGACGGGTTGGCCCTGCTGCACCAGGACGACGTGGGCAACATGCACGCCGCGCTCTGCGCGCAGGAGGTCGAGCCCCGGCTGCGCCTGGTGGTACGCATGTTCAACACCAGCCTGGCCAACGGCCTGCGTGAGCTCTTCCCCGACTCGGCGGTGCTCTCCGACGCCTCGATCGCCGCCCCGGCGTTCGTGGCCGCCGCTCTCGGTGAGGTCGCTCCCACGCACTTCCGGCACGCCGGGCGCACCCTCTACGTGGCCCGCCGCGAGGATGTCCGCCCCGGCGACGTCGTCTGCGGGCTGGCCGTCACCACGGACCCGGCCCTGGTCCGCGTGCTGCCGGCCGACGAGCCGGCGGCCGACGTGGTGCTCGCCGAGGCGACCGGCCAGCCGGCCGGCACCGAGCTGGCCGCCCGCCGGCTGGTCCGGGCCCGACGCCGGCGGCAACCGCTCGCGGTGCTGCTGCGGGCGGTCCGCAGCTTCGCCACCCGCAAGATCGGGATCGCGGTGATCGTGCTGCTGGCGGTGATCGCGGTGCTCGGCTGGCTGAACGCCCGCGCGGTCGACGTGAGCTGGACCGAGGCGCTCTACCTGACGCTGGTCACCACGCTCACCGGCCAGGACCCGGACGTCACCAAGCCGGCCGCCGCGCAGATCATGCAGGTGGTGCTCAACCTCGCCGGGCTGGCGCTGATCCCGCTGATCACCGCTGTGGTGGTGGACGGCATCGTCAACGCCCGGCTCGCCCTGCACGACGGCCGGATCCAGCCGGACCGCACCGGGCACGTCGTGGTGGTGGGGCTGGGCAACATCGGCACCCGGGTGATGGCCCAGCTGCGCGACTTCGGCGTGGAGGTGGTGGCGATCGACCGGACGGCCGAGGCGCGCGGCGCGTCGCTGGCCCGCCGGCTGGGCGTACCGCTGATCGTCGGGGACGCGGCCCGGGAGGAGACCCTGCGCTCCGCCTCCGTGGAGACCTGCCAGGCGCTGGTGGTGGTCTCCACCGACGACGGTGCCAACCTGCGCGCCGCGCTCAACGCCCGGGCGCTCAACGCCGAACTGCGGGTGGTGCTGCGGCTCTTCGACGGCGACTTCGCCGAGCGGATCCAGCAGGCGTTCGACATCGGCATCTCGCGCAGCGTGTCGTATCTGGCCGCGCCCGCGTTCGCGGCGGCGCTGCTGGACCGGGCGGTCATCGCCACCATTCCGGTCGACCGGCACGCGCTGCTGGTGGTGGAGGTGCCGGTGGTGGCCGGCGCGCCGCTGGACGGCCGGCCGCTGGCCGCCGTGGCCCGCCCGGGCGAGGTGCGCCTGCTCGCGCACACCCGGGCCGGGCAGCGGACGGACTGGTCCGCGGACCCGCGCATGGTGATCAACGCGGGGGACCGGCTGACCGTGGTGGCCCGGCGGGCCGGGCTGAGCGCGCTGCTGCGCGAGACCACCCCGCCGCCGTTGCCCCCGGGGCCGGACGGCGTGCCCGAGCCCCGAGGGCCGGAGGAATGACCGACTTCACCGCCCGGTTGCTGGCTTCTCCACGAACTGGTCACGGTCACCGGGGGCGGTGGCGGACGGCGTACCAGGCGGCGCCGAGGGCGAGCACGCCGAAGCCGGCGAGCGCGCTGGCCGGGGGCAGGCTGACCGCGAGCACCAGGCAGCCGACGAGCCCCGCCACGGCCAGCGCCTGTACCGGCAGCTTCCGGGCCGGGTCGCGGCCGAGAGTGAGCGCCGACGCGTTGGCGATGGCGTAGTAGACCAGCACCGTGCAGCTGGAGAAGCCGATCGCGCCGCGCACGTCGCCGAGCGCGACCACCACGATCACCACGGCGGCCACCGCCAGCTCCGCGCGGTGCGGCACCCGGTGGACGGGGTGCACCGCGGCCAGGGCGCCGGGCACGTCCCGGCGGCGGGCCATCGCCAGCAGGGTCCGGCCGACCCCGGCGACCAGGGAGAGCAGCACCCCGGTCACCGCGACGGTCGCCCCGGCCCGGACCACCCAGGCGAGGCCGGGCAGTCCGGCGGCGGTCACCACGTCGACCAGGGGCGCGGCGGATCCGGCCAGCCGGTCGGCCCCGAGCACGCCGACCGCGACGACGGCGATGAGCAGGTAGACCGCCAGCACCACGCCGAGGGCCAGCGGCACCGCCCGGGGGATGGTCCGCTCCGGGTCGCGTACCTCCTCGCCGAGGGTGGCGATCCGGGCGTACCCGGCGAAGGCGAAGAAGAGCAGCCCGGCCGCGGTGAGCACCCCTCGGGCGGACCCACCGGACTCGGTGAGCCGGTCGAGCCGGACGTCGCCGGCCGCCAGCCCGGCCACCGCGACCAGGGCCAGCACGGCCAGCACCAGCACCACCAGCACCTTCGTGGTGGCGGCGGTCTTGCCGATGCCGCGCAGGTTCACCGCGGTCACCGCGACCACGGCGGCGACGGCGACGAGCCGGGCCTGCCCCGGCCAGAGGTACGCCCCGATGGTCAGCGCCATCGCCGCGCAGCTCGCCGTCTTGCCGACCACGAACCCCCAGCCGGCCAGGAAGCCGGCGAACGGGTTGAGCCGCTCCCGCCCGTAGACGTACGTGCCGCCCGACTCCGGGTAGCGCGCGGCCAGCCGGGCCGAGCTGGTCGCGTTGCAGAAGGCGATGAAGCCGGCCACCGCCAGCGCGACCAGCAGCCCGCCGCCGCCCGCCGCGGCGGCAGCCGGGGCGAAGACCACGAAGACGCCCGCGCCGAGCATCGACCCCAGCCCGATCACCACCGCGTCGGGTACGCCCAGCCGTCGCCTCAGTCGCTCCATCGGCGCAGGCTAGATGACCGAGGTGAACGGACGGTCCCAACCGCGCAACCAGCCGGGAAGCGGCAGGTCGTCCCACGGCACCCGGTGCAGCAGCCGGTCCAGCAGCAGCCCGAGCAGCAGCCCGGCGACCGAGTCGGTCAGCCAGTGCCAGCCCAGGTAGGTGGTGGTGGTCAGTACGACCAGCGGCGGCGCCACCCGGACGACGGTGACCAGCCAGCCCGGCACGGTACGGCCGAAGCCGCGCAGCAGCGGCGCGATCAGCAGCGCCAGCACGCCGTACCAGACGATCGCGTTGGCGACGTGGCCCGACGGGTAGGACTGTGCGTAGCCGACCGGCAGGTCGTGCTGGAACAGCGGCAGGGTCTGCTCGGGCGGCAGGAACGGCTCCTTGACGCTCGCGCTGGGGGCGGGGCGGGCGGTCCAGACCTTGAGCGGGCCGATGGTCAGGTAGGTCAGCGCGAAGGCGGCCACCGGGGGCAGCACCGGGCGGACCGAACGCAGCCGGACCGCCAGCAGCACGCCCAGCCCGGCGGCGAGGAGCGTCAACGGAGTGCCCTGGCCGAGGTAGTTGAACACCCGCGCCACCCAGTACGCCGCCGCCGGCCGGTGGTCCGCGGCCCAGTCGGCCACCGCGCGGTCGACGGCGAAGAGGTGGCCGGTGGCGAGCGCCACGGTCAGCCCGACCAGCCCGGCCAGCAGCAGCGCGTCCCACCACCAGCCGGCGGGCCGTACCCGCCGTGGCCGGGCCGCGCCGCGTACCGTCGTGGTCTCCCGCACGCGATCACGCTACCGGCCCCGGGCGGCGGCCGGCCGGCGCGGGCCGTGGTGGCTGTGTGCCGAGCCACGAAGGGAAGCGTTCGGCGGGGGCACTCCGCACACTTGTCCCCGTGCGGATCACTTCGGCCCTCGTCGACCCGGCGCTGCTCGACCTCCCGTGGTCGACGCCGTTGGAGCAGTGGCCTGCCCGTCACCTGGTGGCGCTGCCGCAGGGCATCTCCCGGCACATTGTCCGGTTCGTCCGGCTCGGCGATTACGTGTACGCGGTCAAGGAGACCGGCGAGCGGGTCGCCGAGCGGGAGTACGACCTGCTCCGCGCGCTGGAGCGGATCGACTTCCCGTCGGTGGAGGCGATCGCGATCGTGGCCGACCGGCAGAGCGACGACGGTGAGCCGCTCGACCCGGTGCTGATCACCCGGCACCTGCAGTTCTCGCTGCCGTACCGGGCGCTCTTCTCGCACACCCTGCGCCCGGAGACGATGGGCCGGCTGCTCGACGCGCTCGCCGCGCTGCTGGTGCGGATGCACCTGACGGGGTTCTTCTGGGGCGACTGCTCGCTGTCGAACACGCTCTTCCGTCGGGACGCGGGCGCGTTCGCCGCCTATCTCGTGGACGCGGAGACCGGGGCGTTGCACCACTCGCTCTCGAACGGCCAGCGCGGCGAGGACCTGGAGATCGCCCGGGTCAACATCTTCGGCGAGGCGCTGGACCTCCAGGCCGCCGGGCTGCTGCACGAGTCGATCGACCCGGAGGTGGTCTGCGAGGAGGTCGTGCAGCGCTACGAGCGGCTCTGGCACGAGATCACCTACGAGCAGCAGGTCGAGCGGGAGGCCCGGCACGACATCGAGCGGCGTATCCGCCGCCTCAACGAGATGGGCTTCGACGTCGCCGAGGTGGCCATGTCGACGGTCGACAACGGGCGGTACCTGGTCCGCCCGAAGGTGGTCGACGCCGGCTACCACACCCGGCGGCTGCTCCGGCTGACCGGCCTGGACGCCGAGGAGAACCAGGCCCGCCGGCTGCTCAACGACCTGGACGCCTACCGGGTGGAGAGCGACCTGACCGACGAGCAGCAGGCGGCCCACCGCTGGCTGACCGAGGTCTTCGAGCCGGTGGTCCGGGCGGTGCCGGCGCACCTGCGTCGCAAGCTGGAGCCGCAGGAACTCTTCGCGCAGATCATCGAGCACAAGTGGCTGCTCTCCGAGCAGGCCGGCCGCGACGTCGGCATGGGCCCGGCGGTGCAGTCGTACCTGGCCGACGTGCTGGTGCACCGCCCCGACGAGCAGGCCGTGCTGGGCGTCGAGGTGCCCACCGCAGGCTGACCTCCACCGGGCCCGGCCCGCCCGGTTCGGCGGCTCCGGCCCGGGCGGTCGGCGGCTTCGGCCGGGGGTGTGGGTGGTGCCGCGTCCTTTGGAGCTGACGTCGTAGACGATTCGCGCCGGCGACCGTGTGCCACCTGATCCACCCGGTCTCGCCGGTATGGCGGTGTCCGGGTCAGGGGATGCCGCCACACCGGCGAACGGGAGTGCATTCCGTGGGGGACGGCGGGTGATGCGTCTACGACATCAGCTCCAAAGGGAGCCGAGGGGGTATGTCGCCCCAGGCCCGGGGCGTCACTCCGGCCAGGAGCCGCCGCGCCGAGGGCGTCACTCCAGCCAGGATCCGCCGCGCATCACCCGGACCACGTTCAGCTCGTCGTCGAGCACGACGAGGTCGGCGCGGAGCCCGACCTGGAGCGAGCCGACCCGGTCGCCGAGGCCGATCGCGCGGGCCGGGGTGGTGGCCACCATGCGGGCCGCGTCGGCGATCGGGATGCCGGCGGAGACGGCGTGCCGCAGCGCGGCGTCCATGGTCAGGGTGCTGCCGGCGATCGAGCCGTCGCGGGCGAGCCGGGCCACCCCGTCGGCCACGGTGACCGCCTGGCCGCCCAGCTCGTACTCGCCGTCGGGCATCCCGGCCGCGGCCATCGCGTCGGTGATCAGGGCGGCCCGCTCCGGGCCGGCGGTCGTGGTGGCGAAGGTGAGCATGCCGTCGTGCAGGTGCACGCCGTCGGCGATCAGCTCGCACACCACGTTCGGGGCGTCCAGCAGGGCGACGACCGGGCCGGGCTCGCGGTGGTGCAGCGGCCGCATGCCGTTGAACAGGTGGGTGCCGACGCTCGCGCCCGCCGCCACGGCGGAGCGGGTCTCGTCGTACGTGGCGTCGGTGTGGCCCACCGCGGCGACCACGCCGTGCGAGGTGAGCAGCTTGATCGCGTCCAGCGCGCCGGCCCGCTCCGGGGCCAGCGTCACCATCCGCACCGCGCCCGCGCCCAGCTCGATCAGCTCGGTCAGTTCGTCGGTGGCGGGGTCGCGGAGGTACTCCGGGTTCTGCGCGCCGCAGCGCGCCGCCGACAGGTACGGCCCCTCGAAGTGGACGCCGGCCAGCACCCCCTCGCGCGCCAGCGGGGCGAACGCGGCGGTCGCGGCCCGCATCAGGTCGAACGGGGAGCTGACCAGGCTGGCCAGCAGGGTGGTGGTGCCGTGCCGCAGGTGGAAGGCGGCGGCCTCGCGGGCGGCGTCGGCGTCGCCGGTGGTGAAGGTGTGCCCGCCGCCGCCGTGGGTGTGCATGTCCACGAAGCCGGGCACGATCCAGTGCCCGTCCCGCTTCGCCGGGTACTCGGCGACCGCGGTGATCCGGTCCCCGCTGATCTCCACGCACCCCTGCCGGACCACGCCGGTCGGGGTCACCACCTTGCCGGTCACCCGCAGGGCCATCACTACTCCAGTCTGTCGAGGGCGAGCAGGGCGGCGCCGAGGCAGCCCGCCTCGTCGCCGAGGGCCGCCGGGACCAGCCGCGGCTCCCGGTGGAAGGTGATCCGTTCCCGCAGCGCCGCCCGCAGCGGGTCGAACAGCCGCGTACCGGCCCGGGCCAGTCCGCCGCCGATCACCATGGTCTCCACGTCGTAGAGCGCCTGGGCGGTGGCGAGCCCGTCGGCGAGCGCCTCGACGGCCTCCCCCCAGACCCGCCCGGCCAGCTCCTCACCGGCCGCCGCCCGGTCGGCCACCTCGGCGGCGGTCAGCGGCGTGCCGGCAAGTTCGGTGTACCGGCGGCCGATGGCCGAGGCCGAGGCCATTGCCTCCAGGCAGCCGGGCCGTCCGCAGCCGCAGCGCGGTCCGTCGGGGCGTACCTGGATGTGGCCCAGCTCGCCGGCGGCGCCGTGCGCCCCGGCGGCGGCCGACCCGCCGACCACGTGGGCGGCGGCGATGCCGGTGCCGACGGCGACGAAGAGGACATGCCCGACCCCGCGGCCGGCGCCGAGCCGGCTCTCGGCGAGGCCGCCGACGCGCACGTCGTGGCCGAGCGCGGTGGGCAGTCCGAGCCGCGTCCGGGCCAGCTCCCGCAGCGGTACGTCCCGGAAGCCGACGTTGGACGACCAGACCGCCACCCCGGCGAACTCGTCCACCAGCCCCGGCACCCCGATGCCGCAGGCGATCGGGGTGAGGCCGTCGGCGCGGGCCTTGCCGGCCAGCCCCTCGGCCACGTCGAGGATGGTGTCCAGCACGGCGGCCGGGCCGCGCTCCGCGCCGGTGGGGTGCCGTTCGGCGTGCACCACGTCGCCGTCCGGGCGGACCAGCGCGCACTTCATCCCGGTGCCGCCGACGTCCAGCGCGACGACGACCGGCGCACCGTCGGGGGCGTCGGTCACGCGAGGACCACGGAACGGCTCAGGTGTCGGGGCGCGTCCGGGTCGAGGCCGCGGCTGGTGGCCAGGGCGACCGCGAAACGCTGGGCGAGGATCAGGTCGGCCATCGGGTCGACCGGGGTACGCCCCGCCGCCCAACTGCCCAGCACGGTGTGGCAGCCGTGGTGGCGGCTGTGCACGAAGGCCGCGCCGGTGGCCGCGACGTCCTCGGGCAGGCCGTCGGGGAGCGCGCCGAACGCCCAGACCAGCCGGCCGGGGGCGGCGATCGAGATGGGGCCGTGCCGGTAGTCCATCGCCGGGTACGCCTCGGCCCAGAAGGTGGCCGCCTCGCGGCACTTCAGCGCGGCCTCCTGCGCCAGCCCCACCGTCCAGCCCCGGCCGAGGAAGGTGGCCTGCCCGATGCGGGCCGGGTCGATCGGCAGCGGGGCCCGGACGGTCACCTCCGCGTCGGCGGCGAGCGCCTCGACGTTGTCGCCGAGGTGGGCGCGGAGCAGCGCCAGGGCGGTGGTGGCGAAGCGGGTCTGCACCACCGACCGCTCGTCGGCGAAGGGCATGGTCACCGCCGCGTCGGCCAGCCCGGTGGCGGGGGAGGCGGGGTCGCCGACGAGGACCGTGGTGGGGGTCTGCCCGCGCAGCGCGGCGAGCAGGTCGAGCACCTCGGTGGTGGTGCCGGAGCGGGTGATCGCGATCAGCCGGTCGTAGCGGCGGCCGGTGGGGAACTCGCTGGCCTGGAAGGCGTCGGTCTCGCCGTGGCCGGCACGCTCGCGCAGGCCGGCGTACGCCATCGCCATGAACCAGGAGGTGCCGCACCCGACGACGGCGACCCGCTCACCGGGGCGGGGGAGGTCGGCGGTGACGGTGCCGGCGAGCTGTGCCGCCTCCCGCCAGCAGTCGGGCTGGCTCGCGATCTCCGCGTCGACGTACGCCATGAGAACTCCTCGCACAGGGCGGTGCGCAATACGGCTCATTACGGCCGTCTTTCGCGCGTTATTCTGCGCGAACCGGGTGGCCGTGGCAACCGGCTCCCAGATCGCGCAGCTGGTGGTTTTGCGCCCTCGCAGTTTCGCGCACTACTGTGCACGCAATCAATCACCGTTCGTGCAGAGTCAACGGAGGCCCCCCGGTGGACCGGTACGCCAGATGGAACGCTCTGCTCGAGATGCTGACCGACAGCGGCCGGGTCAGCGTCGAGGAGGCGGCCGAGCGGCTGGACGTCTCGCAGGCCACCATCCGGCGTGACTTCGACCAGCTCGCCCAGCAGCAGATGATCACGCGTACCCGGGGCGGCGCGGTCGCCAACGGCGTCTCGTACGACCTGCCGCTGCGCTACAAGACCGCCAAGCACTCCGCCGAGAAGCAGCGGATCGGCGCGGCCGCCGCCGCCCTGGTCTCCCCGGGCACCGTGGTCGGCCTCAACGGCGGCACCACCAGCACCGAGGTCGCCCGCGCCCTGGCCGTCCGTCCCGACCTGAACACCAGCGCCGAGGGCGCCCAGCTGACCGTGGTCACCAATGCGCTGAACATCGCCAACGAGCTGCTGGTCCGGTCCCGGATGAAGGTCGTGGTCGCCGGCGGGGTGGTGCGCCCGAAGTCGTTCGAGCTGGTCGGCCCGCTGGGTGGGGCGCTGCTGCGCGAGGTCACCCTGGACGTCGCCCTGCTCGGGGTGGACGCGGTCGACCCGCAGCTCGGCGCCGCCGCCCACCACGAGGGCGAGGCGGCGATGAACAACCTCATGGTGGCCCGCGCCAAGCGCGTGGTGATCATCGCGGACTCGTCCAAGTTGGGCGGGCACGCCTTCGCCCGGATCTGCCCGGTGGACCGGGTGGAGACGCTGGTGACCGACTCGGGCGCGCCGACCGAGGTGGTGGAGGCGTTCCGCGCCGCCGGGGTCACCGTCATCTGCGCCTGAGTCCCTCGTTGGTACACCGTCGGTAGCGGATCGGCGCCCCGATGCATACCGGGTATTGCCGAACAGGGCATACCGAGTATGGTGACCGCTGTCATAATGCCACCAATCGGGGGAGGCGCAGCTTGTCGGCTGTCCTGGAGATCGAAGGCCTACGTAAGACGTACAAGAGCCGCCGGCGGGGCACCCGCAACGCGCTGGACGGCTTCGACATGCGGGTCGAGGCCGGTCAGGTGCACGGCTTCCTCGGCCCGAACGGGTCGGGCAAGACCACCACCCTGCGGACCCTGCTCGGCCTCATCCGGCCCGACGGCGGCCGGATGACCATCCTCGGGCACGAGGTGCCCGCGGCGCTGCCCACCGTGGCCGGTCAGGTCGGCGCGATCGTGGAGAGCCCGCAGTTCTTCCCGCACTTCTCCGCGCGGGACACCCTGTCGCTGCTCGCCGGCGCCGGCGAGGTGCCGGTCGCCCGGGTCGACGAGGTGCTGGAGCTGGTCGGCCTGCGCGACCGGGCCGGCGAGCGGGTCAAGACGTACTCGCTGGGCATGAAACAGCGGCTCGCCGTCGCCTCGGCCCTGCTCAAGAACCCGAAGCTGCTGATCCTCGACGAGCCGGCCAACGGACTCGACCCCGGCGGCATCCGGGAGATGCGCACCCTGATGCGCACCCTCGCCGAATCCGGGATGACCGTGGTGCTCTCCAGCCACATCCTCGGCGAGATCCAGCTCATCTGCGACTCGGTCACCATCATCTCGCTGGGCCGGCGGGTCGCCTTCGGCCCGGTCGACCAGGTGCTCGCGGCGCACTCGCACGGCGCGGTCCGGGTCCGGCTGGAGGCGGCCGAGGACCTGGCCGCCGCCGCCGACCTGCTCGACCGGGCCGGCGTGCCGGTGACCCGGCACCCCGACCACCTGATGCTCGCCGGCGTGGACAAGCCCGCCTCGGTGAGCCGGCTCCTCGCCGAGCAGCACCTGTACGTCAGTGAACTGGCCCCGGTCGCGGTGGACCTGGAGAGCGTCTTCCTGGAGCTGACCGCCACCGCGCCGGTGCCCGGTCAGCACCGCCAGGTCGACCAGTCCACGAAGGTCGGTGGGTCGGAGCAGGCCGGCACCGCCGGAGGAGGTTGGGGAGCATGAGTCTCTACCGTACGGAGCTGCGCCGGCTGATCAAGCGGCGCTTCACCCGCTGGATGACCCTGGCCGGGGTGCTGGTGCTGCTGGCCGTGCTCGCCGGCGTCTTCCTGACCAATCACAAGATCGGTCCCGCCGAGCAGGCCCGCGCCGAGCGCCAGGCGGAGCAGCAGTACCAGGAGCAGGTGCGCCGGGCCCAGCAGGAGCGGACCGCCTGCGAGCAGGCCAAGGCGGCCGGTACGCCCAACACCGACCGCCGGTTCCCGCCGGAGTGCGAGGTGATCAGCCCACCTCCCCGCGACGTGATCGAGGCGAAGTGGTTCCTCCCGTCCACCTTCGACTTCCGGGCCAGCTTCGAGGCGACTCTCATCCCGTTCGCGGCGATCCTGGCGCTGGTCGGGTTCGTCGTCGGCGCCTCCTTCGTCGGCGCCGAGTGGAGCACCGGCGGGATGATGAACCTGCTGCTCTGGCGGCCGAAGCGGCTCACCGTACTGCTGACCAAGTTGGCGGCGCTGCTGACCGGCCTGCTCACCCTGACCCTGACCTCGGCGGTGGTCTGGACGGCCGGGTTCTGGCTGGTCGGCACCTTGCGCGGCACCACCGCGAAGATGACGGCCGGGGCCTGGCAGTCCTTCGCGCTCACCGGGCTGCGGGGCCTGCTGCTGGTGCTGGCCGCCGCGGCGATCGGCTTCGCGCTGGCCTCGCTGGGCCGGCACACCGCGATGGCCCTCGGCGGGGCGATCGCGCTCGCGGTGGTGGGCCAGTTCGGCGTCGGCATCCTGCTCAGCATGGCCAACGTGCGGTTCGTGGAGGCGTGGCTGCTGCCCACCTACGCGTTGGCCTGGATGCAGAAGAAGGTGACCCTGGAGAACTGGCAGTCCTGCAACAACGCCTCGTACTTCGGGGAGTGCAAGCCGGAGACCCTCGACATCACCTGGCAGCACTCGTCGACCCTGCTGGTCGTCGGGTTGGTCCTGATGCTCGGGGCGGCCTTCTGGACGATGCGGCGGCGCGACATCTCCTGACCGCCGGCCGGGTCCCGCGCCACCGCGCGGGGCCCGGCGGCGTCGGGTGCGTCGGGCAGCGGCCCTGGCTACGCTGAGGTCCCCCGGTCGGCGTAGCCGTTGCCGGCCGTGCTGAGTGAGGAGCGACCATGCCCGCCGACGCGTCCGCGGCCGCCACCGACCGGCCGGAGCCGCCCGGGCGGGCCAGCACCGACGAGCGGCCCGGCGCCGTCGTCCCTCCGCCGCGCGGCGCTCCGCCGGTGGAGGACGCCCCGGAGCCCGTCGACGCCGCGACCGTCCCCGCCGACGTGACGGAGCCCGATGGGCCGCCCGTGGGTACGTCGGGCGAACCGGTGCCCGCGCAGCGCGCGCCGGCCGACCCGGCCACGGCGGACACCCTGACCGAGCGCGAACAGCGGATCCTCGCCTTCGAGCAGCAGTGGTGGAAGCACGCCGGGGCCAAGGAGCAGGCCATCCGGGACACCTTCGGCCTCTCCGCCACCCGCTACTACCAGCTGCTCAACGCCCTGCTGGACCGGCCCGCCGCGCTGGCCGCCGAGCCGGTGCTGATCGGGCGGCTGCGCCGGCTGCGCTCCTCGCGGGCCCGCAACCGTCGGCGCTGATCAACGCTACCGTGGGTGACCGCGACCTGCCGTAAGGTTCATCCGGCCCCCGCAGCCCGGGGGAACGGGCATGGCACCGGCCGGGCCGGGTAGCCGGGCCTGGGACGACGGCGAGGGGAGCGGGGCTGATGGCGGGACCGGAGGCGCGACACCCGGCGGGGCACACCGTGCGGACCGTCGGCGAGGCGTACGCGATGCGGGTCCGGTCCGCCTCGGTGGCCGCGCCGGGCCGCCTGGAGAACGAGGACGTCGTCTTCCGGTTCGGCCCGCTGGTGGGCGTGCTCGACGGGGCCACCGTGCCGGACGGGTTCGACACCGGGTGCGTGCACGGACCGGCGTGGTTCGTCCGCCACCTGGCCGCCCGGATCGGGCTGGCCGTCGCCGCCCGGCCGGCGGCGACCCTGGTGAGCAGCCTCGCCGCCGCGCTGCTGGCGGTCCGCGCCGACCACGGCGACGCCTGCGACCTGGACCATCCCGGCACCCCGTCGGCGACCGTCTGCCTGCTGCGGGAGGGTGCCGACGAGGTCGACCACCTGGTGCTCTGCGACAGTCCGCTGGTCCTCGACGTCGGCGGCCGGGTCGAGGTGGTCTCCGACGACCGGCTGGACACCGCGATGGCCGATCTGCGCCGGATCGTGGCGGGACTGCCGGCCGGGGAGGTCGACCCGGAGACCCGGTTCCGGCAGGCGGTGCAGGTGCAGCGGGAGCGGATGAACCGCACCCACGGCTACTGGGTGGCCGCGGCGGACCCGGACGCCGCGTACCACGCGGTCACCGGCACGCTGCCGCTGTGCGGACCGGACGCGGTACGCCGGGCGGTGCTGCTCTCCGACGGCGCGTCCAGCATCGTCGAGGAGTTCGACCTCCTCGACTGGGCCGGGCTGCTCGACGTGGTGACCGCGCACGGGCCGGGCGCGCTGATCGAGCGGGTACGCGCCGCCGAACGCGACCATCCGGAGCGGCTGCGCCGGCACAAGCGCGCCGACGACGCCTCGGCGGTGTTCTGTGAGTTCCCGCCACGGACGTGACCGGTCGCCGCTCGGCCCGGCGCGGACCCGGCCGTCGCGCCGTTGACAGCGGAGCGTGACGCAGAACACCCCGATGGGACGACCGGCCGGTCCCTCCCGCCGGAGAGCCAATCGCGGCCCAAAAGGGTGGACGACCGGCGGCGGTCCCGGCAGACTGCGGCACTGTGACGGGTGCGGTACGACTGGAGCAGGTGAACGAGCAGAATCTGGAGCCGTTGCTCTCCGTAGCGGTGGCCGAGGCGGAACCGGGTGACGTGATGCCCCCGGTCGAGGCGCCGGCCGGCTGGTCGGCGGCCCGTCGGGAGGCGTTCCGGGAGTTCCACCGGGCCAGCTTCGCCGGCCTGGACGGCCCCACCCGCACCCGCATGTACGCCATCGTCGGCGGCGGCGAGGTGGTCGGCATGGTGCGGATGAGGCGCTGCGAGGAGCCCGGGGTGGTGGAGACCGGGATGTGGCTCGGGCGCTCGGCCCGGGGTCAGGGCCTCGGCGTCGGCGCCCTGCGGGAGTTGCTCAACGAGGCCGCGGCGGCCGGCATGCGTGCCGTCGTCGCGGACACCACCCGCGACAACATCGGGGCCGTCCAGGTGTTGAAGAAATGTGGCGCCAAATTGCTGGAAAATGGCGACGAGGTGCACGCCAGAATCTGCCTCGACGCCATTCCGCCGGCATTGTGACAATTCTTCGCGAGGTTTGATCCTTTCCGCGTCCTTGCTGTTCAAGGCGCTTCGCTTGCCCGATTTGCGGCTTGATCGGTCGATCTGCGACACCCTTCCCGGACGTCGGTAATCGCCCTGGAAGCTGCGTGGAAATGTTTTGCGGATGGGCCTGCGGGTACTGCCGGCCGGGTCCGCCGATACGGGACGTCCCGATCGCGGGCCTGCCGTGCGCATTTCCCCGGTTGCTGGTTTCCGGCCTTCGGTGGATCGGGTCTCCGACCCACCGGGGAGTGAAGGAGAACCGATGAAGAGCGGAATGCGGGTCGGTCTCGCGGTCGTCCTCGGATACGTCCTCGGCAGGCGGAGGAAACTGCGTACGGCTCTGACCCTGGCCGCCGCCGTCGCCGTCGGGCGGGCCAGCCGCGATCCCGGCCAGCTGCTCGAGCGCGGCGGTGACCTGCTGAGCTCGTCCCCCCAGCTGGCGAACCTCGCCAAGCTGCGCGGTCCGCTCGCCTCGGCCGGCAGGGCCGCCGCGACCGCCGCCGCCGGCAGCGGCATCGACGCCATCAGCGGCAAGCTGCGCGGTGGCGCGGACGCCCTGCGCCGCAGGTCCGGCGGGGGTGGTGGTGGCGACGGCCAGCGGTCCGCGCCCGACGAGGAGGAGGAACTGGGCGACCAGCCGGAACCGGACGGCCACGACCGGGGCGCGGACCCGGCGGCGTCGACGCGGGGGTGGTGACCATGGCGGCGAACGGCCCCGGCGCCCTGGCCGGTCGGGCGAAGGAGCAGCTCGGCGCCGACCTCCGGGACCTGGCGTCCGCGATCGGCGAGCGGGCCGTCGCGGTGGTCAGCGAGCGGATCACCGGCGTCACCGGACGGCTCAGCGAGTACGCCCGGTCCGGTGGCGGCCCCGGCCTGGTCGCCGCCGCCACCGGCGCGCAGAAGCTCGCCGAGGGCCACTCCCCGGTGAAGGCCATGTTCCATGCCGGCCTGGCCGGCGGTAGGGAGAAGGTGATGTCGGCGTTCGGTGGTGGCGGCGGCAAGGGCCGCAAGGGCGGCAGGAAGCTCAAGGTCACCAACGTCGTCGAGACGATCGAGGTCGGCGTGCCGGTCCGGGTCGCCTACAACCAGTGGACCCAGTTCGGCGGCTTCCCGAGCTTCATGAAGAAGGTCGAGCGGGCGGGGAACGACTCCGACGAGAAGATGACCTGGAAGGCGCAGGTCTTCTGGTCGCACCGGACCTGGGAGTCGACCATCGTCCGGCAGGTCCCGGACCGGCTCATCCACTGGCGGTCCAGGGGCGGGAAGGGATCGGTGGACGGCACCGTCAGCTTCCACGAGCTGACTCCCGACCTGACCCGCATCCTGGTCGTTCTGGAGTACCACCCGCAGGGGCTCTTCGAGCACACCGGCAACCTCTGGCGGGCCCAGGGCCGGCGGGTCCGGCTGGAACTGAAGCACTTCGTCCGGCACGTGATGACCAGCACCGTGCTCGACCCCGACTCCGTCGAGGGCTGGCGCGGCGAGATCGAGGACTCCCAGGTGGTCAAGGACCACGAGACCGCGCTCCGCGAGGAGCAGGAGCAGCGGGGCCGGGCCGCCGAGCGCGTCCGCCGTCGCCCGCCGGTGCGCCGCCGGCACGCGGAGGACGAGTACGCCGCGTACGACGAGGGCGAGGACTACGACGAGGGGTACGCCGAGGAGGAACCGGGGGAGGAGCCGCCCCCGCCGCGCCCCGGAGGCGCCCCGACGGCCCGTGGTCCGTCGTCGGCGGGAGGAGCGTGACGAGGGATGACCATCGCGACGACCAGCGGGGGCGAACAGCCCGGCAGCGCGCTGGAGCGTGGCGGCAGGGGCGGCGGCATTCCGCCGACGTGGTGGAGACTCGGCCCCCTGGGCCCGCTGCTGCCCACCGACTGAGCGGAGCGGCGGCGTGAGCCATCGCGAGCGCGATACCTCAGAGTCATATTGATACCTCTGCGGTATCACGCTCCCGGGGAACATGCGCCGGGGCGCCGGGGCGCCGGGGCGCCGAAACGCCGGGGCGCCGGGGCGCCGGGACGCCGCGGTCAGCGGGCCGCCTGCTTCTCCGCGTACGCGGCCAGCCAGGTCACCTGCGCCGGGTCCAGCGACGGGCGGACCCGCCGCCGGGCGGTCGCCACGTGCGCGGCGGTGACCGTGGACGCGGTCAGCGACTCGCGCATCGCGGCCAGCGCCGCCTCCCGGACCAGCGCCGCGCAGTCCGCGGCCGAGAAGCCGTCCAGCTCCCCGCCGAGCGCGGCGAGGTCCACGTCCGGCGCGAGCGGCACGGTCCGGGCGGCGGCGCGCAGGATCTCCGTCCGGGCGGGGCCGTCCGGCGGCGGCACGTAGACCAGCCGTTCCAGCCGGCCGGGGCGCAGCAGCGCCGGGTCGACCAGGTCCGGCCGGTTGGTCGCGGCGACCACCACCACGTTGCGCAGCGCCTCCACCCCGTCCAGCTCGGTGAGCAGCGCGGCGACCACCCGGTCGGTCGTACCCCCGTCGCTGGCCTGACCGCGCACCGGGGCCAGCGCGTCCACCTCGTCGAGGAAGATCAGCGTGGGCGCGGCCTCGCGGGCCCGGCGGAACAGCTCGCGGACCGCGCGTTCGCTCTCCCCGACCCACTTGGAGAGCAGCTCCGCACCCTTGACCGACAGGACGTTCGCCCGGCCCGAACCGGCCAGCGCGGTCACCAGGTATGTCTTGCCGCACCCGGGTGGGCCGTAGAGCAGCACGCCCCGGGGCGGCTGCACGCCCAGCCGGGCGAAGGTGTCCGGGTAGGTCAGCGGCCAGAGCACCGACTCGGTGAGGGTCTGCTTCACCTCGACCAGGTCGCCGACGTCGTCCAGGGTCACCGAGGCCAGCTCCAGGGTGGACGCGGCCATCGTGGTCGGCCGGACCACCTCCAGCGCCGCTGTGAAGTCGGCCATCGCCACCGTCGGCCGCTCGGCGGCCTTCTGCCGCAGGGCCGCGCGCACCCCGGCCTCACGGACCAGCGCGGCCAGGTCGGCGGCGACGAAGCCGGGGGTACGGCCGGCCACCTCGTCCAGTCGCACGTCCTCGGCCAGTGGCACCTGCCGGGTCAGTACGGTGAGCTGCTCCCGGCGCAGCGCCGGGTCGGGCAGCGGCACGGTGATCCGCAGGGAGAGCAGGTCCGGGGCGCGCAGCGCCGGGTCGACCGCCTCGGGACGGGAGGTGGTGCAGACCACCGCCGCCCCTGCGCGGACGGTCTCGGCGAGCACCTGCCGGAACACGGTGGCCAGCGGGCCCGGTTCCTCGGCCGGGGCCAGCGCCTCCACGTCGGTGACCAGCAGCACGGCCGGTCCGCCGGCGCGTACGTCGGTGGCGGCCTCGCGGAGCCGGCGGGCCGCCGCGTCGTTGCTCAGCGCGGCCAACTCGGGTGCCCAGAGCGGGCGCACCCGCGCGCCGACAGCGGCCGCGACCGCCCGGACCAGCGCCGACTTGCCCGAGCCGGCGGGCCCGCTGAGCAGCACGCCGAGCGAGACGGTGGTGCCGAGCCGGCCCAGCACCTCGCGGTGGTGGAAGCCGAGGTCGAGCAGCTCGGTCAGCTCCTCGGCCTGGGTCCGCAGCCCGGGCAGCTCGTCCACGTGCGGCGCCTCGTCCGCGGCGACCCTCCCGCTGTCGGCCGGTCCGCTTTCGCCGGGTCCGGCGGAGGCGGTGGGTGCGGGGTGGCCGCCCGGCCCCGAGCCGGGCGCGAGCCGGGCCGTCGTGGGGCGGGCCGGCCCCGGGGAGCCGTGGGTGGCCGCGCCGTGCTCCCAGCCGACCACGGTGTCCATGGTGACCAGCGCGCCCGCGCCCGGCTCGGCGTCGACGACGGAGAGCAGGGTGCTCGTCCAGGCGTACCCGACGGTGTTGGCGAGGCTGCGCCGTGCGGCCTCGACCAGGCTGCGTACCGAGGCGTCGGGGAGCACGTCCTGCGGCAGCAGGGAGACGTCGTCGCCGGGGGTGACCATCTTGCCCAGCAGGGCGAGCCGCAGCATCTCCGGCGACACCGCGGCGACCACCGACACCGGGCCGCTGAGCAGCACCCGGCGGGCGGGGACCACCTGCGCCGGGGCGACCGTCACCCGACCGCCGTCGCGTAGCCCCAGGTTGCCCAGCATCAGGTCGTCGGCGTAGAGCAGGGCGGCGCTCGCGGTCGGCTCGGCCGACGCCACGATGCCGGCGGTCACCCGCCGGCCGGCCAGCCGGACCGGGTCGCCGGGGCGCAGCGCGAGCGCGGTCAGCACCTCCGGGTGCAGCCGTACGATGCCCCGCCGGGCGTCCAGCGCGGCTGGCCGCAGGCTGGCGGTGAGGGTCAGGTCCGGTTCGGCCACCGCCCGACAGTAGCGGCCTTCGGCCCGCCCGGCCGTCATGCTCACCCGTCGCCGGTGAGCAGCGACGGGTCCCGGCGGATCAGCTCGGCCAGCCGGGCCGCCTGGTCGGTGCCCGCGTCGCCCCGGCCGGACGGCCACACCGGCCCGGTGTTGCTCGTCGATCGGACGAACCGGACGGACGTACGGAGGATCCCAGCCAACGCTCAGGAATCGCGCCGTACCGTGAGCCACATGAGATCACCGCTGTCGGCCGCGCGGCTGCGACGCGTCCTGGCCAGCCGGCGCCGGGTCGCGGTCGCGTCGGTGGTCGTCGTGCTGCTGGCCGTCGCCGCCGTCTGGGCGGCCCGACCGGCCCGGCCCGGTTTCCGTACCGAGTCCGCCCTGGTCACGGTCCGTTCCGGACCGGCCGGCGACCAGCCGGTCGAGCTGGACACCACGCTCTGGCTGCCCGACGACGCCTCGGCCGACCGCAAGGTGCCGGCGGTGCTGCTGGCGCACGGCTTCGGCGGGACGAAGGACTCGGTCCGGTCCGACGCCGAGGACCTGGTCACCCGCGGCTACGCCGTGCTGACCTGGACCGCGCGGGGCTTCGGCCGCAGCGGCGGCGAGATCCACCTGGACCACCCCGACTACGAGATCCGGGACGCCCAGCGGCTGCTGGACCGGCTCGCCGAGCGACCGGAGATCCGCACCGACGCCGCCGGCGACCCCCGGGTGGGCGTGGTGGGCGGCTCGTACGGCGGCGGCCTGGCCCTGCTCCTCGCCGCCCAGGACCGGCGGGTCGACGCGATCGTCCCGATGATCACCTGGAACGACCTCTCCCGTGCCTTCCTCCCGGAGAGCACCGGCCGGCCGGCCACCGACGGCGTGTTCAAGAAGGGCTGGGCCGGGATCTTCTTCGGCGGCGGCGGCAACACCGGCTCCGGGCCGGCCGGGCTCTCCGGCACCTCGGCCGCGCAGCCGGAGGGCGCCCCCGCCTCCGCCGGACCGCCCAGCCCGGGGCCGGGCGCGGGGCCGGGCACCGGTCCGGGGCGCGGGCCGGCGCCGGCCGCCGACCCGTCCTGTGGCCGGTTCGCCGCCGACGTCTGCGCCGCGTACCTGCGGATCGCCACCACCGGTCGGGCCGACCAGGCGGCGGTGGACCTGCTCCGCCGCTCCTCCCCGGCCGGCGTCCTCGACCGGATCAAGGCGCCGGCCCTGCTGGTGCAGGGCGAGGCGGACAGCCTCTTCCCGCTGACCGAGGCGGACGCCAACGCGCGCGGCATCGCCGCCGCCGGCACCCCGGTGCGGGTGGCCTGGTTCACCGGCGGCCACGACGGCGGTGCTGGGCCGACCAGCGACTCCGACCGGGTGAAGTTCCTGACCGCGCAGTGGCTCGACCACTACGTCAAGGGCGAGGGGGCGGCCCCCGGCGACGACTTCACCTTCTCCCGGATCGCCGGCTTCGACGCCCTCGACCGGGGGCTCGTGGCCACCGGCTACCGCACCGCCGACTACCCCGGCGTCACCGGGACCGCCCGGCGTGAGGTCGAGGTCACCGGCCCGGCGCAGCCGATCGCCAACCCGCCGAACGGCAACCCGGCCGCGATCTCGTCGGTGCCCTTCGCCGGCGCGCTCGGCTCGCTGCTCGGCGGGGTGGCCGGCGACGTTCCCGGCCAGCACGCCCGGTTCGAGTCGGCCCCGCTGGACGACGCGGTGGACGTCGCCGGGTCGCCCACCTTCTCGCTCCGGGCGGCCTCGCCGACCGGCGAGGCGGTGCTCTTCGTCAAGCTCTACGACGTCGACCCGCAGGGCGCCGCGACGCTCCCCGACGGCCTGGTCGCCCCGGTTCGGCTGACCGGCCTGCCGAAGACCGTCGACGCCGCGCAGCCGGTCACCGTCACGTTGCCGGCGATCGTCCGCCGGATCGAGGCCGGGCACCGGCTGCGGGTCGTGGTCGCCACGTCCGACCAGGCGTACACCACGCCGGTCGAGCCGAGCGTCTACACGGTGGCCGCGGGCGGCACCCCGGTCGGCCTGCCGACGGTCGACGCCGAGCCGATCCCCACCACCGCCACCGTCTGGCGATGGGTGCTGGTCGGGCTGCTCGCCGCCATCGCGGTCGGGCTCGCCGTGGTCGTCGCCGTCGTCCGCCGCCGGCAGCGCCGCCAGGACAGCTCCGTCCACCCGGAATACGCGGGCGTCCCGCTCGCCGTCCGCCAGCTCCGCAAGGAGTACGCCGACGGCTTCGTCGCCGTCTCCAACGTGGACTTCGAGGTGCACCCCGGTCAGGTGGTCGGCCTGCTCGGGCCGAACGGCGCGGGCAAGACGACCACCCTGCGGGTGCTGATGGGGCTGACCCAGCCCACCGCCGGCGAGATCTACGTCTTCGGGCATCGGCTGGTGCCCGGCTCGCCGGTGCTGTCGCGGATCGGCGCGCTGGTCGAGGGGCCCGGGTTCCTGCCGCACCTGTCCGGGCTGGAGAACCTGAAGGCGTACTGGCGGGCCACCGGGCGGCCGGCGGTGGACGCCCACTTCGAGGAGGCCCTGGAGATCGCCGGCCTGGGCGACTCCGTACACCGGCGGATCAAGAACTACAGCCACGGCATGAAGCAGCGGCTGGCCATCGCGCAGGCCATGCTCGGCCTGCCCCAGCTGCTGGTGCTGGACGAGCCGACCGACGGGCTCGACCCGCCGCAGATCGCCGAGATGCGCCGGGTGCTCCAGCGGTACGCCACCGACGGCCGCGCGGTGCTGGTCTCCAGTCACCTGCTCGCCGAGGTGGAGCAGACCTGCACCCACGCGGTGGTCGTCAACAAGGGCCGGATCGTCGCCTCCGGGCCGGTCGAGGACATCGTCGGCGAATCGCCGAGCGTGCTGTTCGACGTGACCGACCCGGCCGCCGCGCGGGTCGTGCTGGACCGCCTGGAGGGGGTCCGGGTGCTGCCTGACGGCGACGGGGGCCTGGTGGTGGACACCAATGGCACCGCGCGCAGCGAGGTGGTGGCGGAGCTGGTCCGGGCCGGGATCGGGGTGGACCGGGTGGTGCCGCGGCGTCGCCTGGAGGACGCGTTCCTCGCCCTGGTGGGCGAGAACTCTCGGGGAAGCGGGGACCGGTGATGGCGGGCTCATCCATCGACGTGGCGGGTCCGGGTGCCCCGGGCCCGGTCGGCCCGGGCGGGGCGGCCGCCGGTTACCGGCCGTCGGCGACCCTGCCGTTCGCGGCCGAGTTCCGCCGGCAGGCGTCGCGGCGGCGTACCCAGCTGGCGCTGGGGTTCATGGTGGCGCTGCCGCTGATCATCCTGATCGCGTTCCAGTTCAACTCCGGCAACGAGGACCGGAACCGGAACAACGAGTTCGGCAGCCTGGTCGACCTGGCCGTCTCGGGTGGGCTGAACTTC
The DNA here is from genome assembly GCF_040656135.1 of Micromonospora sp. NPDC050200. NCBI lineage: Bacteria > Bacillati > Actinomycetota > Actinomycetes > Micromonosporales > Micromonosporaceae > Micromonospora > Micromonospora sp. NPDC050200. The sequence continues at coordinate 51,158 of NZ_JBFALG010000013.1, forward strand.
ACCCTCTTCTCGATCTTCGTCTCGTCGTCGTTCCTGCTGGTCGTGGTGGTGGCGCTGTTCTGCGGGGACACCGTGGCCAGCGAGGCGAGCTGGGGCAGTTTGCGCTACCTGCTGGCGGTGCCGGTGCCCCGGTCCCGGCTGCTCGCGGTGAAGCTGCTGGTCGCGCTCGCGTACTCGGCGCTGGCCCTGCTGCTGCTCGCCGGCACCGCCCTGCTCGCCGGCACCCTCCGGTACGGCTGGGCGCCGCTGCGCAGTCAGGTCGCCGCCGAGCTGGCTCCGGGCGAGGGGCTGCTGCGGCTGCTGGCGGTGCTCGGCTACCTGGCCGTCGTCCTGCTGGTGGTGGCCGGGCTGGCGTTCCTGCTGTCGGTGAGCACGGACGCCGCGCTCGGTGCGGTCGGCGGCGCGGTGCTGCTCTGGATCCTCTCCAGCATCCTGGACCAGATCACCGCGCTCGGCGGGCTGCGCGACTTCCTGCCCACCCACTACAGCTCGGCCTGGCTGGGGCTGCTCTCCACCCCGGTGCAGACCGACGACGTGGTGCGGGGCGCGATCTCGGCGGTGAGCTACGCGACGGTCTTCTGGGGGCTGGCCTTCTGGCGCTTCACCCGCAAGGACGTCACCAGCTGACCGCCTCACCGGCCGGTGCGCACCCGCCGTCGTGGCCGGCCGGGTGTCGGCAGCGGCCGGGTCCGTCGAGCCGGGCGTCGCACCAGACCCGGGTACGGACGGACTGGCGGTCCTCCTCGGAGATGGTCGTCTCGCCGAAGTCGATGGCGAGCACGTGGCCGAGGGAGCGGCGCAGCGCCATGGCCAGGGCGGCGACGTCGTCGACCCGGGTCAGCGTGGTCGGCAGGTGAATGATCCAGTGCGGTTCGTTCACCGGGGCCACCGGCTGTTCGGGGTCGCTGTGGTGTGCCGGCAGTCGGTGTGCCGGGACTGCCACTGGCGCAGCGCCTGCCGGATGCGTTCGCCCTCGGTGTTGGCGGTGACCAGGTCGCGGCTGAGTCGTTCCAGTTCGTCGGCGAGCCGGTCCAGGTAGGCGTACACCTGGTCGGGGTCGAGGCCCCGCCACCGGCGGGTGCCGAAGGTGGCGACGCGGACGTGCTGCGGGAGTAGACGCTGCATGGCTCGGTAGATCACGGCTGTCTCAGCTTTCCGATTTCGCCGGGTGGCGGCACCGGGGCGGGCGGGGTCGACCGGAACGACCGCGCGTGGCGTGCTGGCCGGAGCCCGGCACCCGCCCCGGGCCCTTCTCCTTCTCACGGGCGTCCGCGAGCAGGCTTCAGGTGGTGGCGGGTTCCGCGCCGGACAACCCGCCGGTGTACGACGCCAGCGCGGCGACGGCAGCGGACAGGCTCTCCGTCATCAGGTCGAGCTGTTCGGCGGCGCGGTGCCACTGCCCGGCCGCCGTCTCGGTGGCCGGGTCGGCCCGGTCCGCGTCGAGGAGTCGCTGCCCGGCGGTGGTGATCCGGGCTGGGAGCTGCCCGATCCGGGCGGCTGCCGCGTCCAACTGGTCCCGGGCCGTGTCCAGCACCTCGATCAGGCCGCCGATGGTGGCGGGCTCCTGGTGGCCGGCGTCGGCGTGGAGCCGGCGTACCCCGTCGCTGAGCTGCCGTTCCGCGTCGCCGGCCAGGTCGAGCGCGTCCTCGCCGCTGCGTCGGGCCTGCCGGATCGCCGGATGTGCACAGCCCGCGCTGGTCCGTTCCAGCAGCACGGTGGCGGCGGCCACCGCGAGGTACGTCTCGCGCAGTTCGCCGGCCACCTGCTCGGCTGCCCAGATCGCGCTCGCGGCGGCTATCTCGGAGTCCGTCACGGTGCAGACCTCCTTGTCGTCTGTGGGGCCGGGGCAGCACAGGCCGCCGGCCCGGAGAGGGGTCGGGCCGTTGTGCGTGCTGCCCCGGCGCTGTCCGGGTGAGACCCGGGGGACGCGAGACGCCAGGCTGCCGAGCGAGGAGTCCCGCGTTCGTCAGGCTAGTTCTCATACTTACCTAAGTCAACGACGGTGTTGTAGGTGATGGTTATTCCGTGGTCAGATGGTGGTGCCGAGCGAGGAGTACCACTGATGGCCAACCGAACCGCTGACTACGTTCGTGTCGTAGAGACGATCACCGCACAGATTCGTGCCGGTGAGCTCGCCCCCGGAGACAAGCTGCCCACCTACGCCCAGCTCGCCGACCAGTACAAGATCAGCATCTCGACTGCCCAGGCGGCTCTTCGCATCCTGCGAGATCGCGGTCTGGTGGAGGGGCACCAGGGCAAGGGGACCTATGTTGCCGAACCCCCGGAGTCGGCGTAGTTCGTCAGATGGCCCGGAGGTAGTGGCGAAGGTTGTCCTTCGACTGCAGACCGACGACGTGGTGCGGGGGCGATCTCGGCGGTGAGCTACGCGACGCTCTTCTGGGGGCTGGCCTTCTGGCGCTTCACCCGCAAGGACGTCACCAGCTGACCGTGCAAGGACGGGCCCCTTCCTGACGCCCTCGGACAGGAGCGGCCGTCAGGCGGCCGTACGGCTGGCCGGCTGCCCGGGGGTGTGGTCTCCGGGACGGCGTGCCGGCCTCGAGGGCGCGGGGGTATCAACAAGTGTTCAAGCCGTCGCCATCGTCGACATGCAGGCCGGACGGTGGGGATATCGCTACGGAATGTAGCTGGACGAGTGCGTCAGCGGGAGCTCACGCTTACGCTCCGTAGTTACAAACCCAGGTTCCAAATGTAAGTTTCGAGCTCGAAGCTTTAGATGTGACCTCGAGTGCTGGGTTAGACTTCTAATTGCAGCGCTGGAATTAAAGTTTCTAGAGGATGGCTTACAAACCGTGGACCTCGAGGCGTTCGCCGCGTCTCCCGCTGGCGTCCTGGTGCCGATCAACGGCCACGATGCTCGGTACGACGAGCCCTACGATCACAAGGCGTTCCTGCCGAACCCCCTGCCTGGCCGGCTTGACCTCGAGCAGGACACCTTCCGAAACCTCACCATGGCAACGGCTGCGGTGGCAAGGCTGGATGAGGCAGCGATCAGGCTTCCAAACCCCATGCTTCTGGCAAGGCCGGCGATCCGTCGTGAGGCTGTCAGCACCTCAGCGCTTGAAGGAACCTACGCAGCACTGGACGACGTACTCGAGGCCGACTTCCTAGAGGCCCGCGAGGTATCAGCCTCGGTTGCCGAGGTGGTGAACTACGTCCGAGCCGCCGAGATGGCGTACGAGTGGATCAAGGAAAGGCCGATCACCATCGGCATGCTGCGCCAACTCCAGAAGGTCCTCGTGCGAGGGACCCGCGGAGACACAGCCGACGCCGGCAACGTCAGGAGCATCCAAGTCTTCATCGGCCTCAGCGCCGGCCGGGTCAAGGAAGCCCGCTTCGTCCCCCCGCCGCCAGGCGACCAGTTGCAGGCTGGCCTTGAAGCGTGGGAGAACTGGATCACCAGCAGGGACGACTTTCCACTGATCGCCAAGATGGCCCTTGGCCACTACCAGTTTGAGACGCTTCATCCGTTCAATGACGGAAACGGGCGCCTCGGGCGGTTGGTTTGCGTGCTCCAACTCGCGTCACAAGGAGAGCTGCGGGTCCCGGTTCTGAATCTCTCACCATGGCTGGAGGTACGACGGCGGGAGTATCAGGACCACCTCCTCCGGACCAGCATGACCGGCAAGTTCGATCCCTGGATCAGGTTCTTCTCAGAGGCAGTACGAGCACAGGCGGTCTTGGCTGTTGAACGCATCGACGCTCTACTGGACTGGAGGGAGCACGCGCTTGAACGCCTCAGAGAGGCGAACGTTCGTGGAGTCGCCGTCAGGATCGTCGGGGATCTGATCGGTTACCCGATGATCACCCCGACCACTGCATCCCAGATGTACGGCGTCTCCTATCCAGCTGTGAACACTGCCATCCGCCGGCTAGAGCACCTGGGGATCCTGCAGGAGCGGACGGGGCGTCGTTACGCTCGCGTCTTCGCCGCTAAGGACGTACTTCGAATCATTGATGCTCGATAGTCGCAGGCGGGATCTCCTCGTCAGGAAGGTATAGGCCGTTCAGCCTTCGTGGAGGGAGACAAGGCAGCGGCCACCAGATGAAGTCTTGGCTTCTGCCTGGCTGGAGCGGCTTTGCCTCCGAGCAGACCCTCGCCGCGCAGACCGGCGCGACCCTGGCCGACCTCACGAAGCGACTCGGACAGTCATCGACGGCAGCGGCCCGCCGGTACCTGCACGCCGTCGGCGGGCGTGATCGTGAGATCGCCAAGGCAGGGGCTCACACCCTGGGATGCCGGGTGGGCGTTCGGAGCGGGTCTGCATAGACTCGGTGGCACAACTGCATACCTCATCCAGAGGGGCTGAGGGATACGGCCCGACGACGCCCCGGCAACCACCCGCACGCTCGATGACGAGCCAGCGCGGGCAGGTGCCAATTCCGTCCCCGCCGCAGGGTGCGATGTGGGGAAAGATGAGAGGACTCTCGACATGACGTCGACGCTTCCCGCCGCCCCCGGCATCGACACCACCGACAGCCCGGCCCACGCCCTGGTCTGCCGCGCCTGTTCCGCGCGCTACCCGCTCGCCGCGCAGCACGCCTGCTACGAGTGTTTCGGGCCGCTGGAGGTCGACTACGACGCCGCCGCCCTGGCCGCCGTCACCCGCGAGCGGATCGAGGCCGGCCCGCAGAACATCTGGCGGTACGCCGCCCTGCTCCCCGCCGGCCAGGACCCGGCCACCCGGGTCACGCTGAACCCGGGCCTGACCCCGCTGGTCGCCGCCCCGCACCTCGCCGCCGAGCTGGGCATCACCGCGCCGCTCTGGGTCAAGGACGACAGCGCCAACCCGACCCACTCGTTCAAGGACCGGGTGGTCTCGGTGGCGCTGACCGCCGCTCGGGCGCTCGGCTTCACCCGGTTCGCCTGCGCCTCCACCGGCAACCTGGCCAACTCGGTGGCCGCCCACGCCGCCCGCGCCGGCGTGCCCTCGGTGGTCTTCATCCCCGGTGACCTGGAGCAGGGCAAGGTGATCACGACCGCCGTCTACGGCGGTGACCTGGTCGCCATCGACGGCTCGTACGACGACGTGAACCGGCTCTGCGGCGAGCTGGTGGAGACCGACGAGTTCGAGGACACCGCGTTCGTCAACGTCAACGTCCGCCCCTACTACGCGGAGGGTTCCAAGACCCTCGGCTACGAGGTGGCCGAGCAGCTCGGCTGGCGGATCCCGGCACAGGTGGTCATCCCGATGGCCAGCGGCGAGCTGCTCACCAAGATCGACAAGGCGTTCTCCGAGCTGGTCGAGATCGGGCTGGTCGAGGCGCCGGCCGGCGGCTGGAAGGTCTTCGGCGCCCAGTCCGCCGGCTGCAACCCGATCGCCACCGCGCTGCACGACGACCGGGACACCATCGTCCCGGTCAAGCCGACCGGCATCGCCAAGTCACTCAACATCGGCGACCCGGCCGCCGGCCTCTACGCGCTGGAGGCGGTGCGCCGTACCGGCGGCTGGATGGAGTACGTGGACGACGAGGAGATCCGAGCGGGGATCCGGCTGCTCGCCCGTACCACCGGGGTCTTCGCCGAGACCGCCGGCGGGGTGACTGTGGCGGTGCTGCGCAAGCTGGTCGAGTCCGGCCGGCTCGACCCGACCGCCGAGACGGTCGTGTTCAACACCGGCGAGGGCCTGAAGACCATCGACGCCGTCGCCGGCCAGGTCGGCCCGACCCACCGGATCAAGCCTTCGCTGCGCGCGGCCCGCGACGCCGGCCTGCTCGCCTGACCCGCCCCGCCCTGGCCCCCTCCCGCCTCTCGCCCCTCCCATCCCGTCGATCTAGGGGAAATGGTCGCCGTGGGAGATCAACTGGTGACTGTTACCCCTGAATCGGCGCGGACGGACGGTGCGGGCGAGGTGGGGTGGTGGCCGGGTAGGGGAGGGGCGGATCGCCCGGACGGGGGATCGGGTCGATCCGCCGGGTAACTGGATTTTCGCTGTGAGTGTGGAAAACCCCGCCGACAAGGACTTGACGACAGGAACCGGACGGCGCAAGATGCTCCGTGCGGGAGGGCGTTCCGCCGGAGACTTTCAGTTCTTACGACCCAACGCCGGAGGCGTTGTGCGGACGTCCCTCCCGACCAACGTCCGAACGGGCCAGCGGATAAATCGCTGGCCCGTTCGCTTTTCGATGCCGCAGGCTGACCGGCATGGGTATCACCATCACACCCGTCGACGCGGGTGACCGGGTCGCCGTCGACGGGGCGTACCGGATCGGCGCGGCGGCCGACGACGTGGACTGGCCGGACCTCCCGGCGTACTGCCGGCGGCGGTTCGAGGCGCTGGTGCGGCATCCGATGCCGGGCATCGCCACCCGCTGGGCACTGGCCCGGGTCGACGGCGCGCCGGCCGGCTGGCTCCGCCTCGAACTGCCACAGCTGGACAACACCGAGAACGCGACCGCCGAGCTGGTGGTGCACCCGGCGTACCGGCGGCGGGGCGTCGGCCGGGCGCTGCACGAGCACGGCCTGCGGCTGCTGCGCGAGGCGGGCCGCAAGCGGGTGATCGGTTCGGCGGTGTCGACGCTGCCCGGCGGCCCGGTGCGGGACGGCGCCGCTGACGCGTTCGCCGCCGCGATGGGCGCGCGCCCCGCGCTGGTGGCGGTCCGCCGCCGGCTGGACACCACCCGGCTCGACCGGGCCGCGCGGGCCGCCCTGCTGGCCGACGCCGGGGGCCCGGCCGCCGGCTACCGCACGGTCAGCTGGCGGCAGGTCACCCCCGACGAGTACGTCGCCGACGTGGCCTACCTGGAGGGCCGGCTGATGACCGACGCGCCCCTGGGCGACGTCGAGTGGGAGCAGGAGCGGGTCGACGCGGAGCGGATCCGGGCCACCGAGCGGGCGCTCGACGTCCGGGGCAGCCGCCGCTACCACGTCGCGGCGCGGCACGAGGGCTCCGGCCGGCTGGTCGCCTGGAGCATGCTCAGCCTCGCCGCGAACACCGACTGGCACGCCTGGCAGCAGATCACCATCGTCGACCCGGACCACCGGGGCCACCGGCTCGGCCTGCTCACCAAGGTCGAGAACTTGGAGCACGCGCTGGCGCACGAGCCGGCGCTGCGCGTGGTCGACACCTTCAACGCGGCGGCGAACGGGCACATGATCCGGATCAACGAGCAGCTCGGCTTCCGGCCGGTCGACGCCTCGACGGAGTGGCAGTTGACGCTCTGAACTCCGACGGCTCCCCGGCCCGGCAGATCGGACAACCTCGGAGCAGGGCGGCCGGCGCCTGGTCCGTGGATCAGGTCCCCTCTTGGGCGACCTCCAGGTTGACGTACCGGGGGTCACCCTTCGCCAGCCTCCGCATCCGCTCGGCGTACGTGCCCGTCTCCGGTCGGCCGCTGTGGGCCATCGCCTGTTCGTAGGTGTCGAACTCGGCGACCATGACGAAATGTCCCGGCCGTTCCCGGTCCTCGGCCATGACGAACCGGCTCGGGCCGCCGTCCGGGTGCTCCCGTGCCCACTGCTCGTTGAGTTTCCGCACCTCGTCACGCTGGTCCGACTCGTACTCGATGACCTGGACAAAGGGCATCTGGTCCACCTCCCGACGGGTTCCTTCCATCCCGCCCGGGCATTCCCGCTGGGCTTCCGTCCATGTGTTCCGGCCCCGCCCGGGACGCCGGGGCCACCGCTGGGAGCGGCCCCTACTGCCCGTTCGGTGGCTGCGGCATGATGGCGGTCATGACGGAGACCCCGCATCCCCTGTACGACAGGCACGCCGACACCCTCAACCGCGCGCTGACCGCGATCACGGAGCGGGGATACTGGTCCGCCTATCCCGAGTCACCCAGCCCCCGGGTGTACGGCGAGACCGCCGCCGCCGACGGGAAGGCCGCCTTCGAGGCGTACCTGGACGGCGAGTTCCCCCTCGACCAGCCGGGCGACGGCGCGACCGTCGCCACCGAGGCCAGCCCGTTCGGGCTGGAGCTGAACGTGCGCTACCCGCACGCCGCCGCCGACCAGCTGGTGGGCGCGGCCACCGTGGCGCTGCCGGCCTGGCGCGACGCCGGCCCGCAGGCCCGGGTGGGCGTCTGCCTGGAGATCCTCGACCGGCTGCACAAGCACATCTTCGAGCTGGCCAACGCGGTGCAGTTCACCAGCGGCCAGGCGTTCGTGATGGCCTTCCAGGCCGGCGGCGCGCACGCGCTGGACCGCGCGCTGGAGGCGGTCGCCTACGCGTACGCGGAGATGACCCGGCACCCGGGGACGGCGGGCTGGGAGAAGGCGGCCGGCAAGGGCGACCCGCTGCGGATGACCAAGACGTTCCACGTGGTGCCCCGGGGCGTGGCCCTGGTGATCGGCTGCAACACCTTCCCCACCTGGAACTCGTACCCGGGGCTCTTCGCCTCGCTGGCCACCGGCAACCCCGTGGTCGTCAAGCCGCACCCGCGCGCCGTGCTGCCGCTGGCGATCACGGTGAAGTACGCCCGGGAGGTGCTGGCCGAGGCCGGCTTCGACCCCAACCTGGTGCTGCTCGCCCCCGAGGGGCCGGGCGAGAAGCTCGCCTCCACCCTGGCCCTGCACCCGGCCGTCAAGATCGTCGACTTCACCGGCTCCACCGAGTACGGCGACTGGCTGGAGGCGAACGCCCGGCAGGCGGCCGTCTACACCGAGAAGGCCGGCCTCAACACGGTGGTGGTCGACTCCACCGACGACTTCGCCGGGATGTGCCGCAACCTGGGCTTCACGCTGGCGCTCTACAGCGGCCAGATGTGCACCACCTCGCAGAACTTCCTCATCCCGGCCGGCGGCATCGAGACCGACCAGGGGCACAAGAGCTTCGACGAGGTGGCCGCCGGCATCGCGGGTGCGATCGGCAAGCTCACCGCCGACCCGGCGCGCGGGGTCGAGCTGACCGGCGCCATCGTCAACGAGGGAGTGCTGGAGCGGCTGGACGAGGTCACCAAGGTCGGCGAGCCGGTGCTGGAGTCCCGTACCGTCGAGCACCCGTCGCTGCCCGGCGCGGTGGTGCGGACGCCGACCATCGTGAAGCTGGCCGCCGACGACACCGCGACCTACGGCCGCGAGTGGTTCGGGCCGATCTCCTTCGTCATCGCCACCGACTCCACCGCCCACAGCCTGGAGATCCTGCGCACGACGGTGGGTGAGAAGGGCGCGCTGACCGCCGCCGTCTACTCCACCGACCCCTCGGTGCTGGACGCGGCCGAGGCCGCCGCGGTCGACGTCGGCGTGCACCTGTCCTGCAACCTGACCGGCGGGGTCTTCGTGAACCAGTCGGCCGCGTTCTCGGACTTCCACGGCAGCGGCGCCAACCCGGCCGCGAATGCCGCGCTGACCGACGGCGCGTACGTGGCGAACCGGTTCCGGATCGTGCAGAGTCGTCGGCACGTCTAGGCCTTCGTCTCGGGTCCAGGTTGGGGTTTCCGGGGGGAGCCCGCCCGCTCCAGGCGGTCAGGCTTGATCCTTCCGCGGGCGGGCTCCCCCCCCGGAAACCCGTGCGGTGTGCGCTGGCGGGCGCCGCTGCCGGGGCCGGGGGTGTGTCTCACCGGGGTGCTGCCCTGCGTGATGGTTCTGAGGGTCGGGGGCGGCAGTCCGGGGTGCTGCCTTGCGTGCTGGTTCTACGGGGGTCAGGCGGGGCGGCGCATCTGGAGTTCGCGCAGGGCGGGGACGGTGGGGTGCGGTACGCGTACCCCGGTGTCGGTGAAGCCGAGCCGGCGGTAGGCGCGACAGGCCCGCTCGTTGCCGACCACCACCTCCAGCATCAGCTCCGGCCGGCCGCACGCGCGCGACCAGGCGGCCACCCCGTCGATCAGCTCGCCGAGCAGGCCGCTGCCCCGCCAGGTCGGGGTCACGTAGACGGCGTAGACGACGGTCAGGCCGGGCTCGTCCGGGGAGGCGGTGCCGCCGGCGTGGCCGACCAGCCGGCCGCCGGGATCGGCGACGAACTGCGCGGTGTGGTCACCCCGGGAGACGTGGGCGATCCGGGCCGCGTAGTCGGCGTGCGGGCGGGCGGCGGCCTGGGCCACGGTCTCCAGGAACGCCAGCGGCGCGTCCGCGAGCATCTCCAGCCGCAGCGCCCGCATCCGGGCGGTGTCCTCGTGGCATACCCGGCGGACGCCGGCTCTCCGGGCTTCCGGCCGGGCCGGGGTAGCTGTCATGTCCGCATGCATACCGCAGCGACCACCGCCGATGGGTGAACGGTCGGCGGAGCGCCGGAATATGCCCGATTTGGGGTCGTGCGCCGTCGTCACTCCTCGTGTAGCGTGCGATTTCGGTCACCGATTCAGCGGCCCTCACCGATCGCCGAAGCGGTGGTCCTCCGGTGCCGGTCCGCCGGCCTCCGGGGTCGTGGAACGCCGCGCAGAGTGAGGAAGTGCACCGTGGCACAGGGCACCGTGAAGTGGTTCAACGCCGAGAAGGGCTACGGCTTCATCGCCGTCGACGGCGGCCAGGACGTCTTCGTCCACTTCTCCGCCATCGAGATGGACGGCTACAAGGCGCTGGACGACGGGCAGCGGGTGGAGTTCGAGATCGCCCAGGGCCAGAAGGGCCCGCAGGCCGAGCGGGTACGCGTCGTCGCCTGAGTCGCGCCCCGTCCCGCTTGCCGGCCGGCCCCCTGCGGGGCAGCGGCGCCGGCGGGCACCAGGGAAGATCATGGGCCGATCCAGCCGTCGCTGAGGAGGGTCCATGTCCGACCAGTTCCCGTCGGGTCCACCCGAACCCGGTCCTACGGGCTCACCCGCGCCGGGGGAGCCGGCCGCGTCCGGTCCGGTGGTGCCCAGTCAGCCCATGCCGCCGGGGCAGCCGGCCCCGCCATCGCCGTGGGATCCGGCCGGCGCGCAGCCGCAGGGCTGGGTGTTCCCGCCCACCGGCGGTTACCCGCCCGGCTCCGGCCCGTACGCCGGCTTCCCTCCGGGCTACCCGCCGTACGGCGGTCACCTCCCGTACGGCTGGCCGGTCGGCGGTGGGTGGGACCCGGCCGACCCGCTGGTGAACCCGCCGTACGCCGGCGTCAGCGGCTGGTTCGCCCGGTGCGCCGGGGCGCTGCGCCGCAGTTGGCGCAAGCTGCTGCCGATCATGCTGCTCACCCAGGCCCTCCCCGCCGCGGTGATCTCGATCATCAGCCTCGGGCTGGACCCGACGCCGCAGCTGGAGTCGATGCCCGCCGACGGCTCGCTGCCCGAGGGTTACCTGGGCGCCCTCCTCACGCTCGTGGGCTGGGTGCTGGTCGCCAGCCTGCTCCTCTCCCTGGTGCAGAGCGTGGGCTGGGCGGCCGGCACGTGGGTGCTCACCCGGCAGGCGGCCGGTGAACCGGCCGACCTCGGCGGCGCGCTGCGCTACGGCCTGCGCCGGGCGCCGGGCCTGTACGCCTGGAGCCTGCTGATCGGCGTGATCCTCACGGTCGGTTTCGCCTTCTGCGTGCTGCCCGGCGTCTACCTCGCCTTCGCGCTCGCCCTGGCCGGCCCGGTCTACCTCTTCGAGCGGCAGAACCCGATCGGCCGCTCCTTCCGCTTCTTCCACGACCGGCTCGGCATGGTGCTGGGCCGGATCGCGCTGGTCGCGGCGGCGGTCATCGCCGGCAGCCTGGTCGGCGCGGTGCTGGAGGCCGTCGGCAGGACGCCCCTGGGCACCGACCCGTTCGCGGCCCCGGGCTCGGCGGTGGGCGCCGTCGCGGTGGTCGTGGTGACCGCCGCGCTGGTCGTCCCGGTCTACCTGGTGCAGCTGGTCGGGCTGGTTGTGACCTACGCCGAGCAGCGGGCCCACGAGGCCCCGGTGAACGTCGCGCGACTGGCGGCGGAACTCGGCTGACCGGCCCGATCGCGCTTGCACTCGGCAGGGGAGAGTGCTAAACAAGTCATTGGCACTCGCATACCGTGAGTGCCAATGGTCGGGGCGGTAGGGCCACGGCCGCACGGGCGTCTCGATGGCGCCGGGGCGGCACATGGCCGGTCGTCGCGGGCTGTCCGGCCCGGCCGAAGGACGTCGTCGTCGCCAGGTGGCGGCGTCCCAAGGTGCGTACACCAGGCGGCCCATCCGGGGCACAAATACCCGGGTGGCCCGTGAGTGTCCAGGAGGACAACGCCGTATGGCCAAGATGATCGCGTTCGACGAAGAGGCGCGCCGCGGCCTCGAGCGGGGCATGAACCAGCTCGCCGACGCCGTGAAGGTGACGCTCGGCCCCAAGGGCCGCAACGTCGTGCTCGAGAAGAAGTGGGGTGCCCCCACCATCACCAACGATGGTGTGAGCATCGCCAAGGAGATCGAGCTCGAGGACCCCTACGAGAAGATCGGCGCCGAGCTGGTCAAGGAGGTCGCCAAGAAGACCGACGACGTGGCCGGTGACGGCACGACGACGGCGACCGTCCTGGCCCAGGCCCTGGTCCGCGAGGGCCTGCGCAACGTGGCCGCCGGCGCCAACCCGATGGCCCTGAAGCGGGGCATCGAGGCCGCCGTGGCCAGCGTCTCGGAGGAGCTGCTCAAGCTCGCCAAGGACGTGGAGACCAAGGAGCAGATCGCCTCCACCGCCTCCATCTCGGCCGGTGACAACACCGTCGGCGAGATCATCGCCGAGGCGATGGACAAGGTCGGCAAGGAAGGCGTCATCACCGTCGAGGAGAGCAACACCTTCGGCCTGGAGCTCGAGCTCACCGAGGGTATGCGCTTCGACAAGGGCTACATCTCCGCGTACTTCATGACCGACCCGGAGCGCATGGAGGCCGTCTTCGACGACCCCTACCTCCTGATCGTCAACAGCAAGATCGCGTCGGTGAAGGACCTGCTCCCGATCCTGGAGAAGGTCATGCAGTCGGGCAAGTCGCTGCTGATCATCGCCGAGGACATCGAGGGCGAGGCCCTGGCGACCCTGGTCGTCAACAAGGTCCGGGGCACCTTCAAGTCGGTCGCCGTCAAGGCGCCGGGCTTCGGTGACCGCCGCAAGGCCATGCTGGCCGACATCGCCATCCTCACCGGTGGCCAGGTCATCAGCGAGGAGGTCGGCCTCAAGCTGGACGCCGTCGGCCTCGACATGCTGGGCCGCGCCCGCAAGGTCGTGGTGACCAAGGACGAGACCACCATCGTCGACGGTGCCGGCGACGCCGAGCAGATCCAGGGCCGGGTCAACCAGATCCGGGCCGAGATCGACAAGAGCGACTCCGACTACGACCGCGAGAAGCTGCAGGAGCGGCTGGCCAAGCTGGCCGGCGGTGTTGCGGTGATCAAGGTCGGCGCGGCCACCGAGGTCGAGCTGAAGGAGCGCAAGCACCGCATCGAGGACGCCGTCCGCAACGCGAAGGCCGCCGTCGAGGAGGGCATCGTCCCGGGTGGTGGCGTCGCGCTGGTGCAGGCCGGCAAGACCGCCTTCGACAAGCTGGACCTGACCGGCGACGAGGCGACCGGCGCGCAGATCGTCAAGATCGCGCTGGACGCCCCGCTGCGGCAGATCGCCGTCAACGCCGGCATGGAGGGTGGCGTGGTCGTCGAGCGCGTCCGCAACCTGGACGCCGGCCACGGCCTCAACGCCGCCAGCGGTGAGTACGTCGACCTGCTGGCCGCGGGCATCATCGACCCGGCCAAGGTGACCCGCTCGGCGCTGCAGAACGCCGCCTCGATCGCGGCGCTCTTCCTCACCACCGAGGCCGTCGTGGCGGACAAGCCGGAGAAGACCCCGGCCGCCCCGGCTGGTCCGGGTGGCGGGGACATGGACTTCTGAGTCCAGCTCCGAACGCCGAAAAGGGGCGGGCCGCGCGAGCGGTTCGCCCCTTTCCGTCGGTCAGGGCAGGCTGCGCTGGTTGCGCCGCTTCTGTGCCCGGTCGTACGGCGGGCGGACGGCGACCGGCTCGTCCACCACGGTCACCGGGTCGTCGACCGCCGGCTCGTCGACCCCGGCCATCTCGACAAGCTGCTCGGCGTCGCCGTAGTCCCGCCGGTCGAACGGCACTCCGATGGGCGGGTCACCGACCGGCGTCCAGCTGCGGGGCACCGCGTCGTCGGTCTGTTCGTTGTCCGTGGTCATGGCCGCCTCCTCTACCGAAACGGTAGGGGGCGTCGATCACCCACGCGGGCGAATGGCACTATCAGGGTCTATATCCCATTCGCCCGATTGTCGATCCGTCCCGCGTCCGGCGGGGTCGTCGGAGCGTGCGGTGATGCCCGTCAGAGCGGGTCGTCAGAGCGTCCGGCGGTACAGGAAGAAGACCCGCTCGATCCGCGCGCCCGCGCTGCCCGAGTAGAAAGCGACCGGCCCCACCCAGCCGATCTGCGCTGCCGGGATCCCGGCCTCGTGCTGGTCGCGCAGGCAGCGGCGCAGCAGCACCCCACCGATGCCCGAGCCCTCCGCCTCCGGTGCGGTGCCCATCGGCCCGAACCAGCTCGGCCGGGACGAACCCCAGGCCGCGAAGCCCAGGATCTCCCCGTCCCGCTCCGCCAGGTGGCAGCCCGCGCCGTCGCGGCCGACCGAGCCGGCCAGCTCGCCGTCCCAGGCGCCGCCGAAGGTGGACCGGGCGAAGGCGGCCAGCGCCGGCAGGTCCGCCGACTCCGCCCGGCGTACCGACACACCCTGACCGGCCAGCCGGGCCTCCGCCGGCTCCGTCGTGCGCAGCGCCGGCGACCCGTCGTACGACAGGTCGGCGGTCATGTTCCACGCGGTCCGGTCCTGCCGGTACCCGAGCGCCAGCGCCAGGCAGACCGCCGGGGTGTACCGCACGTCGATGCCCGGCCAGGCGTAGTACGGCGGGTTCCCGGCCAGCAGCAGCTCGGCCGCGCCGAGGCCGGCGAGCCGCCGTTCCGCCTCGGCGACCAGGGCCCGGCCGACACCCCGGCGACGCCGCTGCGGCGCGACCGCGACCAGGTCGACGTGCCCGAGCCGCCGGTCCGCCGCCGAGACCGACCCGATCAGCACCCCGACCAGTTCGTCCCCCGCGTACGCCCCGAGCGCCAGCACCGTCCGGTCCGCCGCCGCCCGGGGCCAGAGGGCCGTCACCACGGACTCCGCCTCGGCGGCGTCCTCGGGCAGGTCGAGCGCGCGGCCGCAGAGCGCGACGACGGCGGGGACCCGGTCGGCGGGCAGGTCGGCGAGGATGAACTCCATGGTGGCCGACCCTAGATCAACCACCACGGGTCGGCGCAAGGCCCCGCTCAGCCGGCCCGGGCCGCCCGCACCGCCCCGTACGCGTCGACGATGCCGGCGCCGTCGATGCGCTCCGCCGCGCCGCAGGTGCCCTGCGGAGCGTGCGGGGGGTAGTTCGTCGAAGCCGGCTTCGCCGTCTCCCGCAGGATCCGCCGCGTGCGCTCCAGGTCGCCGACGAGCGCCGGGTTCGCCGACCACATCAGCGCCACCACGCCCGCCACCTGCGGCGTCGCCATCGAGGTCCCGTCCAGGGTGGCGTAGCCGCCGCCGGGCATCGCGGAGAGCACGCCCGCGCCCGGGGCGACCAGGTCCGGTTTGGCGGCTCCGCCGGGGGCCGGGCCACGGCTCGAGAACCGGGTGACCAGCCTCCTGTTGTCCACCGCGCCGACGGTCACCACGTCCGGGTACGGCGCGGGCGGGTCGGCGATCGAGCCGCAGTACGGGCCGGTGTTGCCGGCGGCAGCCACCACCAGGATCCCGGCGGCGGCCAGGGCGTCCGCGGCCGGCCGCAGCACCCCGGTGTCGCAGCCCTCGATCGGTGGGCAGCCCCAGGAGTTGGTCAGCACGTCCGGGGCCCGCGCCGGCCGGCCGTCGGTGAACGGGTCACCGCCGGGCGGGAAGGGAGCCAGCATGAACTGGAGGCAGTCCAGGTAGTGCGCGGGGCTGCCGAGGTTGCGGGCGAGGTTGACGCAGCCCACCCAGCGCGCGCCCGGGGCCACCCCGACGCCGTCCCGGCCCACCGCGCTGCCCACCGTGTGGGTGCCGTGCCCGTTGGCGTCGTTCGGGGTGCGGGTGCGGTCCCACGGGTCGTACCAGGAGTCGTCGCCGCCCCGGAAGCCGTCGGCGAGCGCCGGGTGGTGGCCGTCCACGCCCGAGTCCGAGCTGCCGACCACCACCCCCGAACCGGTCACTCCCAGCTCCGACCAGACCCGGTCGGCGCCGATCATCCGGATGTTCCAGGCCGGACCGGCGGGCGCCGGCGCGTTTCCGTGGGTGGTCGGCGCGGGAGCGGGCAGCGGGCGTACCCGCTGGCTGACCAGCACCCGGGACACCTCGGGGCGGCCGGAGAGCCAGGCCCGCACCGCCGGGCCGCCGTCGGTCTCGATCGCGTTGACCAGGTAGTAGGGGGTCGGGCGCAGGCGCAGCCGGGTCAGCTCGCGGCGCAGGTCGCCCTGGGTCCGCTCGGCGGTGGCGACCAGCCGGCGGTACACCTCGACGGCGCGCGCGTCGCGACCGGCCCGGCCCGGCGTACCGGCCGGGATGCCGGCGAGGTCGGCCTGCTCGCGCAGCACCACCAGCAGCCGGTCGCCGTACAGCCCGGGCTGCCCGGGAACCACGTCGACCACCCCGACCGCGACCAGCAGCACGCCGGCGGCCAGCGCGGCCACCCGCCGGCTCGGCGTGACGCCGCGGCGGCGGGCGAGCAGGACGCCGTACCCGACGGCGAGCAGCACCGCGACGGCGAGCCCGGCGACCGCGGCGGCCGCCACCCAGAACGGCACGTCGCGGCTGGTGGCCAGGAGGACCGAGATCTCCTCCGGGTCGGCGAAGGCGAGCGGGCCGAACAGCGCGAGCCCGACCAGCCACCGGACCGGCCCGGCGACCGGGGTGCCGGTCCGGCGGGTCGCCGCGTACAGGGCGGCGAGCGTGAAGGCGACCGGCGGCACGCCGAGCAGGGCGGGCAGTTGGGCCCCGGAGTGCCCGGTGCCGGCGGCGAGCAGCAGCAGGGTCACCCCGCCGGCCAGGCCGCCGACCAGCACCAGCCGGGCCGGTCGGGGCGGCTCGTCGCCGAGGAGGGACCAGAACCGCCGGTCGAGCAGCACCCCGGCCAGCGCGCCCACCGCCGCGGCGGCCAGCGCGGCGAGCACGGTCTCCAGCAGCCCGCCCAGTGCGCCGATCCAGGCCCAGGGCAGCAGCAGCGCCAGCCCGGCGGCCACCGCGAGCAGGGTGACCGGATCCGGTCGGCGGCCGCCCGGCGCCTCCGGGGTGCCGCCGAGGGTGCGGCGGCGGTCCGGCAGCCGGGCGGCGACCAGGGCCAGCACGGCGGCGGTGGCGGCCAGCGCGGCCAGGTAGAGCTCGTGGTGCACGGGCGGGAGCGCCCGCAGCGCGCCGAGGGCGCCGAGCGCGAGCACCCCGGCCAGCCAGGCCCGGCCGGTGGCCCGGACCGCGATGGAGCGGGGGAGCAGCGCCAGCAGCAGGGCCGGCAGGCCCACCAGCAGGACGGTGGCCAGGGAGACCGCCGGCCAGACCCAGGGCCACCGGTTCAGCCCGCTGGCCAGTCGCACCTGGTCGACGGACCAGCCGGCGACCTGGAGCAGCACGGTGGTCGCCACCGTCCAGCCGCCCGCCAGCACGGCCGCCACCACCGCCCAGGGATTGGCGGACCGGTCGGTCCCGTCGCTTCCGGTGAGAGGTGGCTCGGCCCGCATCCGGAAACAGTACGACGCCCGGCCCGCTCCCCGGCGTCCGTACCGTCCCGGCGTGCCCGGATCCGGTCCTCGCTGCCCCGGCCGGGCGTGGCCGGTCCGGTTGACGGGCGGTGGGTGATCCGGCCGCTCCCGGCCCCGGGCGTGGGCGGGGCCTGCTGCCCGGGACACCGGGCGGTTACGGTGGACGGGTGCGCGACCCCAACGTGACCAGATCCGCCGCCGGCCAGCTCTCCCCGGAGCGCCGCGCCGCGGACCTGCGCCGGCTCCGGTCCGAACGGTTCGACGTGCTGGTCATCGGCGGTGGCGTGACCGGTGCGGGCGCCGCGCTGGACGCCGCCTCCCGGGGGCTCAAGGTGGCCCTGGTGGAGGCCCGCGACTACGCCGCCGGCACCTCCAGCCGGTCCAGCAAGTTGATCCACGGCGGCCTGCGCTACCTGGAGCAGTTGGAGTTCCACCTGGTTCACGAGGCGCTGACCGAGCGCGGCCTGCTCGCCACCCGGCTCGCCCCGCACCTGGTCCGGCCGGTGCCGTTCCTGGTGCCGCTGCCCGCCGGTCGTGGCCTGCGCGACCTGCCGGCCCGGGCCTTCCGCCGCTCCTACTACGGGGCCGGCGTGGCGGCCTACGACGCCTTCGCCGGGGTCTTCGGCGGTGGGCGGGGGATGCCGCTGCACCGGCACCTGACCCGGGAGGGCGCCCGCCGGATCTTCCCCAGCCTGCGGGCCGACTCGCTGGCCGGCGCCATCCGCTACTACGACGGCCAGGTCGACGACGCCCGGCTGGTGGTGACCCTGGCCCGTACCGCGGCCAGCCTCGGCGCGACCGTGGTGAGCAGCGCCCGCGCGGTCGGGCTGATCCGGCAGGCCCGCGAGGTGACCGGGGTCCGGGTCCGCGACCTGGAGGCGCCCGCCGGTTCCCCGGACGCCGAGTTCGAGGTACGCGCGCGCACCGTCATCGGCGCCACCGGCGTGTGGAGCGACGACATGTCGCGGATGCTCAACGACGTCGGGTTGCGCCCCGGCATCCGGGTGCGGGCCTCCAAGGGCGTGCACCTGGTCGTCCCCCGCTCGGCGATCACCGGCGAGACCGGGCTGATCCTGCGGACGGCCACCAGCGTGCTCTTTGTCATCCCCTGGGGCGGGCACTGGATCATCGGCACCACGGACACCGACTGGCGGCTGGACCGGTCCCACCCGGCCGCCTCCGCCCGCGACATCCAGTACCTGCTCGACCAGGTCAACACGGTGCTCGATCGGCCGCTGTCCACGGCGGACATCGAGGGCGTCTACGCCGGGCTGCGTCCGCTGCTCGCCGGCGAGGCCGACTCCACCTCCAAGCTCTCCCGTGAGCACGCCGTCTTCGAGCCGATGCTGGGGCTGCTCCTGGTCGCCGGCGGCAAGTACACGACGTATCGGGTGATGGCCTCCGACGTGGTGGACCGGGCGGTCCGCCGGCTCGGGGGCGGCCGCGCCTCACGCACCGCCGACCTGCCGCTGCTCGGCGCCGACGGGTACGCGGCCATGTGGCGGGACCGGGCCGACCTGGCCCGCCGGCACGGGGTGCCGGTCGGTGTGGTCGAGCACCTGCTGGAGCGGTACGGCACGCTGACCCGGGAGCTGCTGGCCCTGGTCGACGCCGATCCGCTGCTCGCCTCGCCGCTGGCCGGCGCCCCGGAGTACCTGGCCGCCGAGGTGACGTACGCGGCCCGCGCCGAGGGAGCGCTGCACCTGGAGGACGTGCTGACCCGGCGTACCCGGATCTCCTTCGAGACCACCCACCGGGGCCTGGAGTCGGCCGGGCACACCGCGGAGCTGATGGGCGCGGTGCTCGGCTGGGACGCGGCCACCCGCGAGCGCGAGATCGCCCACTACCGGGCCCGGGTCGAGGCGGAGCGGGAGTCCCAGCTGATGCCGGACGACGCGACCGCCGACGCGGCCCGGCTGGGCGCGCCGGACGTGCGGGGATTCGCCGCCGACCGGGGCGTCGACGGGGACAGCGCCGGGCTGCCCACCTCGTCCCGCTGACCGATCGGGGCGGACTCGCACCCATCGATGGTCGTACGGTCGGCGGGTACCGGCCGCTACCTACGGTGGGGTAAGTTGCGGCGCGTGATTCTCAACCAGTGGTCACGCACGCTCATGCTCTGCGCCGGTGCCGTGCTGACGGTCGCCCTCACCGCCTGTTCGGTGTTCGGCGGGGCGGAATCCACCCAGGACAAGGCCGCCGGTGCGACGGCGCCCGCCGGTGGCGGGACCGGCGCGGCCCGGGTCAGCCTGATGCAGAAGCTCGGCCAGGACGGCCCGCTCCGGTCGCTCAACGTCGAGCCGGACGGCCACTGGGAGTGCGACGACTGCGCCGGCGACGGGGTGACCTCGACGGGCACGCTCGACCCCGAGCAGGTCAAGCGGCTCCACGACCTGCTCGCCGACCCGCGGCTGGCGCAGGAGACCGACGAGGCCCGCCGGTACCGGGGCAGCTGCATCGACGCGCTGACCTCCAGCCTGCTCACCTCGGCCGGCCTGATCACCTCGCAGGACTGCCCCGGGGAGGAGCGGCCGACGGTGGGGAACGAGATCCTGCTGCTGCTCACCCAGGCCACCCCCGCCGAGCCCACCCGCTGACCGCCGGCGGCCTCAGAGCACCTTGCCCGGGTTGAGCAGCCCGGCCGGGTCCAGTGCCGCCTTGATCGCCTGGTGCACCCGGACCCCGACCGGCCCGATCTCCCGGGCCAGCCAGTCCCGCTTGAGCAGCCCCACGCCGTGCTCGCCGGTGCAGGTGCCGCCGAGGTCCAGGCCCAACCGCATGATCTCGTCGAAGGCCCGCCGGCCCCGCTCCAGGCTGGCCGGGTCGGCCCGGTCCACCACGATGTTCGGGTGCATGTTGCCATCCCCGGCGTGCCCGACCACGCCGATCGGCACGTCGCACTCCTCGGCGATCCGGGCCACCCCGTCGAGCAGCGCCGCGAGCGAGCCGCGCGGCACCGCCACGTCGTCGATCACCAGACCGCCGTTGCCGCCGGGGAAGGCGTCCGCGGCGAACTTCTCCATCGCCGGGTGCGCCAGCCGGCGCGCCTGGAGCAGCGCCGCCGCCTCGACCGCGTCGGTGGCCGCGTACACCTCCTCGGCGCCGGCGGCCTCGCAGACCTCGGCCAGCCGGGCCAGGTCGTCCGCCGCCCGGGCGCCGGTGTCCGCGGCGGCCAGCAGCAGCGCCTGCGCGTCGGTCCGCAACCCCATCGGCCGGTACGCCTCGATCGCCCGCAGGTGGGTCCGGTCGAGTAGTTCCAGCAGGCTGGGGGTGAGCCCCCGGGCGGCGATCTGGGCCACCGCCGTGCCCGCCTCGGCGGTCGAGCCGAAGACCGCCACCATGGTCAGCGACTCCTCGGGCGCCGGGCGCAGCGACACGGTGATCTCGGTGAGTACCCCGAGGGTGCCCTCCGAGCCGACGAAGAGCCGGGTCAGGTCGTACCCGGCGACACCCTTCGCGGTGCGCCGGCCGGTGCGCAGCACCTCGCCGGAGGCGAGCACGACCTCCAGCCCGAGCACGTACTCGGTGGTCACCCCGTACTTGACGCAGCACATGCCGCCGGCGTTGGTGGAGACGTTGCCGCCGATGGTGGAGGACTCCCAGGAGCCTGGGTCCGGCGGGTAGTAGAGCCCGTGCTCCGCCACCGCCGCCGCCAGCGTCGCGTTGACCACCCCGGGCTGCACCACGGCGATCCGGCTCACCGGGTCGATCTCCAGGAGCGCGTCCATCGCCACCGTGCTGAGCACCACCGCGCCGTCGACCGCGTTCGCGGCGCCGGCCAGGCCGGTCCGCGCGCCCTGCGGCACCACCGGCACGCCGTGCCGGGCGGCGGCCCGGACCACCGCCACCACCCCCGCGGTGTCGCGCGGCCGGGTCACCACCAGCGGCGTACCGGCCGGACAGAGGTCCGCCTCGTCGCGCTGGTGCATCCGGAGCAGATCGGGGTCGGTGAGGACGGCGTCGTCGCCGAGCGCCGCACGGAGGTCGTCGAGGAGGGGGGATCCGGCCATGCGGGAGAGGCTAACCGGCGGCTAGATTGGCCGCCATGCTGTACCTCGACCGGCCCGCCTGGCCGTGGCGGGGGCGGCTCTGGTCCCACCTGATCAGCGACGTCTCCCCCGCCGAGCTGCACGCCTTCGCCGAGGCGCTGGGCGCACCCCGGCGCGGCTTCGACCGCGACCACTACGACATCCCCGCCGAGCGTTTCGCCATGGCCGTCTGGCTCGGCGCCCGGGTGGTCCCCAGCCGCGAGGTGGTACGCCTGCTCCGCGACGCCGGCCTCCGCCGCCCCAGACACCTGGCCCGCCCCGCCTGCTGACGTCCCCCCGCCCCCGCCCGCCGGGTTTGCGGCGGGTCGCGGTGTCCGGCGACGGGAAGACCGTGACCCACCGCAGCGCGGGGTGGATCATCCGGGCGGCCCGTCCGAGCGGGCGTGCGGCCACCGGGTGGGGGCTGGGTCAACGGAGGGTGGTGAGTTCGCGGGTGAGGTTGGCGTGGGCGCGGTCGGTCCAGCGGGCCGCGAGCGGGGGAAGGCGGTAGAGGGCCGGCAGGGCGAGCAGGGCGTCCAGCACCCGGGCGCGGCCGGCCCGGAAGTCCGGCTCCGGCACGTGCGCGTACTCCGCGCGGACCGCGGCGGCGTACGCGTCGTACTCCTCGGGCGGCGCGGCCAGGACGGCGAGGTCGGCGTCGCAGAGCAGCGCGCCGTCGCGGTCGCCGGCGGCGGTGGCGTGCCCCGCGGTGAGCAGCACCAGCCGGCGGACCTCCGCCACCGCGGCGGCCGGCAGCCGCAGCCCGGCCAACAGCGTGCCGGCCAGCGCGGCGCTGTCCCGTTCGTTGGCGTCGCCGGCCGCCCGGGGGTCGTAGACCGCGTCGTGGCACCAGGCGGCGAGCCGGACCAGGTCCGGCCGATCGGCCAGCTCCGCGTACGCGTCGACGACGTCCAGCACGGCGGTCAGGTGCCGCACGGTGTGGTACCGCCGTAGCGGTTCCCGCCAGCGGGCCAGCAGCTCTGCCCCGGCCCCGGTGAGCGCCGGGCCGTCGGGGGCGCCGGCGGCCCGCGCGGCCGACCGCCAGCGGTCGATCAGCTCCGTCACCCCGCCGAGTCTGCCCGAGCGGGCGGGGATGAACCACGCCGGTACGGGTAGTCCCGGCCATGGCCGTGGCCCGGGACCGACGACCGCCGCTGTTGCGTCGGATCCGCCTGCGCGACGGTGCCTCCGACATCGACTCCGCCCGCATCGCCGGCGCGATGGAGGAGTTGCGCCATCGCAGCCGGGCCACCCTGCACGACCGGCTGCACCGGGTTCGGATGACCCTGGGCCTCGCCGTCCAGGCGGGGCTCGCCGCCGCGCTGGCCTGGGTCGTCTCGTACAAGTTCCTGCACAACCCGCAGCCGGTCTTCGCGCCGATCTCTGCGGTCGGCACCCTGGCCGCCTCGGTCGGCCAGCGGCTGCGCCGCACGGTGGAGCTGATCGTCGGGGTCGCGGTCGGGGTGTTCCTCGGCGACGGCCTGATCTACTTCCTCGGCACCGGCGGATGGCAGCTCGGGCTGGTGGTGACCGCGGCCATCCTGCTGACCATCTTCTTCGGCGGCAGCGTGGCCATCGTCATCCAGGCGGCGGCCACCGCGGTGCTGATCGTCACGCTCAGCCCCTCCACCAAGAACCTGGAGATACCCCGGTTCATCGACGCGGCCGTCGGCGGCGGCATCGCGCTGCTGGTGACGGCGATCCTGCTGCCACTCAACCCGCTGCGGGTGATCAACCGGGCCGCCCGGCCGGCGCTCGACCTGCTCGCCGGCCAGCTCGACGTCACCGTCGAGGCGCTGCGCAACCGGGACCGCGGCAGCGCCCAGCGGGCCCTGGAACGGCTGCGGGAGAACAAGGAGGAGCTGAGCACGTTCGCCGAGGCGATCGAGGGCGCGAAGGAGACCAGCACCCTCTCCCCGGCCCGCTGGCACCGGCGTAACGAGCTGGTCCACTACGCGGAGGCAGCCGACCCGATCGACCGGGCGATGCGCAACACCGGCACGCTGATCCGGCGGGCGGTCACCATGATCGAGGACGAAGAGCCGATCCCGGATCCGATGCCGGAGGCCGTGGCCCACCTCGCCGAGTCGGTACGCCTGCTCCGGCACGAGTTCGCCGTCGGTGCGGAGCCGGTGAAGGCCCGGGAACGCGCGCTGCGGGCGGTCAGCGAGGCCGGCCGGGCCTACGCGCAGGGCGTCGGCTTCTCCGGCAGCGTGGTGATCGCCCAGGTGCGTACCACCGCCAGCGACATCCTGGTCGCCTCCGGTGTTGACCAGGAGGAGGCGAACCGGTTGGTCCGGCAGTCCTTCGGCGACCAGGAGAAGCCGACGGGGGAGCCGCCGCCGCCCGCCGCCGCCCCGCAGCCCCCCACCGCGCCGCCCGTGGGCTGAGCCGCCGCCCACGCCCCGCCCAGCCCGGGTCGGGCGGGGGCCGGCTCAGCGCAGGCCGGCGAGCGCGGCCAGCAACCGGTCCACGTCCGCCACCGTGCTGCCCAGCCCGAGACTGGCGCGCAGCGCGGTCGGCGGCAGGTCGTCCCGCCCGGCGCGCGCGGCCGCCTCGGCGAGCAGCCGCCGGGCCAGCGGGTGCGCGCAGAACAGCCCGTCCCGCACCCCGATGTCGTGCTCCCGGGCCAGGTACGCGGCCACCTCGGCGGAGTCCCGGCCGGCCAGCACGAACGACACGATGCCGACCCGGGGCGCGTCGGGCCCGAAGGTGCGCAGCTCGACGGCGTCCGGCAGCGCGGCGAGCCCGTCCCGCAGGCGGTCCACCAGCCGCTGCTCGTGGGCGTGCAGCGCCGCCCGGTCCGCACCGGCCAGCGCGGCGCAGACGGCGGCCAGGGCCACCGCGCCGAGCAGGTTGGGCGTCCCGCCCTCGTGCCGTGCCGGGCCGGTCGCCCAGCGCACCTCGTGGGTGGCCGCGCCGACGTGGCTGGTGGCGCCCCCACCGGCCAGGTACGGCGGGGCGGCGTCCAGCCAGTCCGCCCGGCCGAGCAGGATCCCGGCGCCGAACGGGGCGTACAGCTTGTGTCCGGAGACGGCCAGGTAGTCCACGTCCAGCGCGGCGACGTCCACCGGCGCGTGCGGGGCGAGCTGGGCGGCGTCGACCACGATCCGGGCGGCGTGCCGGCGGGCCACCCAGGCCAGCTCGGCCACCGGCCAGCGCTCGCCGGTCACGTTGCTCGCCCCGGTCACCGCGACCAGCACCGGCGGCCCCGAGGTCGCGCCCCGGCGCAGCTCGGCCAGGGCGGCGTCCAGCCCGCGGACCGCCCCGGCGGGGCTGTCCGGCACCGGCAGGCGTACCGAGCCGCGGGGCCAGGGCAGCAGGTTGGCGTGGTGCTCCCCGGCGAAGGTGACCACCGTGGTGCCGGCGGGCAGCGCCCGGGCCAGCAGGTTCAGCGCGTCGGTGGTGTTGCGGGTGAACACCACGTGGTCCTCGGCGCGGGCGCCGAAGAAGTCGCCGACCGTCTGCCGGGCCCGCTCGTAGGCCAGGGTGCAGCGCCGCGACAGCGCCCCGGCGCCACGGTGCACGCTGGCGTACCAGGGCAGCAGCTCGGCCACCGCGTCGGCCGCGGCCCGCGCGCAGGGTGCGCTGGCCGCGTAATCCAGGTTCACCTGCCCGGGTACGCCGAGCACGCCGAGCGGGTCCGGCCCGGCCGGCACCGGCGGGGTGGTGGCCGGGGCGGCGGGCGGTACGAGGGTGAGGGTCATGGCATGGCCTCCGGGGTCCAGGACCCCGCGTGTGGGCACACCGGGACGGGGTCCGCGCTTGCCCAGCACACGGATCGGGCCGGGCCCGGTCATCACCCGGGGCACCCCACCGCGAACCTCGACGAGGGTTGCCGGCCAGCAAGCCGGGGCTTGACGCTGGCGCTCGTGACCTGATGGCAGCATAACCACCACCGATGCGGCCGGACCAGTGGGTCGGAGGTGACTACGCTGACCGCATGGCCGCCACACCGCCGGGCTCGCCCGCGCCGCCGCCGACCCTGCCCGCCGTCCCGCCGACGGGCGGAGGCGTGCCCCGGATGCCGCTGCGCCGGCTCGGCTGGCGGCGGATCCTGGCGCTGGCCGGGGTGGTGCTGCTGATCGCGGCCAGCGCGGTCTACATGCTCTTCGTGCTCGGCTCCAGCCTCGGGCCGCAGGCGCTGCTCGTCGGCGTGGTCGCGGCGATCCTGCCGGTGCCGGTGCTGGTCGCCTGCTTCCTCTGGCTCGACCGGTACGAGCCGGAGCCGCTGAAGTACCTGATCTTCTGCTTCGCCTGGGGCGCGTTCGTCTCCACCGCCGCCTCGCTGACGGTCAACGAGACCTTCGCCAGGCTGTTCAAGGACTGGGGGCTGCCGTCGGCGCTCACCGGCGTGCTGGTGGCGCCGTTCATCGAGGAACTGACCAAGGCGCTCGGCCCGATCCTGCTGCTGGTCTTCCGGCGCCGGGAGTGGTCCGGCATCACCGACGGCCTGGTCTACTGCGGGCTCTCCGCGGTCGGTTTCGCCATGGTGGAGAACATCCTCTACCTGGGCGGCTACGGCTACGCCTCGGGCGCGGACCAGTGGGGCCCGGCGACCGGCTTCCGGCAGGTCTTCGCCATCTTCATCACCCGGATCCTGTTCTTCGGCTTCGCCCACCCGCTGTTCACCTCGATGACCGGGGTGGGGCTGGGGATCGCCGCCCGGACGGCCGACCGGCGGGTGCGGGTCCTCGCGCCGGCCGCCGGCCTGCTGCTGGCGATGATGCTGCACGGCACGTGGAACCTGATCCCGACGCTGGTCCAGGCCACCGGCGAGCTGGTGATCTTCCTGTACGGCATGGTGGGGCTGATGCTGCCGATCTTCTTCGGCATGGTCGGCTTCGCGGTCTGGCTGCGCGCCTGGGAGGGGCGGCTCACCGAGCGGACCCTGCCCGACTACGTCCGGGCCGGCTGGCTCACCCCGCCCGAGGTGGCGGCCCTGGGCAGCCTCGGCCGGCGGCACGCGGCCCGAATCTGGGCCCGCCGGGTCGGCGGCGAGGCCGGCCTGCGGGCGATGCGCCACTACCAGTTCGCGGCCACCCGGCTGGCGCTGCTGCGCGACGGCATGCGCCGGGGGCTGGACCGCAAGGCCGCCGACCGGGAGCGGACCCTCCGGGAGGAGCGGCAGCTGCTGGAGGCGATCGCCACGTACCGGTCGTACTTCGTGGGGCGCGACCCGCAGGCGCCGGTCGGGGTCTGGGACGGGCAGCGCTACCACCTGCGGTTCCCGGACGGGTCGCAGCGCGCTGTGGACGCCCCGGACTCCCCGGTGGTGCCGATCCCGGTGGTGCTGGCCCCGCCGCCGCCCCCGGCCCACCCGGTCGGCTACGGCCCGCCCGGCTGGTACGGCCCACGCCCGGCCGCGCCCTGGCCGCCCGGCCAGGTCTGACCCGGCGACGCGCCGGCGTCCCCGGCGGCGCGGTCAGCTCATCAGCCTGGTGAGGAAGTCGCCGAATCCCTGGGCCATCGCCATCAGCCCCGCCCCGATGCTCTTGCACATCTGCGCGGCGCCGTCCGGCCGGAACGCCATGAAGTAGATCAGGAAGGCGACGCCACCCCAGAGCAGCAGCTTCTTCACGACTACCGGCATCGTCCCTCCCCAGGGCGCTGGATGTGCCTGGCTTCCCGCCGGGAAGCGCCACAAACGGCGGCGCGCGGCCGGTCGGGACGCGCCGCTACAGGTAGAGGCCGGTGTTGCCGGTGGGCTCGCTCTCCACCCGCTCGGCAGCGACGGCGTGCACGTCCCGCTCGCGCAGCAGGACGTACCCCCGGCCGTGCAGCTCGACCTCGGAGCGGTCGTCGGGGTCGAAGAGCACCCGGTCGCCGGAGACGATCGCGCGGACGTTGGGGCCCACCCCCACCGTCGTCGCCCAGGCCAGCCGCTTGCCCACGGCGGCGGTGGCCGGGATCACGATGCCGGCGGTGGAGCGGCGCTCACCCTCGCTGCCCTCCACCCGCACCAGCACGCGGCCGTGCAGCAGACGGATCGGCAGGCCGGAGTCGACGTTCTGGTCGGCGGTCACGCGAAGACGCTACCGCGTGCCCGGAGCCGGTCGTCGGCGTGGTTGAGCGCTGGTGGGCGGGGCCAATGGGTGGCGGAACTGGCCTACGGTGGTCGCTGTCGGACGTACCCTGTCCGGACCGTCGTGCTGGGCGGCCCGGTTTCTTCCTGAGGAGGTGCGCTTGAGCCGCTTCGAGCGGGTACGCGGCCGGCTCCGCCGCGCGTACGAGTCCGGGCGGGAGTCGGTGCGCTCCAGTCGTTCCGCCGCCGTTGACGAAGTGCCGGAGGAGCCCGGGACCGCCTCGCCGACGTCCCCGGGTCCGGCGGCGCCGAGATCGGCGACGGCGGCCGGTGCGGACCCGTCCGCGGCGCTGCACAACTCGACCAGCAGCCGCGACGACGCGGACGTGCCGCACGCGCTGCGGATCGCCGCCGCCTGGTCGTGGCGGCTGATCGTGATCGGCGCGGTCACCTGGGCGCTGCTGAAGATCGTCGGGACGATCAGCATCGTGATCATCCCGCTGGCGATCGCGCTGCTGCTCTCGGCGTTGCTCGCGCCGGCCGTCGGCTGGCTGCTCAGGGCGCGTTTCCCCAGGTCACTGGCGACGGCGGTGGTGCTGGTCGGCGGCCTGGCCGCGGTGGTCGGCACGCTGACCCTGGTGGTGAACGAGTTCATCCAGGGCGTGCCGGAGCTGAGCGAGAAGTCGTCGCAGGGCGTACGGCAGATCCAGGACTGGCTCAAGACCGGCCCGCTGCACCTCTCCGACGGCCAGCTCAACCGCTACATCGATGAGGCGCAGGGCTGGGTCAACGGCAACACCGAGAAGTTCACCAGCGGCGCGGTCTCCACCGCGGCCACGCTGGCCGAGCTGCTGACCGGCACCATCCTGGTGCTCTTCGCCACCTTCTTCTTCCTGCGCGACGGCAACAAGATCTGGCGGTTCCTGGTCCGACTGCTGCCGGTGGCGGCCCGCTGGAAGGTCGACGACGCCGGGCGGGCCTCCTGGGCGACGCTCGGCGCCTACGTGCGGGCCACCGTGCTGGTCGCCTTCATCGACGCGATGGGCATCGGCATCTTCCTGGTCATCTTCGACGTTCCGTTCGCCTTCCCGCTGGCCGCGCTGGTCTTCCTGGGCGCCTTCATCCCGATCGTCGGTGCCGCGCTCTCCGGCGTCGTGGCGGTGCTGGTGGCGCTGGTCGACAGCGGGCTGGTGACCGCGCTGATCATCCTCGGCGTGGTGATCGGCGTACAGCAGGTCGAGGGGCACCTGCTCCAGCCGTTGATCATGGGCCGCGCGGTGGCCATCCACCCGCTCGCCGTGATCATCGGGATCGCGGCCGGCGTGGTCCTGGCCGGCATCACCGGCGCGCTGGTGGCGGTGCCGCTGATCGCGGTGCTCAACACCGCCGTCCGCCGCCTCGCCGCCCGTACCGTCCCGGACACCCCGCCGGACGCGGTGGTGGTCGTCGCCGCCCGCGCCCCCTGACACCTACCCGCGCCACCACCGGGCCTGCCCCCGCCACCGCGCTGGGCGGGCCCGGTGGTGGGGTCGCCCGCTGCCGTGCCGCTGTCTGCGGCGTGTTGCGCCTTCCCGGCCGGGGCGGGGGCAGGACGGGTGGAGTGGGGTCAGGCCTTGGCGAGGCGTTCGAGGGCGCCGCGGGCGACCTCGGGGCGCGTGGTGTACCAGAACGGGGGGAGCGAGCGGCGCAGGAACGGTCCGTAGCCGCGCGCCGTCTCCAGCCGCGAGTCGAGCACCGCGACGACGCCCCGGTCGCCGGTCGCCCGGATCAGCCGGCCCACCCCCTGGGCCAGCCGGACCGCCGCGATGGGCACGCTGACCGCCGCGAAACCGGAGCCGCCGCCGGCGTCCACCGCCGCCGCTCGGGCCGCGGCCAGCGGCTCGTCGGGGCGTGGGAAGGGCAGCCGGTCGATCACCACGAGCTGGCAGGCGTCGCCGGGGACGTCCACCCCCTGCCAGAGCGACATCACCCCGAACAGGCAGCTCGACCGCTCCTCCCGGAACCGGCGGACCAGCAGCGGCAGCGCCTCCTCACCCTGGAGCAGCACCGGCAGGTCCGTCCGCGCGCGCAGCAGCTCCGCGGCCTGCTGCGCGGCCCGCCGGGAGGAGAAGAGCCCGAGGGTACGCCCACCGAGCGCGCCGACGAGTCCCAGCAACTCCTCGCCCGCCGCCTCGGGCAGCCCCGACACGCTCGGGCGGGGCAGGTGCGCGGCGACGTAGAGGATGCCCTGCCGGGCGTAGTCGAACGGGGAGCCGACGTCCAGCGACCGCCAGCCCGGCCCCTCGGTGGCGGGCACGGTGCCGGTCGCGGCCCGGCTGCCCGCGGCGACCGCCACCCCGACGGCCGTCGCGCCGGCCTCGGACCCGGGGCCCGGTGTGCCGGCCCGCCTTCCGCCGCTGGCGGTGGCGGCCAGCGCGGCGGCGGCCGGCGACGGCGGGGCGGGCGGGGGAGCGTCCAGCCCCAACGCCCGGGCCACCGTGTCGAAGCGGCCGCCCAGCGCCAGCGTGGCCGAGGTGGCGACCACGGTGCGCTCGTCGTACAGGTGGGTGGCGAGGGTGCCGGCGACCGACAGCGGCGCGACCACCAGCGCCCGGCGGGTGCCGTTCTCCGGCTTCTCCACCCAGGCCACGTCGTGGTCGGCCTCCTCCAGCAGCCGTTGGGCGGTGGTGGAGAGTTCGTCCAGCACCGCCTTGGCCTGCTGCTTGCGTACCGGGTCCGGGTCGTCGGCCTTCACGTCGCCCATCGCGTCGAGCGCGGCCCGGGTCGCCGCGTCGAGCAGCGTGCACGCCTCCCGCAGCGGGGCCGGCAGACCGGCGGTGATCCGCCCGGCCGGCGCCTCCGCCAGCCCGACGGCGAGCGCGTCGCCGGCCTCGGTCAGCCGATCGGCGACGTCCGGCCGGAGCAGCGGCCGGGCCCGCCGCGCGGACCGGTCGACCAGCTCCGGCACCAGCTCGGCCTGGGCCGCCGAGGAGACCCGGTCGGCCAGCTCGTGCGCCTCGTCCACGATCAGCAGCTTGTGCGGCGGCACGATGTGCCGGCCGGCGATCATGTCGACGGCGAGCAGGCTGTGGTTGGTGACCACGACGTCGGCCTCCCGGGCCCGGGCCCGGGAGGCCTCGGCGAAGCACTCCGCGCCGAACGGGCAGCGGGCCGCGCCGACGCACTCCCGCGCCGGCATGGAGACCAGCCGCCAGGCCTGGTCGTCGACGCCCGGGTCCAGCTCGTCGCGGTCGCCGGTGGCGGTCTCGTCGGCCCAGTCGCGCAGCCGCTGGATCTGCTTGCCCAGCCGGCCGGCCTCGCCGAGCCACTTCGTGCCGCCGCCGGGCCGGGCCGCCGGGGCGTCGAAGAGGGTGTCCTCCGGTTCGTCCTCGGTCGAGTTGTCCAGCCGGGCGAGGCAGAGGTAGTGGTGCCGGCCCTTGAGCACCGCGAAGGTGGGCCGCCGGCCGAGCAGCGGCTCCACCGCGTCGGCCAGCCGGGGCAGGTCGTGGTCGACCAGCTGGGACTGCAACGCCAGGGTGGCGGTGGAGACCACTGCCGGGCCGTCCACGGTCAGCGCCGGGGCGAGGTAGGCCAGCGACTTGCCGGTGCCGGTGCCCGCCTGCACCAGCAGGTGCTCGCCGGAGGTGATGCTGCGCTCGATCGCCTCGGTCATCTGCTGCTGGCCGGGGCGGGCCGCGCCGCCGGGCACCGCGCCGACCGCGGCGGCCAGCAGCTCGCCGCCGCCGGGCCGGGCGCCCCGCCGTCGGCCGCTTCGGGCCGACGGGGTGGCGGAACCGGTGGCGGTGCGGGGCGGAGTCACCGTGCGACGGTACCCGCCGGTCCCGACACCGGGCGTGCCGCCGCCCGCGTGGGATACCCGATCGTGACCGGTTACTTCCCCGCAGCGACCGCTGGGCGGAATCGGTTAGGGTGCGACTCATGCCGAGCGACGTGGTCCGTGTGATCTACCGCAAGTACGACGGCAGCGCCCACCGCGACTACCCCGCCCGCCGGCTCACCGAGGACGACCTCGGGGTCTGGCTGGGCGTACCGGCCGGCACCGAGTCGGTCTACCACGGCCGGCCCTCGGTCGAGCAGATCCCGTTCGTGCTCCTGGTGCCGCACCACGCCTGGTGGACGGGCATGTTCAACCCGCCGCCGCGGACCAGCGAGGTCTACTGCGACATCACCAGCCCGGCCCGGTGGGAGGGCGACGACACCGTGCACCTGTTCGACCTCGACCTGGACGTGGTGCGCCGGCGTGCCACCGGGGCGGTCGAGCTGCGCGACGAGGACGAGTTCGCCGAGCACCGGGAACGGTTCGGCTACCCCGCCGACCTGGTGGCCGCGGCGGAGGCGGCGTCGTGCTGGCTGCTCGGCGCGCTGGGCGACGGCACCGAGCCGTTCGCCACGTCGTACCGGAAGTGGCTGGCCCTGGTGGTCTGAGCCGGTCTCACCAGCGGGGCGGCCAGCCGTGTCCGGCGCCGATGTCCGGCAGCCTGGTCAGCTTGTCGGGGTTGAGCTGGTTGAAGATGCCGGTGATCACGCCGTCGTGCACGGCGAAGGCGACGACCAGGCGCAGCGGACGCCCGTCGTGGTGCACGGTCTCCATCTGCAACGCGAGCGACCCGTCCACCAGCACCGGCCGGCCCTGCACCCGCTGACCGTAGCGGCCGGCCTGGCCGAAGAGGCCGAGGGTGAACCGGGCCACCTTGTCGGCCCCGGCGATCGGCCGGCGGGTCGCCGGGAAGTGCCCGCCGGCGTCGCCGATCAGCACCACGTCCGGCGCCAGCACCCGCATCAGTTCGTCCAGGTCGCCCGACTCGGTGGCGGCCACGAAGGCGGACACCACCCGGTGCTGCTCGGCCAGGTCGGCGGTGTGCCGGGGCGCGTCCGGGGCGTTGACCGCGCGGCGGGCCCGGGAGGCGAGCTGCCGGGCCGCTTCGAGGCTGGTGCCGAGCGCCTCGGCGATCTGGCCGAACGGCACCGCGAAGACGTCGTGCAGCACGAAGGCCACCCGCTGCTCGGGGGTGAGCCGTTCCAGCACCACCATCAGGGCAGCGCCGAGCTGGTCGCGGCGGACGGCCCGCTCGGCCGGGTCGGGGGCGAAGCCGTCCGGCCCCGGGGCCGGACCCAGCGGGGTCACCAGCGGCTCGGGCAGCCACTGCCCCGGGTACGTCTCCCGGCGTACCCGGGCGGAGCGGAGCACGTCGAGGCAGATCCGGGCGCAGGTGGTGGTGAGCCAGCCGCCCAGGTGCCGCACCTCGGCGCGGGCGGCCGGGTCGCCGAGCGCGCCGGCGTAGCGCAGCCAGGTCTCCTGGACGGCGTCCTCGGCCTCGCTCCGGCTGCCCAGCATCCGGTACGCCACCGCCATCAGCCGCCCCCGCTCGGCCTCGAACTCGCTCACCTCGTCCACCGCCACCGCCACCTCCCCGTGTTCGACCAGGATTCTCCCCGCCCCCTGAACGCCCCCACCACCCTCCCATTCCGGTACTTTCAGCGAAAGAGTGCTCATTCCGGCTCCGGAAGCCACTCCTTCTCTGAAAGTGCGGGGGTCTTGGGCGGGGGTGGGGATCTGCTGTGGGAGACGTTCGTCGATCTGCGGCTGCGGTATCCGGCTGCCGGTTTCGACGTGGTGCGGGAGCGCGAGCGGTTGCGAACCGGGGATGAAGGATGAAGGTTAACGGCGGGTGAACGACCGGTAAATGGGGTCTGGCCAGGGGTGGGCCGGGGAATGCCCGTTCCGGCCGTGTCCTTAGCATGCCCAGAGCAGGCGCCCCGGCGGCGTCGGCCACCCTTCCACCGACACGACGAGGTCCGTGCTGTGAAGTTTTCCTTCCGTCCCACCGAGGGCGCTTTCTACGAGCTCTTCACCAGGGCCGCGCAGAACCTGGTGAAGGGCACCGAGCTGCTCAACGAGCTGGCGCTGCCCGGCGTCGACGTCCAGTCGGTCAGCGAGCGGTTGACCGAGGTCGAGCACGACAGCGACCAGATCACCCACGAGCTGTACAAGAAGATCAACTCTACCTTCATCACCCCGTTCGACCGGGAGGACATCTACCGGCTGGGCTCGCTGCTCGACGACGTGATGGACCACCTGGAGGCGGTCGGCAACCTGCTCTACCTGTACGGCCTCACCAAGCTGCCGGCGCTTCCGCGCGAGCTGCACGAGCTGGTGAACGTGCTCGACCAGCAGGCCAAGCTGACCGCCGAGGCGATGCCCCGGCTGAAGTCGATGAAGGACCTCGAGGACTACTGGATCGAGTGCAACCGGCTGGAGAACGACGGCGACCAGGCGTACCGGATGCTGCTGGTCCGGCTCTTCTCCGGCGAGTACGACGCGCTCACCGTGCTGAAGATGAAGGAGGTCGCCGACGAGCTGGAGGCCGCCTGCGACGCCTTCGAGCACGTCGCCAACACCGTCGAGACCATCGCGGTCAAGGAGTCCTGATCCTGTGAGTCCCGAACTCATCGCCGTGCTGGCGGTGATCGGGGTGGCCCTGGTGTTCGACTACACCAACGGCTTCCACGACGCCGCCAACGCGATCGCGACCAGCGTCTCCACCCGGGCGCTGACCCCCCGAGTGGCCCTGGTAATGGCCGCGATCGGCAACTTCATCGGCGCCCACTTCGGCGAGGACGTCGCCAAGACCGTCGGCAGCGGCCTGGTCAAGCTGCCGCCGCAGACGTCGAGTCTGGCCATCGTCTTCGCCGGTGTGGTGGGCGCGATCGCCTGGAACCTGATCACCTGGTACTTCGGCCTGCCGTCGTCCTCGTCGCACGCACTGATCGGGGGGCTGGTCGGCTCGACGCTCGCCGCCTCCGGCACTGTTCTCTGGAACGGTCTCGGCAAGAACGTCGTGCTCCCGATGATCCTGTCGCCGATGGTCGGCTTCCTGCTCGGGTACATCGTCATGATCGCGGTGCAGTGGATCTTCAGGAAGGGGAACCCGGGCAAGCTCAACCGGGGCTTCCGCTGGGCGCAGACCGCTTCGGCCGCCGCGATGTCGGTCGGCCACGGCATGCAGGACGCCGCCAAGACCATCGGTATCGTCGTGCTCGCTCTGTACGTGGGTGGTTACCAGGACAACGCGAAGAGCATCCCGGAGTGGGCGTTCTGGACCTCGGCCGCCGTGCTGGCCGTAGGCACGTACGCCGGTGGCTGGCGGATCATCCGGACCCTGGGTCGGAAGATCATCGACCTCCGGCCGCCGGAGGGCTTCGCGGCCGAGGCCGTGGCCAGCTCGGTGCTCTACTTCAACGCGCTGGTGCTGGGCGCCCCGATCTCGACCACCCACACGATCACCTCCGCGATCATGGGTGTCGGCGCTACCAAACGGCTCTCCGCCGTACGGTGGGGCGTGGCCGGCAACATCGTCGGCGCATGGATCCTGACCTTCCCGGCCGCCGGCGCCATCGGCGCCGTGATGTACTTCCTGGTCCGACCGCTCTTCGCCTGACGGCCGAACCGAATGGCCCCCGCCACTCGGCGGGGGCCATTCGGCTGCTCAGGAGTAATCGACGCCGATCTGGGCCCGGATCTTGTCGAGGAGTGCCATCACCTCCAGGGTGGCGGAGTGCGGCACCAAGATCGACACCCTGGCCCGGCGGGCGATCCGCCGGGCGGGACTAGGCTCGCGGGATGACGATCGACAGTCACGGCTTCGCCGCCCCGGCCGCCCTGGTCGAGCACGCCCGCCGGTTCCGTGCCGAGGGTGGCACCCCCGCGGTGCCGCGGGTCGCGGCCACCGTGCTGCTGCTGCGCCCGGCCGGCGACGACTTCGAGGTGTACGTCATCCGCCGGGTCGCCGCGATGGCCTTCGGCGGGGTGTACGCCTTCCCCGGTGGCGGGGTGGACCGCTCCGACTCGCAGGCGCACCTGGACTGGGCCGGCCCGGAACCGGCGCAGTGGGCCGGCCGGCTGGGGGTGGCCCCGGCGGCCGCTCAGGCCGTGGTCTGCGCCGCCGCGCGGGAGGTCTTCGAGGAGGCCGGCGTGCTGCTGGCCGGCCCGGACCCCTCGATCGTGGTCGGCGACGTCAGCGGCGACGACTGGGAGGCCGCCCGGCAGGACCTGGAGGCGCGCCGGGTGGGCTTCGCCGACCTGCTCGCCGGGCGGCGGCTGACGCTCCGGTCGGATCTGCTGCTGCCGTGGAGCCGGTGGATCACCCCGGAGTTCGAGCCGCGCCGCTTCGACACGTACTTCTTCGTGGCCCTGCTGCCGGCGGGGCAGCGGACCCGGGACGTGTCCGGCGAGGCCGATCACACCATGTGGGTCCGTCCGGCGGACGCCCTGGCCCGGGCCGAGGCCGGCGAGCTGACCATGCTGCCGCCGACGCTGGTCACGCTGGCCGAGGTGGCCACCGCCGGTGACCTGGCCGGCGTGGCGCGGGTGGCCGCCGGCCGGGACGCCGCCACCCCGGTCACCCCGCGCCTGGACCTCCCCGACGACGGCGAACCCCGCTTCGTCCTGGGCTGAGCCGCGCGGACGCCAGCCGGCGGCGCGGGACGGCGACGCTGACCGTCCGGGCGTACCACCGGTTGTCCCGGGCCGACGCGGACGCGGTGGCCCGGGAGGCCGAGGGGCTGCTGGCGTTCCTGACCCCGAACGACAGCGACCGCCGGGTCGAGGTCACCGGGATGGGGTGATCCGACCCAGCGGTCACCGGACCGGGAACCAGCGGCTCAGCCGAAGCGGCCGGTGATGTAGTCCTCGGTCTTCTTCACGCTCGGGTTGCTGAAGATCTTCTGGGTGTTGTCGTACTCGATCAGCCGGCCCGGGTCGCCGGTCTTCTCGATCGAGAAGAAGGCGGTCCGGTCCGACACCCGGGCGGCCTGTTGCATGTTGTGCGTGACGATGATGATGGTGAACTTGTCCTTGAGCTGGAACATCAGGTCCTCGATGGCCAGCGTGGAGATCGGGTCGAGCGCCGAGCAGGGCTCGTCCATCAGCACCACCTGCGGCTCGACCGCGATGGTGCGGGCGATGCAGAGCCGCTGCTGCTGACCGCCGGAGAGGCCGGCGCCCGGCTTGCCCAGCCGGTCCTTCACCTCGTCCCAGAGATTGGCCGAGCGCAGCGCCTTCTCGGCGGCCTCGTCCAGGATCGACTTCTTCCGTACGCCGTTGAGCCGCAGCCCGGCCACCACGTTCTCGAAGATGCTCATGGTGGGGAACGGGTTGGGGCGCTGGAAGACCATGCCGATCGTGCGGCGGACCGCGGTGACGTCCACGTCCCGGTCGTAGATGTCCTGGCCGTCGATGGTCAGGCTGCCCTCGACCCGGGCGCCGGGGAGCACCTCGTGCATCCGGTTGATCGAGCGCAGGAAGGTCGACTTGCCGCAGCCGGACGGCCCGATCAGGGCGGTGACCGTCTTCGGCTCGACCGTCAGGTTGATGTTCTCGATCGCCTTGAAGGCGCCGTAGTAGGCGCTGACGTTGGTGGCGTCGATGCGCTTGGCCATGGTGGTGGTACCTCCGGGGTTCATCGGCCGAGCCGGTTGCGACGGGCCAGCAACTTCGCCGCGATGGTCAGGACGAGCACGAGGGCGACCAGGGTCAGCGCCGCGGTCCATGCCCGTGCCGGCGCGTACTTCGACGCGTCACCGGCCTGCTGGTAGACGAAGAGGGCCAGCGACGACTGGTTGTTCTCGAACGGGTTGAAGTTGATCGCCGCGCCGCCACCGGCGACGAGCAGCACCGGGGCGGTCTCACCGGCGGCCCGCGCGACGGCGAGCATGACGCCGGTGACGATGCCCGGCAGCGCCGTCGGCAGCACGACCCGCAGGATGGTCTTCCATTTCGGCACGCCGAGGGCGTACGCCCCCTCGCGCAGCGGCGCCGGGACGAGACGCAGCATCTCCTCGGTGGAGCGGACCACGGTCGGCAGCATCAGCACGCCGAGCGCCAG
Source organism: Micromonospora sp. NPDC050200 (assembly GCF_040656135.1). Lineage (NCBI taxonomy): Bacteria > Bacillati > Actinomycetota > Actinomycetes > Micromonosporales > Micromonosporaceae > Micromonospora > Micromonospora sp. NPDC050200. The sequence goes on from NZ_JBFALG010000013.1 coordinate 88,643, forward strand.
CGCGGCGGCGAAGCCGGAGAAGCCCGGCCGGCCGTCGTTGAAGACCGGCGAGACGATCAGTACCCAGAACGCCAGCACGAAGAGGCCGGCGACGATCGACGGGATGCCGGTCATCACGTCGACGAAGAACCGGATCGCGAAGGCGAACCGGCCCCGGCCGTACTCCACGACGTAGATGGCGCAGAGGACGCCGAGCGGGACGGTGATCAGGGCGGCGATCCCGACCTGCTCCAGCGTCCCGACGATGGCGTGGTACGCGCCGCCGCCAGCGTCCCGGGCCCCGATGTTGTTCATCGAGGTGCCGAAGAAGTCCCCGTCGAGGCGTTCCGCGCCCTTGCTGACCAGGGTCCAGACCACCGAGGCCAGCGGCAGCACCGCCAGCGCGAAGGCGGAGTGGATCAGCGCGCTCCAGGTGCGGTTGCGGGCCGACCGGCGCCCCTCGACGGCGTTCGCCGCGGCGAAGAGACCGGCCAGGTAGAGCAGCGCGCCGGCCACCACGACGAGGACCGGGCCGCCGATGCCCGCGCCGTAGACGATGCCGGCGGCGACGAGCACGGCGGCCAGGGCGATGGCCGGGGCGGCGTACCGGGGCAGCCGCTTCGCCTTGAGGCTGGGCGGCTGGGCCGGGGGCCGGGGGCGGTGGGAGGTGAGTGTCGTGGTCATGCGGCCGACTCCGTGAACTCCCGGCGGCGGTAGATGATCGCCCGCGCCGTGATGTTGACGATCAGCGTGATGGTGAAGAGCACCAGGCCGGAGGCGATCAGCGCGCCCCGACCGGTGTCGTTCGCCTCGCCGAACGCGTTGGCGATGTTCGCGGCGATGGTGTTGCCGCCGTTCTCGATCAGGTTGAACGAGATCCCGAAGGTGATGCCGAGGGTCATCGCCAGCGCGATGGTCTCGCCGAGTGCGCGGCCGAGGCCGAGCATCACCGCGGCGATGATGCCCGGGCGGCCGTACGGCAGCACCGCGGTGCGCAGCATCTCCCAGCGGGTCGCGCCCAGCGCGAGGGCGGCCTCCTCGTTGGCGGTCGGGGTCTGCAGGAACACCTCGCGGGAGAGGGAGGTGATGATCGGCAGCACCATGATCGCCAGCACCAGCGAACCCAGCATGATCGACTTACCGAACGGGCCGTCGCCGCCGAAGATCGGGATCCAGCCGAAGTACTCGTTGAGCCAGGCGGAGAAGTCCCGCACCGGGTTGATGAAGATGTCCCGCCCCCAGAGGCCGAAGACCACGCTGGGCACGGCGGCCAGCAGGTCGATCAGGAAGCCGAGGGTGGTGCCCAGCCGGCGCGGGGCGTAGTGCGACAGGTAGAGGGCGATGCCCAGCGCCACCGGCACCGCCATGAGCAGCGCCAGCGCCGAGCTGAGCACGGTGCCGAAGGCGAGCGTGCCGATGCCGAACTTCGGCTGCGCCTCGTTGGGCGACCAGCCCTCGTAGGTCCAGAAGTTCTCGGTGTTCGCGCGCAGCGCCGGGACCGCCTTGGCGATCAGGAAGATCGCGATCGCCGCGATGACGACCAGCACGGCGATGCCGGCGGCCAGGGTGAGCCCGCGGAACGCGCGTTCCGCGCCGAAGGTCCGGGCCCGGGGCAGTGATCCACCGCCGCCCACCCCGTTCCCGCCCGGGGTGCGGGTGCTGACTGACGTCTCGGCCACACGCGCCGAGGCACCGGCGGGCCAGTTGTGACCGGAGGTCACGCTGGTCCCGCCGGTGCCGGCGTGTGCCGAGCGCGGAGGGGTTTCACCCATCTGCTCGCTCGCTTCGAATTGAGAAGGTGGTGGTGGTGCCGGTCAGGAGAGGTTCTTGACCGCGGCCTCGACCTTGGTACGGACCGAGTCGGGCAGCGGGGCGTAGCCCAGCTCGGTCAGCTCGGCCTGACCCTCGCTGCTGGCGGCGTGGCCCAGCAGGCCCTTGACCAGCGGCAGCTTGTCGGCGGCGATGCCCTTGCCGCAGACGATCTCGTAGGTCACCAGGACGATCGGGTACGCCCCGGCCGCCTTGGTGTTGTAGTCGATCTTCATCTTGAGGTCGTCGCCCTGGCCCTCGACGGTCGCCCCGGCGATGGTCTTGCCGGCGTTCTCGGCGGTCAGCGCGGCGAACTCGCCCGCGCCGTTACCGATCTTGGCGGTCTTCAGGCCGGCGTTCTCGGCGAACGACCACTCCATGTAGCCGATGGCGCCGTCCGCGCCCTTGACGGAGCTGGCCACGCCGTCCGAGCCCTTGGAGCCGGTGCCGCCCGGGGCCTTCCAGGCCTTCGCCTTGCCGAAGGTCCAGTCCGCCTCGGCGGTCTTCGAGAGGAAGTTGGTGAAGTTGTCGGTGGTGCCGGACTCGTCCGAGCGGTGCACCGTCTGGATGGTGGTCGACGGCAGCTTGGCGTCCGGGTTGTCGGCCTTGATCGCCGCGTCGTCCCACTTGGTCACCTTGCCGGCGAAGATCTTCGCCAGGGTGGCCGGCTTGAGCTGGAGGTTGTCCACGCCGCTGACGTTGTAGGCGACCGCCACCGGGCCGATCACCATCGGCAGGTGGATGGCCTGGCCACCGGGGGTGCACTTGGCGTCAGCCTGCGGCTGCTCCTCCGGCTTGAGCGCCGAGTCGGAGCCGGCGAAGTCGGCGGTGCCGGCGATGAAGGCCTGGATGCCGGCGCCCGAGCCGGAGGGCTCGTAGTTGATGGTCGAACCGGCGCACTTCTGCTGGTACGCCTTGATCCACTCGGCCATCGCGTTCTTCTGGGCGGAGGAGCCCTGCGCGTTCAGCGTGCCCTTGGCGCAGTCGGCGGCGCTGGCGGAGCCCGAGGCGGAGGTGCTGGCCGCGTCGTTGTTGTCCGAGCCGCATGCACTGAGACCGAGCACCGCGGTAAGGGCGAGGCAGGCGATGGTGCCGTGCCGCTGGAGCTTCACCTGAGGAGTTTCCCTTCACGTCTTTGGTCAGGTCGCCCGGAGGGGGACCGGGTGCCGGCGCTGACCGGCTGACACGAAGCTAGAAGTGCCAGGTAGACGATTCGCCGGTCAGAAGTGAACGGAGAATGAACAAGCACGGCCAGCGGGGTGACCGCTGCCTGAGTAGCGGTTGTCCGATAGGTGAACTGCCGTCCTGCTATCGTTATTTATCCGACTTTCCCGGCCCGGCGTTATCGCGCCGATGCGTCGCCGTTACCGCGCGGTGACCCGCGCGGACGGCCTCACGAGAGGCATCGCGGGCGCGCACAGGCCGGTGGGCGCCGCCGTACCGGCGGGCCTCGTCGCCGTCGACGGCGACGAGCGGCAGAGCGGGGCGACCCTACCGGCGGCCCGCGTCGCCGTCGACGGCGACGAGCGGCAGTGCGCGGCCGTCCGCCCGCCCGCCCGCCGGCTCAGCCCAGGTGGTAGTTGACGTGCCCGCACCAGCGGGCGAAACCGAGCCGCTCGTAGAGCGCCATCGCGCCCGTGTTCGACTCGTCGACGTAGAGCATCACCCGGTCCAGCCCCCGCGCGTTCCGCAGGTGGGCCAGGCCGGCGGTGGTCAGCGCCCGCCCCAGCCCGCCGCCGTGCGCGGACGGGTCCACCCCGAGCACGTAGACCTCACCGATCCGGCCCGAGCCCGGGCGTTCGTGCACCTTGGTCCAGTGGAAGCCGAGCAGCCGGTCGCCGGACTCCTCGACGGCGAGCAGGAAGCCGGCCGGGTCGAACCACGGCTCGGCCAGCCGGGCCCGCAGGTCGGCCTCGGACCACCGGCCCTGCTCGGGATGCGTGGCGAAGGCGCGGGCGTTCAGCGCGAGCCAGGCCTCGTCGTCGGCGCCGGGACGGAAGGCGCGCAGCGCGACGCCGTCCGGCAACCGGGGCGCGGGCAGCGCGGCGGCCAGCGGGCGGCGCAGCTGCCAGAGCACCCGGGCGCGGGCGAAGCCCAGGTCGACCGCGAGCGCCGCGGCGGACGGGTGGTCCCCGTGCGCCCAGGCCCGCAGCGGTCCGGACGCCGCCGCCAGCACGCCCCGGGCCAACGCCCGGCCGGTGCCCCGCCGCCGGTACGCCGGGTGCACCGCCAGCTCCGTACCGACGCCGGCTGCCGGGTCCGAGGTGTCCAGGTGGGCGTACCCGGTCAGGGTGCCGTCGGCGGCGCGGGCGGTCAGGTGCACGACGGCCGCCTCCGGGTCGCGCAGCCGCAGCAGCGTGTGCTCGTCGAACGGGTCCGCGCCGTCGGCGTCGCCCGCGAGGCGGGCCAGCGCCAGGGCCTCGGCCACCTCGGCCGGGGCGAGTCGGTCGGCTCGGGCCACCCGGTCGGTCGTCGGTTCCGCGCTGCTCACCCCGTTACCGTAGCCGGATCGGCGGCGGGGCTCAGGTGGTGCCGTCGACCGGCAGTGCCGCCAGGCGGAACCGGCTGGTCAGGTCGGGCAGGATCCGGCGCAGCGCGTCGACCGTCCCCTGCCGGTCCCCGCCGGCGTCGTGCATCAGCACGATCGAGCCGGGCCCGGCGTCCCGGGTGACCAGGGTGGTGATCCGGGCGGCGCCAGGCATCTGCCAGTCCGACGGGTCGACGTCCCAGTGCAGCGAGGTCATCCCCAGCTCCGCGGCGACCGACACCACCGGCTTCGTCCAGGCCCCGCCGGGCTGCCGGTACCAGGCGATGGGAGCGTCGGGCACCGCGTCCCGGATCGCCTGGTTGGTCCGCAGCAGGTCGGCGCGGATCGTGCTGGGGGAGCGTTCGCCCAGTTGCACGTCGTGCTGCCAGGAGTGGTTGCACAGGGTGTGCCCGTCGGCCACGATCGCCCGGATCAGGTCCGGGTAGCTCTGGGCGTTCTCGCCGACCACGCAGAAGGTGGCCCGGACGTGGAACGTGCGGAGCAGCTCCAGCACCTGCGGGGTGTACTGCGGGTCCGGCCCGTCGTCGAAGGTGAGCGCCACCTCGGGGGAGCCGGTGCTCACCCGGCTGCCGAACGGGCCGTCGTCCTGGTTCTCGGCCGCGCGGCGGCGGTCGGCCTCCTGCCCGGCCTCGGCGCGGTTCGACGGCGATCCCGCCGGGGAGGCGGTTGCGGCCGGCTGCTCGCCGTAGTCGGCGCCGTGGGCGCTGGTCGTGACGCCGGAGCTGGATCGCGGCGGGTCGTGGATCAGGCTCCGGCCGAGCGCGTACGCGGAGCCGAGCAGGGCGGCCAGCACGAGGACGACGACGCCGACGGTGCGGCCGGTGGTCCGGGCGCCCATCAGTGCCACCGCCGATGTGGACCGCGAACCGGTCCCCTCGTCGCCACCGTGGTCAGTGCACGCACCGTTGCCCCTTTCGCCGCCGACTCGCACCGAGAATAGAACCGGCAAGAGGGGCAAAAAGGGCGTACCGGAAACAGCACTCCGGACGGGTGGAATCGCGGCGGTCGAGCCCAGCCGGACGGCCGGACGTGCTCCGCTCAGACCGGCAGCGGGGCGTGTTCCGCCTCGGGCAGCGAGCGCGACGGCGGGACCACGAACTTGTAGCCCACCTGGCGGACCGTGCCGATCATCGACTCGTACTCCGAGCCGAGCTTGGCCCGCAGCCGTCGGACGTGCACGTCCACCGTCCGGGTGCCGCCGAAGTAGTCGTACCCCCAGACCTCGCGGAGCAGCTGGTCCCGGGTGAAGACCCGACCCGGGTGCTGGGCCAGGAACTTCAGCAGCTCGAACTCCTTGTAGGTGAGGTCGAGCGGCCGGCCCTTCAGCTTGGCCGCGTAGGTGTCCGGGTCGATGGTGAGCTCGCCGGCCCGGATCGAGCCACCGGCGCCGGCGGTGGCGTCGCTCAGCCGGCCGACCGCCAGGCGCAGCCGAGCCTCCACCTCGGCCGGACCGGCGCTGGCCAGGATGACGTCGTCCACGCCCCAGTCGGCGTTCAGCGCGATCAGCCCCGCCTCGGTCACCACCGCCACCAGCGGCACTCCGAGGCCGGTGGCGTGCAGCATCCGGCAGGTCGCCCGCGCCTCGCTCAGCTCGGAACGCGCGTCCACCAGCACCGCGTCCGGGCTCGGCGCGGCGACCAGGGTGCGGACGTCGCGGGGCGCGGTGCGGACCGAGTGCGGCAGCAGGTCGAGCGCCGGCAGCACTGCCGATGGTTCACCTGCGCGCGCGGTCACCAGCAACAGGATCTCCACACGATCACCTCCGTCCCGGCGGCGCGAAGCCGCGCGTGACCAGCGGCAGCCCGACGGGGCGTGGCGCTGCGAACTGGCGTGGGTCCCGGCGTCGCTGACGGGCGGGTAACGGCTTGAGCGTAACTGGTCGCCCAGGTGGGACCCGTTCGTCCTTTCCCCTTTTGCGGCTTCTGCCCATGATCGCGCCGCAGGTTTTAACGTTGCTGAAACCGTGACCTCCGCCGGAGCCGCCTGGTCTGGCACGATCAGGTCGTGTTTTCCTCCACCTCGCCCGAGACCGGCCGTGACCCGTGGGCCGGCGACGCCCGCCCGGGGCCGGCCGGCCCCGTCCGTGGCCTTCCGCCCGGCCCGCGCACCGGTCCGGCCGACGACGGTGAGCAGCGGCGGGAGCGCGGGCCGCGCCGGGCCCGCAAGGGCGGCGCGCCCCGCCGGCCCGACGACGAGCCGGCCGAGCCGGAGGAGGAGTTCGTCGAGCCGGTCGACGTGCGCAAGCCGCTCTCGATGACCGTCGCGGGCTTCGCCGCGCTGCTCGGCGTCGGTCTGGTGCTCGGCGCGCAGACCGCCGGGCCCGGGCACCGGCTGCCCTTCGCCTTCATCGTCTTCGGCGTGCAGCTGCTCTTCGTCCTCGCCTGGACGATGGCCATGCGCCCGCCCGCCCTGATGCTGGTCGCGGTCGTCAGCGCCGCCGTCGCCGGGGCGGCGGACGTCGCCGCGGTGCAGTCCGACATCGCCGGCCTCGCGCCGCTCGGCTACGTCGCCGCGGGCGGTTTCGTCCTCGGCGTGCTGGGTCAGCTCGTCCGCCGGGTGGACCGGATCCGGGTCACCGACTCGCTCGGCACCACCCTGCTCATCGTGGTCGGGGTCGTCGCGTTCGCCACGCTGATCACGCTGAGCCGGATCCCGGCCGGCACCCAGGCGATCACCGTCTGCCTGGCCGCCACCGGCGTCGCGCTCACCGTCGCCCGGGTCACCGACGCGGTGCTGCCCTGGCCCCGGCTCGCCCCGCAGGTGCCGCGCGGCGCGGCCGGCGTGGTCGCCGGCGCGATGATCGGCACCCTGACCAGCGCGGTGCTCGGCAGCTACCTGGTCGGCTTCACCCCGACCAGCGCGGCGCTGATCGGCCTGGTCACCGCCGCCACCGCCGTGCTGGCCGACCTCGCCGTCGGGTACGCCGAGGCGGGCCGGCTGATGGCCGGGGAGCCGCCGACCATGTGGATCGCCCGGCACATGCAGGGGCCGCTCGGCGGGTTCGCGCTGGCCGCGCCGGCCGCGTACGCGATGTGCGTGCTGTTTCTCTGACCTACGGTTGAGCGTTCCACCCCTCGGGTACCAACGGTGCGCCGCGTGGTGGCGCCGGTAGGAACGGGCGTCGCGGGACCGCGACGGCGACGGACAAGGAGGCGGCGTGGCAGAGGCGTACCCCGCGTACGAGGAGCGTCCCCGGCGGCGGGGGCGCAAGGTGCTGGTCACCCTGGTCGTCCTGGTGCTGCTCCTGGTCGGGCTGCTGGTCGTGGCTGACCGGGTGGCGGCCGGGGTGGCCGAGCGTGCCATCGCCGACCAGGTGGAGCGGGAGGTCGCCAAGCAGAACGCCCGGTCCGCCCCGCCCAAGGTGGATGTCGGCGGCTTCCCGTTCCTGACCCAGGTGCTCGACGGGCGCTACGAGCGGATCTCCATCGTGCTGACCGACGTGCGGGGTTCGGTCGAGGGCAAGGCGGTGAGCCTGCCCCGGCTGGACGTGGACGCCCGTGACGTGCGGGCCTCGCTGGACACCCTCCGCTCGGGCAACGGCGAGGTGGTCGCCAAGAAGGTCAACGGCACCGGCACCGTCACCTACGACAGCCTCGCCGCCCTGCTGGACCGCCCCGGGCTGAAGCTCGGCGAGCAGAACGGCAAGCTCGTCGTCACCGCCCCGGTGGACATCCTGGGGCAGAAGCTCACCGTCACCGGCACCGCCGACGTGACCGTCGCCGAGGGCAACAAGGTGGCCCTGCGCTTCAACGACCTGACCGCCGAGGGGCTGCCGGCGGTGCCGCTGGCCCGGACGCTGCTGAACAACTACGCCAAGAGCATCTCGATCGACGTGCCCCTGCCCAAGTTGCCGTTCCAGCTCAACGTCCGCAAGGTCGAGCCGAAGCCGGAGGGGCTGGCGGTGACCGCCGACGCGACGGACGTACCGATCAACTCCGCCGGCTGAGCCGGCGGCGTGGCGACGGCCCGGCCCCACGGCCGGGCCGTCGCCGTGTCCCGGGGTGCGTCCCGCATGCTGGTCGGGTCGGTGGCGCTCTCCGGGACGGCTGATAGGCTCCCTGCTCATGGGGACGCACCTCACCAAACGGCGCGCGGTCGACCTGTGCCGCGTGGCCACCTGCCTGTGTCGCTCCGTCATCTGACGGCGGGGCTGTCTCCGGCCGCCTAGCGGCCAACCGGCTTCCAGGGTCCGCGTACCCTCCCGGTGCTCTCCCACCGCACGCCCGGCAGCGGCGCCGTCGCACGAACCCGTGATCCGTTCCTCTTTGGGTCCCGCGCGTGGTGCGACAATCACCGATTTCGATCCCCGCGCTGGCTCACCATCCACCTCACCAGGGAGTGATCTGATGAGTCGCGACACCGCACTCGTCTCGGCCGAGTGGGCCGAGAAGAACATCGACGCTCCGGGCGTCGTCTTCGTCGAGGTCGACGAGGACACCTCGGCGTACGACACCGGCCACATCGCCGGTGCGATCAAGCTGGACTGGAAGACCGACCTGCAGGACCCGGTCCGCCGGGACTTTGTCAACAAGGCCCAGTTCGAGGCGCTGCTCTCCGAGCGGGGCATCGGCAACGACGACGCCGTGATCCTGTACGGCGGCAACAACAACTGGTTCGCCGCGTACGCGTACTGGTACTTCAAGCTCTACGGCCACCGGGACGTCAAGCTGCTCGACGGCGGCCGCAAGAAGTGGGAGCTGGACGCCCGTCCGCTGGTCACCGACCCGGTGACCCGTCCGAAGACCGAGTACGTCGCGCAGGAGCCGGACACCTCGATCCGCGCCTTCCGCGACGAGGTGGTCGACGCGATCGGCACCAGGAACCTGGTCGACGTGCGCAGCCCCGACGAGTTCGCCGGCCGGCTGCTCGCCCCCGCCCACCTGCCGCAGGAGCAGGCGCAGCGGGCCGGACACATCCCCACCGCGATCAGCGTGCCGTGGTCGAAGGCGGCCAACGAGGACGGCACCTTCAAGTCCGACGACGAGCTGCGCACGATCTACGCCGACGCCGGGCTGGACGACAGCAGGGAGACCATCGCCTACTGCCGGATCGGCGAGCGCTCCTCGCACACCTGGTTCGTGCTCCAGGAACTGCTCGGCCACCGCAACGTGAAGAACTACGACGGATCCTGGACCGAGTACGGCTCGCTGGTCGGCGTGCCGGTGGCGCTCGGCGACACTCCCGGCGGAGCCGGGTCGGACAGCTCTGGCGGGGAGGCCTGAGATGACTGCTCCTACCGCCCCTACCGCCGCGGGTTGCGCCGCTCCGGACCAGGCCGCGCCGCTGCCGGCCAGCCTGGACCTGGAGAAGGAAACCGTCATCACCGGTGTGGTCCGCTCCGACGCGGGCGAGGCCGTGCCGGGCGCGTACGTCCGGCTGCTCGACTCGACCGGTGAGTTCACCGCCGAGGTGGTCACCTCCCCGACCGGGCAGTTCCGCTTCTTCGCCGCGCCGGGCAGCTGGACGCTGCGGGCGCTCTCCCGGCACGGCAACGGCGACACCGCCGTGACCGCCGGGCGGGGGATCAACGAGGTCTCCGTGACGGTCGCCTGACCCACGCTCTGATCGGCCCGGGGCCGGTCACCCCATCCGGGGTGACCGGCCCCGCCCGCGGGCGCGTGACACGATGGGACGGTGAGCGGTGCTGTCCAGGCGGGGTGGGCCCCGCCGACTGGTCCTCCCGAGCCGGTGCCCATCCGCGGCTGGCCGCGCTGGCTGCTGGCCGCGACCGTGCTCTGGGCGGTGCTGCTGGGCGCGCTCACCTGGTGGTCCGTGCGGCACGACCCGCCGACCGTGCGTGAGCAGCGCCCCCTGGACCAGGCCGGTCCGGTGGTCGACCGGGCGCTCGGTCAGCTCGTCGCGGCGACCGGCGACGGCGCCTGGGAGATGGGCGCCCCGCGGCTCGACCGGGGCTGCCGGGTCACCCCGATGGACGACGGGGCGACGCTGGCCCGGGACCTGGACGTGGTGGTGGCCGACGGCGGGGAGCGGGCGCTGTTGGAGGGGATCGCCGGTCGGCTCCCGGCGGACTGGCGGGCCGGGGTCCGGGTCACCTCCGACGGCCCCCGCCTGCGCGCCGACGCCGGTGAGTTCGTCGCGGTGGAGGGCCGGGTGGTCACCGCCGGCCGGGTCCGGCTGACCGCCGACAGCGGCTGCCGCCCGGTCGACGTGGACTACGTGACGCTCCTCCCCGGGTATCCCGCCGAGCCGGCCCTGGACGACGCGATGCGCGCGCTGGGCCGGCCGGCGGACACCCCGGGGCAGGTCGTCGCGCCCTGCCCCGGCGGCGGGGCCGCCCGGACCGCGTGGGTCACCGCCGGTCCCGCGCCGGTGTCGCTGGCCGGGCTGAAGCCGCTGGCCGCCGGCGCCGCGGTGATCGACACCCCCGAGGTGTACGCCTACCGGCGCGGCGCGGTCGTCGTCCTGGCCGACGCGGCCGGCGAGCAGGTACGGGTGTCCGCCTCCACCGGCTGCTGATCCTCTCCCGCCGTCCGGACATGACGTCCGTTCGGTCAGTAGACCAGCGCCTGAGCCCCCTCGGCCATGACCTCCTCGACGAAGACGGCCGCCCCCGCGATGCGTACGCCGGGCAGCACGTCGCCCGGGCCGATGTCCCGCCGGGCGGCGCACTGCGTACAGGCGGTGACCCGGCCGGTGGTGAGGATGATGTGCAGCAGTTCGGCCAGGGGCGCCGAGTGCGGCAGCTCGAACTGCTCCGCCCGACCGGGGAGGGCGAACCAGGTCGACTCGCCGGTCAGCCAGAGCGACACCTCCACCCCGGCTGCGGCGGCGGTGGCGGCGACCGTGAAGGCCTGGGCGCACCGCTCCGGTGCGTCCGCTCCGGCGGTGGCCTTGACGACGAGAGTGCGGGCCATGACGCCCAGCATAGGATGACCATGATGGTTACCGAGATCGGGTTCGTCAGCCTGCTGGTCGCGGGCCTGGGCGCGTTCGCCGGTGGCCTGGTCTACCTTGCCGTACGCATATCGAGAGGACGTTGGTGAACCGGTGAGCGACGAGAACCCCCTGCAGCCGCCATGGCTGAACGCGCCGCCGGTCGAGGAGTACCCGTACGAGGAGAGCCACGACCTGCGGGTCGGCCCGAAGCTGCACCCGGCGCTCGACGGCCTGCTGCCGTACGTCGGGGTGTGGCGTGGTCGGGGCCGGGGCGGCTTCCCCACCATCGAGGACTTCGACTTCGGCCAGGAGATCCGGATCAGCCACGACGGTCGGCCGTTCCTGTTCTACGAGTCGCGGGCGTGGATCCTCGACGCGCAGAGCCGGCCGGTCCGGCCCGCCGGGCGTGAGGTCGGCTGGTGGCGTCCGGTGCTCAGCGGCGAGCGGGCCACCGACGAGCTGGAGGCCCTGATGATGAGCCCGACCGGGATCATGGAGCTCTACCTCGGCAAGCGCACCGGCACCCAGATCGAGTTCGCCACCGACGCGGTCGTGCGGACCTCGACCGCCAAGGAGGTCACCGCCGGCGCCCGCCTCTTCGGCATCGTCGAGGGCGCGCTGCTGTACGCCCAGGAGATGGCCGGCATGGGCCACGCCCTCTCCCCCCACCTCTCCGCCCGCCTCACCCGGGTAGCCGGCTGACCCGACACCTCCCGTCAGGGGAGGGGGAAGGCGAGAAGGTTCTGGAGGGCCCGGGTGTGGGCGCTGGGTGGGAGGTCGTGGCCGTTCAGGGTGTGGATCTCGACCAGGCCGCGGACGGACGAGGTGAGCCACACGCCGTCGGCGCGGTCCAGTTCCCGCGGCGTGACCATCCGCTCGTCGGCGGCGAGACCTACCTCGCCGGCGTGGGCGAGGAGCCAGGCGCAGGTGGTGCCGGGCAGGATGCCGGTCGCCGCGGCCGGGACGGTGCAGAGCGTCCCGCCCGCCAGCCAGACCACGTTCGCGCTCGGCCCCTCCAGGGCGTACCCGTCAGTGGAGACCCAGAGCACGTCGTCCACGCCGTTGCGGGCGGCCCAGCGCCGGGCGGCGGTGCTCGCCCCGTAGGAGGTGGACTTGATGCCGGCGGGGAGCCAGTCCAGCTCTGGGCGGGCCGCCGCGGGCACACCCAGGGAGAGGGTGGCCACCCGCACGCCGTCCCGTCGGGCCCGCTTCGCCGCCGGCGCGACCTCGCCCAGAATGGCGTAGACGGTCGGTAGCCCGCCGCCCTCGGGGCCCCGGGTGCAGACCAGCCGCAGCGCGCCCTCCACCTTGGCGGGCCACCCGGCGGCCACGCTCTCCAGCAGCTCGACCAGGGCGGCCTCGGGCGGCAGCGGCAGCTCCACGGCGGCGGCACCGGCCCGCAGCCGGGCCAGGTGCGCCCCACGCAGCCAGGGTCGCCCGTCGCGCAGGTGCATGGTCTCGAACAGGCCGTCGCCGCGCAGCACGCCGAGGTCGTCACCCCGCAGCACCGGCTCCCCGACCGGTACGACGCCCCGGCCGAGCACGGCGATCCTCGATGCCTCCATGACCGCCGAGCCTAGTGGCGTACGCCCGCTGTCCGGAGGCGGTGCGGCGGCCGAACTATGATCGGACGGTGTCCGAATCCTCCCTCGCGGAAATGCTCCGCTCCCGTGGGCTGCGGCTGACGGCGCAGCGGCAGCTGGTGCTCCAGGCCGTGCTGGACCTGGGGCACGCCACGCCGGAGCAGGTGCACACGGCGGTCCGGGAGGTCGCCGCCGGCGTCAACATCACCACCATCTACCGGACCCTGGAGCTGCTGGAACGGCTCGGGCTGGTGACCCACACCCACCTGTCACACGGGTCGCCGACCTACCACGCGGCGGGTGAGCACCAGCACGTCCACCTGGTCTGCCGCGAGTGCGGGGCGATCGACGAGATCGATCCCGAGCTGCTCCGCCCCCTCGCCGACCAGCTCGTGGCCGAGCGCGGGTTCCGGGTCGACATCGGGCACGTGGCGCTCTTCGGCGTCTGCGGCCACTGCGAGGACGGGGAACCGAAATGATCGACATCGCGGGAGCGGTGGCCGTCGAGGCGATCGACGAGTCCAGCCGCGACCAGCCGGAGCCGGCGCACCGTGCGGCCGGGGTCCGGGGCGTCGCCGCGCACTACGGCGACCCGATGCGCGAGCAGCGCACCCTGGCCACCGGCGTCGGCCTGGTCGACCGGTCGCACCGGGGCGTGGTAGCGGTGCCCGGCGAGGAGCGCATCGGCTGGCTGCACACGCTGACCAGCCAGCACCTGGCCGCGCTGAAGCCCTGGCAGGGCACCGAGCTGCTGGTGCTCAGCCCGCACGGGCATGTCGAGCAGCACGCCATGGTCGCCGACGACGGCGAGACGACCTGGCTCGACACCGAGCCGGGCGCCACCGAGGGGCTGCTGGCGTACCTGGAGAAGATGCGGTTCTTCAGCCGGGTCGAGCCGCGCGACGCGACCGCCGACCACGCGCTGCTCTCGCTGGTCGGTCCGGAGGCGGCCACCGCCGTCGCGGCGCTCGGCGTCACCGGCCTGGCCGACCCCGACGTGGTCGCGGTGCCGGGCCCGAAGTTCCGCTCCGGCGAGCTGCCGCCCCGGCCCACCGCCGTGTACGACGTGCGGCCGCTGCCCGTCGGCGGCTGGGCCCGCCGGGTCCCGCTCGGCGTGGACCTGCTGGTGCCCCGGGCTGCGATGGACCAGGTCGTCGCCGAGCTGCGCGGCAACGGGGTGCCGGTGGCCGGGCTGTGGGCGTACGAGGCGGTGCGGGCGGCCGCCCGACGGACCCGGGTCGGGGTGGACACCGACCACCGGACCATCCCCGCCGAGGTGGGTCTGATCGCCCCGGCGGTGCACCTGGACAAGGGCTGCTACCGGGGGCAGGAGACGGTGGCCCGGGTGCACAACATGGGCAAGCCGCCGCGCCGGCTCGTACTGCTGCACCTGGACGGGGTGACCACCGACCAGCCGCCGGCCGCCGGCACCCCGGTGACCCTGGACGGCCGGGCGGTCGGCTTCGTCGGCACCGCGGTGCACCACTACGAGCTGGGGCAGGTCGCCCTCGCCGTGGTCAAGCGCAACGTCCCCGACGACGCCCGCCTGCTGGTGGGGGGGACCGCGGCGGCGATCGACCCGTCCTGAACCTGCGTTCAGTCCGGCTGTCGACTCGGCCCGAGCGGGGCGTCTAGGATCGCCGGCATGACGACAGGGACGTTGATCACGGTTGCCCCCACCGGCGCGGAGTCGGCCAAGGCGGAGGTGCCGGCGCTGCCGGTGACCCTCGACGAGTTGCTGCTGACCGCCAAGGAGTGCGAGGCGCTCGGTGCCGCCGTGATCCACGTCCACATCCGCGACGACGAGGCGCAGCCGACCCTGGACCAGGGGCGGCTGCGGGAGACCGTGGCGGCGCTGCGGGAGGGCACTGACCTGATCGTGCAGCTTTCCTCAGGTGGCGCGGTGACCGACCCGGAGTCCGCCCGCCTGGCCGTGCTCGACGCCGGGCCGGACATGGCCTCCTGCACCATGGGCACGCTGAACTTCGGCGACGACGTCTTCCTCAACCGGTGGGAGTTCATCGTCGACCTGCACACCCGGATGCAGGAGCGCGGCATCGTCCCCGAGTACGAGATCTTCGACCTCGGCCACCTCACCGCCCTCCAGCGGCTGCTCGGCAGGTACGGGCTGCCGCACGGCGGCCACGTGCACGTCGACTTCGTGATGGGCGTGCCGGGTGGCATGCCGGGCACCACGCAGGCGCTGGTCGCCGCCCACCAGGCGCTGCGCGACCTGCCGGAGGGCACCACCTTCTCGGCCACCGGCGTCGGGCGCAGCACCCTCCCGGTGCTGCTGGCCTCCCTCTCGACCGGCGGCCACCTGCGGGTCGGCATGGAGGACACCGTCACGTACGCCAAGGGCCAGCCGGTGGAGTCCAACATGCAGCTGGTCGCCCGGGCGGTCGGTTTCGCCCAGCTCGCCCAGCGTCCGCCGCTGACCACCGCCGAGGCCCGCGCGCTGCTCGGCCTGTAAGGCCGGCCCCGCCGGACGCTCCTGTACGGCGACGGCCGACGTCCCTGGTCACCCGGCTGCCGAGCCCGCCGGGGGCGTCGGTACCGTCCACCCCGTGGGAGTGACGTACGAGGGCGGCGTGCCGCTCGCCGAGGTGGTCCGGTCCGGTTTCGTGGAGGGCGTGCACCGCGGCTCGGTGGTGGTGCTCGACGTCGGTGGCGCGCCGGTGGCCGGGGCGGGGGACGTCACCTCGCCGGTCTTCCCGCGTTCGGCGAGCAAGCCGATGCAGGCGGTCGGGATGCTGCGCGCCGGCCTGCCGCTGACCGATCCGGCCGACGTGGCGCTGGTCTCGGCCAGCCACGCCGGCGAGGAGTTCCACCTGGCCCGGGTGGAGGCGCTGCTGGCCCGGGTCGGGCTGGACGGCTCGGCCCTGCACTGCCCGCCCGACCTGCCCGTCGGTGAGGCCGCCCGGGAGGCGGTGCTGCGCGCCGGCGGCGGGCCGACCCGGGTGCAGATGAACTGCTCCGGCAAGCACAGCGGGATGCTGCTGACCTGCGTGGCCGCCGGCTGGCCGCTGGACGGCTACTGGCGTCCGGAGCACCCGTTGCAGCAGCGGCTGACTGCCACCGTCGAGGAGTTCACCGGCGAGGAGGTGGCGGCCGTCGGGGTGGACGGCTGCGGCGCGCCGGTGCTGGCCGTGTCGCTGACCGGGCTGGCCCGGGCGTACCTGCGGCTGGTCTCCGCCGAACCGGGCTCGGTGGAGCGGACCGTGTCCGACGCGATGCGGGCGTACCCGGAGCTGGTGGGCGGGACCGGGGCCGACGACACCCGGCTGATGCGGGGCGTACCCGGGGCACTGGCCAAGGTGGGCGCGGAGGGTGTGATCGCCGCGGCCGTCCCCGGCCTGGGTGCGGTCGCTCTCAAGATCGACGACGGCGCGGCCCGGGCCCGGATGCCGGTGCTGGTCTCCGCGCTGCGCCGGCTGGGCGTCGAGGCCCCGGTGCTGACCGAGTACGCCGAACTGCCGCTGCTCGGCGGCGGCCTGCCGGTCGGCGCGGTGCGCCCGGTCTGGTGATGCCCCGCCTTCCGTGGTGCCGGCCTTCTGCGGTGCCGGCCTTCCGCGGTGCCGGCCCACCGCCGGCTACCGACCGTGATGCCCGGCTGGCCGGACACTCTCGTGAGCGTCATGCCTGTCGGGCATATTTGTGCCCGACAGGCATGAGGCTCACTGGCCACATGTTTACCGGGCCGCGACAGGCCCGGGCGCTTAGCAGCTCACCCCAGTAGCCGGCTGGTTCGGGCAGGCAGGCCGGCGCTCTCCGTGTGCCGGAAGGCGCGGTGCCCATGCCCGGTGCCCATGCCCGGTGCCCGTGCCCGGTGCCCGTGCCCGGTGCCCGGTCCGGCTCAGCCCAGGAAGTCGCGCAGGGCGGCGTCGACCGCCTCCGGGCGTTCCAGCGGCAACAGGTGGGCGGCGTCCGGCACGTCGGGCAGGCGCACCGCGCCGGGCACCTCGGCCGCGATCCGGTCGGCGAGCCGGGAGATGTCCGGGACGTCGGCCGCGCCGGCGGTGACCAGCACCGGCAGCCGCAGCTCGCCGAGGCGTTCGATCGCCGGCGGGTCGAGGTCGTCGACCTCGACCGCGCTGAGCGCCAGCTCGGCGGCGAGCGCCCGCTGGTCCATCTCCTCGGCGAAGGCGACCAGGCCCGGGTCGACGTCCTCCGGGCGGCGGCCGGGGCCGACCACCCAGAACCGCACCTCGCCGGCCGCGCTCGCCGCGAAGTCCTCCGGGTCCACCTCGCCGACCAGCGTCTCCCAGAGCTGTTCGGCCTCCTCGGACCACTCGTTGCCGGAGACGGCCGAGCCGAAGAGCGCGAGCGCGGACACCCGTTCCGGGTGCGCCAGCGCGGTGTCGATCGCCACCGCCCCGCCGAACGAGCAGCCGACCAGGGCGGCTCGGTCGATGCCCAGCGCGTCCAGCACCGCGACCACGTCGTCGTGGTGGGCGAAGGAGGCCGGCGGCAGCTCGGAGTCGCCGTAGCCGCGCAGGTCGAGCGCGACCACCCGGTGCCGCTCGGCGAGGGCGGGCAGCAGGCCCCGCCACATCCGCCGGTCCGCGATGCCGGCGTGCAGCAGGAGCACCGGGCTGCCGGTGCCCAGGTCGTCGTACGCGAGCCGCGCGTCGTTGATGTCGATCATCGTCACGCGTGCAAGCTACGGACCGGACACGCGGTATGCAACCGCTATCGTTAGCTTGCTAACTCTGGCTAGCGTTTTGCTTGCTGTAGTTAGCATCGCGGACTACCGTTGGGCTCATGGCCGCACCCAAGGATCTACCCGACGTCGGCGGATTCATCCGTGACCTGCGCCGGAACGCCAAGATCTCGCTGCGCCAGCTCGCCGAGCAGGCCGGGGTGAGCAACCCGTACCTCAGCCAGATCGAGCGCGGGCTGCGCAAGCCGAGCGCCGAGGTCCTCCAGCAGCTCGCCAGCGCGCTGCGGGTCTCCACCCCGGCGATGTACCTGCGCGCCGGGCTGCTCGACGACAAGGAGGGTCAGGGAGTGCTCGCGGCGATCGCCGTCGATCCCGACCTGACGATGGCGCAGAAGCAGTCGCTGAGCCAGATCTACGAGACCTTCCGCCGGGAGAACATCCGGCTCGCCGAGGCGACCGCCGCGGCCGGCCCGGACGCCACCCCGGCGGCGGAACCCACCCCACCGGCGGAGCCGACCGAAGCGGCCGCCACCGCCACGCCGGCCGCGACCGGCCCCACCACCCCGGACGGCACCCCGACCGAGGCGGTCCTCGAATCGGTCGCCGTCACCGAGGCGGGCCAGGCGTCCGCTCCCGGCATTCCCGACAGCAAGGCCGCCGGAGCGGCCGAGGAGGAGAAGTCATGACCCAGCCGAAGACCAACCGCATCCCGGCCCCGCTCTACGCCGCCGCCGGCGCCGGCGAGCTGGCGTACCAGCAGCTCCGCAAGCTCCCCGCCGTGGTGAGCGAGCTGGGCACCAAGATCGCCACCGACGGCACCAAGGTCGCCACCGAGATCGGCGGCAAGGCCGTCGTCACAGGTGTCGAGCTGCGCCAGAAGGCCACCGAGACCTTCAAGACCGCCAACCTGACCGCGACCGGCCTGCGCGACAAGGCCGTCCCGGGCGACCTCGACCTGGACAAGGTGCGCGAGGTCGCGGCCCGCAACGCCGCCGCGCTGCTGGTCGGCGCGCAGGCCGCCCAGGAGCGGGCGCTGGCCGCGTACGGTGCGTTGATCGCCCGTGGCGAGCGCGTGGTCGGCGCCGGCGTGCTGGGGGCCGCCGACACCGTCAACGCCGACATCGAGGCGACCGACGCCACCCTCCCTGCCGAGGTGAAGACCGAGGTCGCGCCGGCTGTCACTCCGGCCGAGGCGGGGACCGGGAACCCCACCCCGGCCGACGTGGCCGAGGTCGTCGAGGCCAAGCCGGCCGCGGCGAAGAGCACCCGGCCGCGGGCCGCCCGGTCCGCCCGGGCCGCCGAGCCGACCGCCACCCCGTCGGCGAAGCTGCCGAAGACCACCAAGCGGACCCGCCCGGCCGCCGAGTAACCGGGCCACCATCGGTACGACCTCGGAAGCGTCCTGTGGGGCGTTTCCGGGGTCGTCGGCATATGCTGGCCGGCATGGCCATCGCCGCGCCGATCTTCGTCTTCGACGTCGTCTTCGTGATCGACCGGATCCTGCTCGTGTTCGCGCTGATCGTGCAGGGCGTCGCCCTGGTGCACGCCATCACCCAGCGGGCCGACGCGTTTCCGGCGATCGGCACCCTGCCCAAGGGTGGCTGGATCGCCATCCTGGCGGTCTGTCTGGTGCTCACCCTGCTCGGCTTCGGCGCGCTCAGCATCTTCGGGCTGATCGGCATCGCGGCCGGCCTGATCTACCTGCTCGACGTCCGCGTCGGGCTGCGTGACCTGCACGACGGCAAAGGGTTCTGGTGAGGGGTTTCCGCTGGCCCCCACCGCCCGACGGCGGACCCCGCACCTGGGGGCCCGGCCCGGGCGGCCCGCGTACCGGGCGCCCGGCCCTGCCCGAGCCGGAGACCGAGCTGGTCACCACGCCGCACGGCGTACGGCTGGAACGGCTGGTAACCGGCGCCGGTGACCCGGTCACCGTCTTCGCACACGGGCTGGGCAACGGCATCGCCACCACCCGCCCGTTCGGCAGCGCGGTCACCGGCCGCAAGATCTTCTTCCAGTTCCGGGGGCACGGGCGCTCCGAGGCGCCGCCCGGCCCGTGGAGTTACCTGGACCTCGCCCGCGACCTGCGGGCGGTCGCCGACCTCAGTGTGGCCACCCGCGCCTTCGGGGCCAGCCTCGGCGCCGGGGCGCTCTGCGGGCTGCTGGCGGACAGCCCCGACCGCTTCGAGAAGCTGGTCTTCTTCCTGCCGGCGGTGCTCGACACCCCGCGCGGCCCGGTCGCCCGGGAACGGCTGACCGACCTGTTGGACGCGGTGGCCGGCGGGGACGCCTCGGCCGTCGCCGACGTGGTCTCGCTGGAGCTGCCGACGGCGGTGCGCAACACCCCGGCCGGCTGGGCGTACCTGCGGCAGCGGCTCGACCAGCTGCTCCGCGACGGGCTCGCCCCCGGGCTGGCCGACCTGCCGGAGCAGGCCCCGCTGCGGGACGTCTCGGCGCTCGCCGCGGTGACCGCTCCGGTGCTGGTGATCGGCTGCGCCGGCGACGACCTGCACCCGGCGCACGTGGCCGAGGAGCTGGCCGCCGCGCTGCCGCACGCCACCCTGCACGTGTACGACCGGCCGGGCGTGCTCTGGTCGGAACGCGCCGACCTGCGGGAGCGGATCTCGACGTTCCTCAACGGGTAACGTCTGCTGTCATGGGCGTCACACACCACGGCCGTACGCACCGCCTCGACCTCGCCGACCCCACCCTGCGGGAGTGGGAGTGCACGGTGCTGGCCGCCGACGAGCAGGGCGTCGTGCTGGACCGGTCGGCGTTCTACCCGGGCGGCGGTGGTCAGCCGCCGGACCACGGTGTGCTGCTCTGGCAGGGCGTGCAGACCCGGATCGTCGGCACCCGCAAGGGCGACGACCTCTACCTGATCCCCGCCGAGGGTGACCCGGTGCCGCCGCCCGGCACCACGGTCACCGGCGCGGTGGAGGACGACCGCCGGACCCGGCTGATGCGTACCCACTCGGGCCTGCACGTGCTCTGCGGGGTGGTGTTCCGCGACTTCGGCGCGCTGGTCACCGGCGGCAACATGGAGCCGGGCGAGGCCCGGATGGACTTCAACCTGCCCGAGGTGCCGCCGGACTTCAAGACCCGGATCGAGGAGCTGGTCAACGCCGAGGTGACCGCCGACCGGTCGGTCGCCGTGCGGGTGCTGCCCCGGGCCGAGGCGCTGGCCCTGCCGGACATCATCCGTACCCAGTCCAACCTGATTCCGCCGGACGAGCAGGAGGTCCGGATCGTCGACATCGTCGGGCTGGACGTGCAGGCTGACGGCGGCACGCACGTCGCCTCGACCGCCCAGATCGGCAAGGTGCAGGTGGTCAAGGTGGAGAGCAAGGGCCGCGCCAACCGCCGGGTCCGCGTCCGGCTCGCGGACTGAGCGGGTGAGGTCCCCGGCACCGGCGGGCCGTTGCCGGGGACCCGGTGCGGCGGGTGACGGTGTGCGGTGGGTCAGCGGACGACGTCGTAGACCAGCTTCTGGATTCCGTTGGCGTAGGACTCGCTCTCGACGAGCTTGAGGTTCTGCTTGTCCTTGTCGGTGTCGCTGAACAGCCGCTTGCCCGCGCCGAGCAGGACCGGGAAGACCAGCAGGTGGTAGCGGTCGATCAGGTGGGCATCGGACAGGCTGCGGTTCAGGGTGGCGCTGCCGTGGATGATGATCGCCCCGCCCTCGGTCGCCTTGAGTGCGGCGACGTCGTCCAGTGAACGGAGGATGCTGGTCTCGCCCCAGTTGGACACCAGGTTCTGCTCCTGCAGCGTGGTCGACACGACGTACTTCGGCATCGCGTTGTAGCGGGAGAACTCCGCGGTCATGTCCGGCCACACCGGCGAGAATGCCTGGTAGCTGACCCGGCCCAGCATCATAGCCGCGGCCTCGTCCTGCTCGCGGCCTTTGATCTCGTAGGCGGCCTCGTCGAACTCGATGTCGTTGAAGGTCCAGTCCGAGTTGCGGTAGCCCGGTTCTCCGCCGGGCGCCTCGATGACGCCGTCGAGCGAGACGAACGCGGTGGCGATCAGGGTGCGCATTGGTTGCTCCTTGGTTGGTCTGACGTTGTCGTCAGTGCGACGAACGGGAGCTGTCGAATTCGACACCTCGCGCCGAGAAAGTTCTGATGCGCCGATTTTGCCCTGCGCAGGACTCCGGGGCCGGGGTCTGCTGGTAGAGATCACCGACCAGGTCGGCGTTCGGCGTGCAGTGAGGGCTCAGCCGGCCGGCGACAGGTGGGCGGCGCGGACGTCGAGCAGCCACCGCTCCACCGTCGCCTCGTCCGGCCGGTCCGGCAGCGGCGTACGGATGGTGTCGAAGTCCCGCTCCGCCGCGGCGACCAGCGCCTGCGCCTCGTCCAGCGCGCCGCCGGCCACCCGCTCGCCGAAGGCCCGGAACCACTCCGGGTCGGCCAGCCGGATCTCCAGGAACCCGGTCGCGTAGAGCACCCGCCCCTGGTGCAGCAGCCGGGCCAGGTGCCGGGCGTGCTTCGCCGAGCGCCGCCGGCCGCCCACCGACGAGTCCCGCGAGGCGAGCTTGCGGAACTGCTGCGTGGCGTACCCGAGGTAGGCGGCGCGGACCCGGGGCGCGCTGAGGAACGCCGACCGGATGGCGATCAGTCGCTCGCCGAACTCCGTCCGGGTCTCGTAGCAGTCGTCGGGCAGCCACATCAGCTCGGTGGCCGTCGGGTTGCCGCTCAGCGCGAGCCGCGAATACTTGCCGACCTCGTGCAGGGTGACGTCCGGGTCGGTGGTGACCACCGACTCCCGGGGCGGGTGCAGGCCGTGGAAGGCCACTGTCGGCGCGGCGAAGACCCCGATCCGGTCGGTGTCCGAGCTGGGCCCGGCCAGCCCGTACGCGACCGAGCCGACGATCCCGGAGAGCAGCAGGTGCATGCCGGCGAGCATGACGCATAGCACTGCCGTCGGAAAACCGGACTTCGGCTGTCAGGTATGGGTGCCAGGCTCGACGGCATGACGACGACACCGCTGACAGGGAAGGTCGCGCTGGTCGCCGGGGCGACCCGGGGCGCCGGCCGACAGATCGCCATCCAGCTCGGCGCGGCCGGGGCGACCGTCTACGCCACCGGTCGCAGCAGCCGCGCGGGCCGTTCCGAGCTGGACCGCCCGGAGACCATCGAGGAAACCGCCGAGCTGGTCACCGCCGCCGGCGGCATCGGGATCGCCGTCCGGGTCGACCACCTGGTGCCCGAGCAGGTCCGGGACCTGGTGGCCCGGATCGACGCCGAGCAGGGCCACCTCGATGTCCTGGTGAACGACATCTGGGGCGCCGACCCGCTGATCACCTGGGAGAAGCCGGTCTGGGAGCAGCCCCTCGACCGGGGCTTCCGCACGTTGCGGCTGGCGGTGGACACCCACATCATCACCAGCCACTACGCGCTGCCGCTGCTGATCCGCCGCGCCGGCGGCCTGGTGGTGGAGATCGGCGACGGCACGAAGGCGTACAACGACGACAACTACCGGCTCTCGGTCTTCTACGACCTGGCCAAGGTCTCGGTGAACCGGCTCGCCTTCACCCAGGCCCACGAGCTGGAGCCGCACGGGTGCACCGCCGTCGCCCTCACCCCCGGCTGGATCCGGTCGGAGGCGATGTTGGAGCACTTCGGGGTGACCGAGGAGAACTGGCGCGACGGCGCGGCCAAGGACCCGCACTTCCTCATCTCCGAGACGCCCGCCTTCGTCGGGCGTGCGGTCGCCGCCCTGGCCGCCGACGGGCAGAAGGCCCGTTGGAACGGGAAGTCCGTCTCCAGTGGCGAGCTGGCCCAGGTGTACGGCTTCACCGACCTCGACGGCAGTCAGCCGGAGGGCTTCCGGTACATCACCGAGGTGGTCAACTCCGGCAAGCCGGCCGACGTCACCGGCTACCGCTGATCCGGCTGGCCCGGCTCGTCGTACAGGGCGGCGAGCCGGGCGGCTGCCCCGGCCAGCCGCGCCCGCAGCTCCGGCGGGTCGAGCACCTCCACCTCCGGCCCGAGCCGCAGCATCAGGTCGTACGCCACCTCGACGGACTCGACGGGCAGCCGGGTGACCCGCCACCCCTGCCCGTCGGGCTCGCCGGCGGCGGCCGTCGCCTCCTCGTACGCGAAGGGGGCCTCGGCGGCCCAGCGCAGCGCGCGCAGGCCGGCGGGGCTCAACCGGACGGTGATCTCGTCGCGGAGCATGCTCCGCAGGAACGCCTCGGCCTGCTCCCGCCAGTGGCCGCCCAGGTCGAAGCCCTCGTCCCGGGCGAAGCTCTCCCCGCCGGTCTCGACGCCGACCACCCGGTCCACCCGGTAGGTGCGCATGCCGTCGCCGACCCGTCCGACGAGGTACCAGACCCCGCTCTTGAGCACCAGCCCGTACGGCTCGACCCGCCGGGCGACCTCGCGGTCGCCGCGCCGGTAGCGCAGCTCGACCACCCGGTCCCGCCAGACCGCCCGGGCCAGCTCGGTCAGCCACGGCGGTGGCGCGGACTCGACGAACCAGCCCGGCACGTCCAGGTGGAAGCGTTGCCCGGCCCGGGCCGGGGCGTCCCGCAGGCTCGGCGGCAGCGCGGCGAGGACCTTCAGCTCGGCGGCCGCCACCGCGTCCGCCAGCCCCATGTCGCCGGCCGGTCCGGGCAGGCCGGAGAGGAAGAGCGCCTCAGCCTCGTCCCGGGTCAGCCCGGTCAGCCGGGTCCGGTAGCCGCCGAGCAGGCGGTAGCCGCCGGCCCGGCCCCGGTCGGCGTAGACCGGCACCCCGGCGGCGGACAGCGCCAGCACGTCGCGGTAGACCGTCCGTTCGGAAACCTCCAGCTCCCGGGCCAGTTCGGCGGCGGTCATCGTCTCGCGAGACTGCAACAGCAGGACGAGGGAGATCAGCCGGGACGCGCGCACCGCCCCATCCTGCCCCGGCGCCGCTGCCGGCCGGCACCCGCGCCGCCGTTGCCGGCCCGGCGTGCCCGAGGCCGTTAGGCTCTGCGGTCGTGAACGCACCCCGCAGCATCGCCGCGCCCGTGACCGGCGCCGTCGGCCGTTTCTTCTCCGGCGTCGGGCTGCTCCTGCGCGGCCTGGGCCTCTACGTCCGCAGCCCCGGGCTGATGCTGCTCGGCATCGTGCCGGCGCTGATCTCCGGTGCGGTCTTCCTGGCCGCGTTCGCCGCCCTGGTGTACTTCGTGGACGACCTGGCCGCGCTGGTCACCCCGTTCGCCGACGACTGGTCGACCACCGTCCGCAGCCTGGTTCGGGTGATCGCCGGGCTGGCCTTCCTCGGGCTGGGCGGGCTGCTCGCGGTGGTCAGTTTCACCGCGGTCACCCTGGTCATCGGCGACCCGTTCTACGAGAAGATCTCCGAGCGGGTCGAGGAGGGCCTCGGTGGCACCCCGGGCGCGGTGGAGGTGCCGTTCTGGGCCTCGCTGCGGCGCAGCGTCGCCGACTCGCTGCGGCTGGTCGGGCTGTCGGTGCTGTTCGGTGTCCCGCTCTTCGCCGCCGGGTTCATCCCGCTGGTCGGCCAGACGGTGGTGCCGGTGATCGGGGCCGCGGTGGGTGGCTGGCTGCTCGCCGTGGAGCTGGCGGGGGCGCCGTTCTCCCGGCGTGGGCTGAGGCTGCCCGACCGCCGGTCCATCCTGAAGGCGGACCGGCCCACCACGCTGGGCTTCGGCGTGGCGGTCTTCCTCTGCTTCCTGATCCCGCTCGGCGCGGTGCTGGTCATGCCGGCCGCCGTCGCCGGGGCCACCCTGCTCACCCGCCGATCGCTCGGCCAGCCCGTCGAGGAGCGCTGACATGGAGATCACCCTGGTCGAGGGGGACATCACCGCCCAGCAGGTCGACGTGGTCGTCAACGCCGCCAACTCCTCCCTGCTTGGCGGCGGGGGCGTGGACGGCGCGATCCACCGCAGAGGCGGCCCGGCGATCCTGGCGGAGTGCCGGGCCCTGCGCGCCTCCCGGTACGGCCGAGGGCTGCCCACCGGGCAGGCGGTGGCCACCACCGCCGGGGAGCTGCACGCCCGCTGGGTGGTGCATACCGTCGGGCCGGTCTTCTCGGCCACCGAGGACCGCTCGGCGCTGCTGCGCGACTGCTACGCCAACAGCCTGCGGATCGCCGACCAGTCGGGGGCCGCCACGGTCGCGTTCCCGCTGATCTCGGCCGGCGTCTACGGCTGGCCGGTGGACGACGCCGTACGCCAGGCGCTGACCGTACTGCGGGCCGCCACCCCGGCGCACGTCACTGAGGCCCGGCTGGTGCTCTTCGGCGCCACCACCCTCGCGGCCGCGGAGCGGGTCCTCGCCGAGCGCTGACTGGTTCAGCTCAGCTCGCGCAGGCACGACCAACCGGACGCCACGGGCCGGTAGCCGAGCCGCGTGTTGATCGCGAGCATCGGCGCGTTCGCCTCGTCGTTCGAGGTGTACGCGACGCGTACCCCGCTGGTGGCAGCCCGGTGCAGGGCGGCCTGCTTCACCAGCCGGGCCAGGCCCCGCCCCCGGTATTCCGGCACGGTGCCGGTGAAGTCCGACCACATCCGGTCGCCGTCCCGCTTGACCAGGCTGAACGCAACCAGCTCGCCGTCGACCTCGGCTGCTGTGCTGGCCGCCCGATCCAGGCCGAGATTCTCCCAGACCTCGTAGTGCCAGCTGGCGTAGCTGATCGCGTCCGACGGCACGTCGCCGGGCTCGTCGGCCGCCGACGCCACGTCGGCGCGGTGGAGCCGGCGCGGGTCCAACCCGGCCGCCGGGAGCAGCAGTACGCCCTCCGGCGCGACCGGCGCCGGCGGGGCCGGCCGCAGGTCGAGTGCCGAGTAACGCAGCTCCCGGCTCGGCGCGAAGTCGTGCCGGCGGGCGAACGGCAGTGACTCGGGCCGGACCCAGGTGACGACCCGGCGTGCCCCGATGGCCCGGAGGTGGTCCAGCGCGGCGGTCAGCAGCGCGGTGCCCGTGCCCCGGCCCCGGTGCTCCGGGTGCACGTGCAGGGTGGAGATCTCCCCGACGTCCGGCTCCGAGGTCCGGCTGTTGCGGTACGCCGACGCCCAGCCGACCACCTGGCCGTCGACTTCGGTCACCCATGCGGTCCAGTCCTCGCCGGGCGGTGGCTGAGCGATCATCTGGCGGGTCGACTCGACTCCCCGCACCAGGTACGGATGGACCACGGCGCGTAGCGCCACCACCCCGGGTGCGTCGTCCGGGCGGGCGGTGCGGATCAGCAGCGACCTCCCTGCCGCCGGGGCGGGCGGTGCGGGTACGCGGTTCCGTGCGACTGGGCCAGACATGACGGTGACGCTAGAGCGCGCCCGGACGGACGGCCACGGATTAAGCGCCCCGAAGACACGCCCGTCGCTCTGAGTAATCAACCGGCGTCCTCGCGGAACGTGAGCGCCGCCTCCGGAGTCCGGCTGCCTCCCCGATCGCTCTGCTCTGCTGCTGCGGACGCGGGCCGCCTGCGGTGGCACCACCGGGGCTCGACGGTCAGGCGGACTCCCGTACCACCAGCTCGGTCGGGAGGATCACCGCCTCCTCGATCGCCTCGCCCGCGGCCAGCCGCAGCAGCTGCCGGGTCATCTCCCGGCCGAGCTCCACGATCTCCCACCGCACCGTGGTCAGCGGCGGCTCGGTGTACGCCGCTGTCTCGATGTCGTCGAAGCCGATCACCGCGACGTCGTCCGGTACCCGCCGCCCCGCCTCGCGCAGCGTGCGCAGGGCGGCGTGCGCCATCAGGTCGGAGGCGGCGAAGACCGCGTCCAGGTCGGGGTGCGCGGTGAGCAGCTGGCGCATCGCCGCCGCCCCGGACTCCCGGGTGAAGTCGCCGTACGCGACCAGCTCCGGCAGGCCGGCGGCGGTGACCGTCTCCCGGTAGCCGGTGAGCCGTTCGATGCCGGCGATCATGTCCTGCGGGCCGGCGATGGTGGCGATCCGGCGGCGACCGTTTCCGATCAGGTGCCGCACCGCCCGGGACACCCCGCCGACGTTGTCGACGTCGACGTACGGCACCTGCGCGCCGTCGAGCGGCCGGCCGGCGCAGACCACCGGGATGCCGAGCCGGGCCAGCGTGCCGGGCAGCGGATCCGCCCCGTGCAGCGAGGCGAAGAGCACCCCGTCCACGTGCCGCCCGGTGGTGTACCGCTCGACCCGCTCGTGCCCGGCCGCCGACCCGGCGAGCATCAGCACCAGCTGCTTGTCGGCCGCCTCCAGCTCCTGGGCCGCCCCCCGGATGATCCCCGGGAACACCTGGTCGTCGGAGAAGACCCGGGTGGCCTCCTCGGGCATGACCAGGGCGACCGAGTCGGTCCGTTGGGTGACCAGGCTGCGGGCGGCCAGGTTCGGCACGTACCCCAGCTCGGCCACGGCCCGGCGGACCGCCTCCTGGATCGGCTCGGCGACGGTGGTGGAGCCGTTGACCACCCGGGACACGGTCGCCCGGGACACACCGGCCCGGCGGGCGACCGCCTCCAGGGTCGGTCGCTGAGCCGTCGTCATGCCCGTCACCACCACCTCGTCACAGCCCGTTCCGGGAGATCACCTCCTGGTACCACCGGGCGCTCGATTTCGGTGTGCGCCGCTGGGTCAGGTAGTCGACGTGGACGATCCCGAACCGCTTCCGGTAGCCCTCGGCCCACTCGAAGTTGTCCAGCAACGACCATACGAGATAGCCGCGCAGGTCGACGCCCCGGGCGATGGCCTCGTGCGCCGCCCGCAGGTGCCCGTCGAGGTAGGCGATCCGGTCGCTGTCCACCACCTGGCCGAGGCCGTCCGGGCCCCCGTCGCCGGCCTTGTCGGGGAAGGCTGCGCCGTTCTCGGTGATCAGCAGCGGCAGCCCGGGGTAGTCGTGGGCGATCCGCTCCAGCAGCCGGGTCAGCCCGGCCGCCTCGATCATCCAGCCCATCTCGGTCAGCGGGCCGGTCGGCGGAAGGAACTCCACCGCGCCCTCGGTGCCCGGGTACGCCCCGCCGCCCCCGGCCCCGCCCGGCCGGCCGGCGACGTAGGTCGGGGCGTAGTAGTTCACCCCGAGCAGGTCGATCGGCGCGGCGATGACCTTCTCGTCGCCGTCCCGGATGAACGTCGGCTCCACCAGCCGGCTCAGGTGCGCCAGCACGTCCTCGGGGTAGCCGGCGCCGGTCAGCGGGTCGAGGAAGATCCGGTTGTGCAGGCCGTCGACCAGCCGGGCGGCCGCGGCGTCCGCGGCGTTGGCCGGGTCGGCGGGCTGCACGTCGGCCGGGTTGAGGGTGATCCCGAGGGTCTGCGCGCCGGCCGTGCGCAGCGCGCGGGCCGCCAGGCCGTGCCCCAGCAGCAGGTGGTGTACGGCGGCGAAGGCTGCCCCGGCATCCTGCTCGCCCGGGGCGTGCACCCCGTTGCCGTACCCCAGGTAGGCCGAGCACCAGGGCTCGTTGAGCGTGGTCCAGGTGCGGATCCG
This sequence comes from Micromonospora sp. NPDC050200, assembly GCF_040656135.1. Classification (NCBI taxonomy): domain Bacteria; kingdom Bacillati; phylum Actinomycetota; class Actinomycetes; order Micromonosporales; family Micromonosporaceae; genus Micromonospora; species Micromonospora sp. NPDC050200. The sequence goes on from NZ_JBFALG010000013.1 coordinate 117,495, forward strand.
GTCGCCGAGCCGGGCATGCACGGCGACGGCGTAGTCGGCGAGGTGCTCGGCCGTGTCCCGGTTGGTCCAGCCGCCCCGGTCCTGGAGGGCCTGCGGCAGGTCCCAGTGGTAGAGGGTGACGATCGGGTCGATGCCCCGGTCGAGCAGCGCGTCGGTCAGCCGGTCGTAGAAGTCCAGCCCGCGCGGGTTGACCGGGCCGGTCCCGTCCGGCTGGATCCGGGGCCAGGCCACCGAGAACCGGTACGCCGCCAGCCCCAGCTCGGCCATCAGCGCCACGTCGTCGGCGTACCGGTGGTAGTGGTCGCAGGCGACGTCGCCGGTGTGCCCCTGGAAGACCTTCCCCGGGGTACGGCTGAAGGTGTCCCAGATCGAGGGGCCGCGACCGTCGTCGTGGGCCGCGCCCTCGATCTGGTATGCCGCGGTGGTGGCACCCCAGACGAAGTTCTCGGGGAAACGGAGCTCGCTCACGCCTTGACCGCACCTTCCATGATGCCGCCGATGATCTGGCGGCCGAACACGATGAACACCAGCAGCAGGGGCAGGGTCGCGATGGCCGTACCGGTGAACACCTGCGACATGTCCTGGTAGTACCCGTCGGACAGCGCCCGCAGCGACAGCTGCACGGTGGGGTTCTCCGGGTCGTTGAGCACGGCGTACGGCCAGAGGAAGTCGTTCCAGGTGGTCATGAAGGTGAGCAGGCCGAGCACGGCGGCGGCGGGGCGCAGCGCGGGCAGCACCACGTTCCAGTAGATCCGCGCGGTGTTGCAGCCGTCCATCCGGGCGGCCTCGATCAGCTCGGTGCTGACCGCCTGGCCGGCGTACTGGCGCATCATGAACACCCCGAAGCCGGTCACCAGCGCGGGCACGATCACGGCCGGCAGCCGGTCGTTCCAGTTCAGCTTCGTCATCAGCATGTACAGCGGGATGACGCCGAGCTGGGTGGGCACCATCATCGTCGCGATGATGACCATCAGTAGCGCGTTGCGTCCGCGGAACCGCAGCTTGGCGAAGGCGAAGCCGGCCAGGGTGGAGAAGAAGACCACCGAGACGGTGACCGAGACCGCCACGATCGTCGAGTTGACCAGACCGGTCAGGAAGTAGGCGTCGGTGTTGGTGAAGAGCCGGGCGATGTTGCTGCCCAGGTTGCCGCCGGGGGTGACCGGGGGCGGCACCTCGCCCATCGCGTCGCTGGTCCGGCTGGCCACCACGAACATCCAGTAGATCGGGAAGATCGACAGGAGAGCGGTGAGGGCCAGCGCCGGGTAGGTGAGCCGGCCGGCCGACCAGAGTCGGGTCATCGGGATCCCTCCTTGCGCCCGCCGCCGCCGAGTCGGCGCAGGACCAGCACGTTGCCGGCCGCGACCACCGCGATCAGCGCGAAGAGCAGCCAGGCGATGGCGGAGCCGTAGCCGAAGTTGTAGTGCGGCGCGAAGGCGTTCTCGAACATGTACATGGTCACCGTCTGCGACTCGCGCAGCGGCCCGCCGCGGATCGCGTTGGTGCCGGAGTGGAAGAGGCGGGGCTCGGTGAAGAGCTGGAGCCCGCCGATGGTGGAGATGATGACCGCGAAGATGATCGTCGGCTTGAGCAGGGGCACGGTGATCGACCAGAACTGCCGGGCCCGGCCGGCCCCGTCGATCGAGGCCGACTCGTACAGGTCGCGCGGGATGGCCTGCATCGCGGCCAGGAAGATCAGCGCGTTGTAGCCCGTCCACCGCCAGTCGACCATCGTCGAGATGGCCACCCAGGAGGCGACCCGGTTGGACTTCCAGTTGATGGCGCCGATCCCGACCTGGTCCAGCAGCCAGTTGATCATGCCGAACTCGCGGCTGAAGAGCACCCCGAAGACGATCGCCACCGCGGCGGTGGAGGTGACGTTGGGGATCAGCACCGCCATCCGCCAGCCGGTGCGCGCCCGCAGCTGGCGGTTGAGCAGGTTGGCCAGCCAGAGCGCGAGGAGCAGCTGCGGAACCGTGGAGATGACGTAGATGCCGAGGGTGTTGACCACCGAGTGCCAGAAGTCGGGGTCGGCCATCAGCTGGGTGTAGTTCTGCGCGCCGACGAAGGCGGGGTCGACCCCGAGCAGGTCCCAGTCGTGCAGCGAGACCCAGAAGGTGTAGGCCAGCGGGTAGATCCCGAAGACCGCGAAGAGCAGGAAGAACGGGGCCACGTAGAGGTACGGCGAGTAACGGGTGTCGAACCGGGCGAGCCGGTTGCCCCAGGTCGAGCGGGTGTGGCGCGGCGCTGGTACGACCGGGGGTCGCGCGTCGAGCTGGACGGCCATGCCGTGGACTCCTTCTCCGCCGGGCGGGCGGGACCGGCGAACGCCGAGCCCGCCCGCACGCCTGGCTCGGGCTACTTGGCGGCGGCCTTCTTCGCGTTGGTCACGGCGTCGTTCCAGCCCTGCTCGGGGTTGCGCTGGCCCAGCTCCACGGTGCGTACCGCGTTCTCCACCTCGGTGCGGACGGCCTGGTTCTTCGGGCCCATGTAGACCGGCTTCAGGCTCTTGGCCCCGGAGCCGAAGATCTTGCCGACCGGGGCGTCGGAGAAGTACGCGTTCGTCGAGTCGGTGATCGCCGGGTCGTCGAGCGCCTGCGGCGAGGAGGGCAGCGTGCCCTTGGCCCTGAACGCGCCGATCTGACCCTTGGCGCTGGTCAGGAACTTCGCCAGCTCGATCGCCTCGGCCTGGTGCTTGCTCTGCTTCGGCACGGCGAGGAAGGAGCCGCCCCAGTTGCCGCCCTCGCCGGGGACCTGGGCGATGTCCCACTTGCCCTTGGCGGCCGGGCCGGCGTTGCCCTCGATGACGCCGGTCATCCAGGCGGGGCAGGCGATGGTGGCGAACTTCGACTGCTTGAAGGCGGAGACCCACTCCTCCGACCAGGAGCCGTACCTGCCGGAGAGGCCGGAGTCGACGATGTCGACGGTGGTGTCGTAGGCCTGCTTGATCGCCGGGTTGCTGTCGACGACCAGGTTGTTGCCGGTGTCGTAGTAGCTGTAGCCGGAGGTGTTGCCGGCGGTCTGGAGCAGGATGGTGTTGAAGATGTTGGTCGCGGCGTCGAGGAAGGACGCCCCGGTGTCGGCCGCCTTGAACTTCTCACCGGTGGCGACGTAGTCCTGCCAGGTCGGCCAGAGCTTGGAGACCTGGTCCCGCTCGGTGGGCAGGCCGGCCTTGGCGAACAGGTCCTTGCGGTAGCACATCGCGATGCCGCCGACGTCGGTGCCGAGGCCGATGAGTTGCTTGCCGTCGGCGGTGAGCCCCTGGTTCCACTTCCAGTCGAGGAAGTTGCCCTTGAGGTCGGCGGCCCCGTGGTCGAGCAGGTTGACGAAGTTCTGCGGGTTGGCCTTGTACTCGACCAGCAGCCCCTCCTCGATGGCCACCACGTCGCCCGCGCCCTTGCCGGCGGCGAGCCACTGGGTGAGCTTCGGCGAGTACTCGTCGAGGTTGCCGCCGGTGCCCCGCTCGACGATCTTCACGTCGGGGTGGCTGGCCGTGTACTCCTTGTACAGCTCCTCGTAGCCGAACTGGCCGAAGACGTCGACGGTCAGCGTGATCGGTCCGCCCTCGGCGGACTCGTCGTCGCCGGCGCAGGCGGCGGTGCCGAGCAGGGCGGTGGTGGCCACCAGGGCCACCGCCGCCAGACGGCGGCGCGAAAAGGTACCCATCTGCCTCGGATTCCTCTCAGGTCAATCGGTGGTGGAGCGGGTGGACCTGCTGGTGAGCGAGCCGCAGCCCGGGTCCTGGCGCGATCGTGAGGGGCTGAGAGAGCGCTCTCGCGACAGCGTCACCGCTCGCCCGTCCCGTGTCAAGAGAGCGCTCTCTCCTCGCGTCCGAGCCGTGACCTTGCGGGTCTCCGAAGACGGAAAGAGTGGCCATTCCACGCGGAATGGCCACTCTTTCCATGGCAGAGGGCGGAGCGGGACCGGGAGGTCCGGGGCCTCAGCCGGTGCGCAGGCCGTCCAGGAGGGAGTGGTCGCCGGTGACGCCGAGGGCGTCGTAGCCGATCCGGCCCCAGAGGGCGAGCAGCAGGTCGCTGGCGGTGCCGGTCACCTGCACACGGGCGTGGTGGTCCTCGTGGCCGAAAACCGTGGCGGTGTCGAGCAGGGCCACCCCGTCGCCGCGCAGCCGCAGGTACCAGTCCTGCGCGGCGTCGGTCGCGGTCAGCTGCACCACCCCGTGCCACTGGCCCGGCACCGCCCGCCGGCCGGCCGGCAGCCAGGTGTCCAGCACCTCGCTGATCCCGTCCGCCGCGAGCTTGGCCTCGATCGGCTCACCGGCGGCGATGGCGAGCTGCGCGTCCCAGCGGTGCACCGCCGTCTCGTGCGCCATCCGGCGCGGCCAGAAGCCCGCCTTCTTCGGCTGCGGCGCCCAGTTCCACGCCGGCGCCGCCGGGTCCAGGGTGTCGAAGAGGGTCATCAGCTGGTCGTACCCGTGCTGCCAGAGCTGGAGCGGGGTCACCCCGCTGGGCAGTTCGGCGCGGTCCGGGCGGGCCGGCTGGCCGGTCTCCCCGGAGCCGACGAACGAGTGCACCCAGTGGTAGCTGCCGGCGAGGTGCAGGGTGAGGTCGGCGACCGTCCAGCCCGGACAGGACAGCACCGGCGTCTCGGGCGGCGCCTCGCCGACGGCGGCGGCGAACGCCGGGCCGTCCACCCGGAGCGCCCCGATCCAGAAGTCCTTGGTGCCGTGCAGTCTGCTCATCGCAATCCTCCCGGGGGTGACCGGGCCACCGGTGGGTGCCGCGGCTATTCCTCAGCCTAGGGTGAGAGGCGTGTCAGACGTCTACGCCCAGCCGACAACCGGAGCCGCCCCCGCCGACCCGGCCACCCTGGCGAGATACACCACGCTGCGCCTCGGTGGCCCCGCCGGACGGCTGGAGATCGCCACCAGCGCCGAGGAAATCGTACGAAAGGTGCGCCAGGCACGGCGGCAGGACGAGCCGGTCCTCATCCTCGCGGGCGGCAGCAACCTCGTGGTGGGCGACGAGGGCTTCCCCGGCACGGTCGTGCTGGTCCGGTCGCGCGGGCTGCGGGTGGTCGCCGAGGACGCCGACACCGTCACGGTACGGGTCGAGGCCGGCGAGCCCTGGGACGACCTGGTCGCCGCCACCGTGGACAACGGCTGGTCGGGGCTGGAGTGCCTCTCCGGCATCCCCGGCTCGGCCGGCGCCACCCCGATCCAGAACGTCGGCGCGTACGGCCAGGAGGTCGCCGAGAGCATCACCGGCGTCCAGGTGTACGACCGCACCGACGACAGCCTCGACCGGGTCGCGGCGGCCGACTGCGGCTTCGCGTACCGGACGAGCATCTTCAAGTACAGCGACCGCTGGGTGGTGCTCTCGGTCGACTTCCGGCTGCGCCGCTCGACCCTGTCCGGCCCGGTGCGCTACGCCGAGTTGGCCCGGGCGCTCGGCGTCGAGGTGGGCGACCGGGTGCCGCTGGCCGACGCCCGCGCAGCGGTGCTGAAGCTGCGCGCCGGTAAGGGCATGGTGCTCGACGCCACCGACCCGGACACCTGGTCGGTGGGCTCGTTCTTCACCAACCCGGTGCTCGACCGGGAGGCGTACGAGCTGCTGCGCGAGCGGGCCACCGACCTCGGCGAGCCGCCCTCCTGGCCCTGCGCGGGCGACCGGGTGAAGGTCAGCGCCGCCTGGCTGATCGACAAGGCGGGCTTCACCAAGGGCCACCCCGGCCCGGGCGGCACCGCGATCTCCAGCAAGCACACCCTGGCCCTCACCAATCAGACCGGCGCGGCGAGCACGGCGGCCCTGGTGGCCCTCGCCCGCGACATCCGCGACACCGTCCACGCCCGTTTCGCGGTCACCCTCCACCCCGAACCCGTTCTCGTCAACTGCACCATCTGACCCACCCCGCGCCCGACCGGCATCCGGTTGACCATGAAGTTGGCGGCGGTCGGTCAGGTGGGGGAGACGGTGGGCCAGGGGACCGTCAGTTCGCCGAGGCGCCAGCGGTGGGGGCGGTCGAGGACGGGCCATCCCGACTCGCGGACGGTGGTGACCGCGCGGAGCCAGCGTTGGCGGGGGCCGAAGGGGGCGTAGCCGGCGGCGGCCTGCCAGGCGTCGTCCAGGGCGCGGATCAGGTCGTGCACCCGTTCGCCGGGGACGTTGCGGTGGATCAGTGCCTTGGGCAGGCGTTCGGCCAGCTGGGCCGGGCTGTCCAGGGTCGCCAGGCGGGCCGCCAGGGTCAGCGTGCGCGGGCCGTCCGCGTCGACCAGCACCCAACTGCCCAGCCGGCCCAACTCGTCGCAGGTCCCCTCGACCAGCACGCCGCCCGGGGCGAGCCGGTCGGTGACCGTACGCCAGGCGGCCGCGACCTCGCTCTCGTCGTACTGGCGCAGGACGTTGAACGCGCGGACCAGGATCGGACGCAGGCCGGCCAGCTCGAAGCCGCCCCGGGCGAAGGTCAGCCCGGGCGGGTCCGCGGTGGGCGCGGCGGCGGCCACGCGTACCGGATCGATCTCCAGCCCGACCACCCGCACGTCGGCGCGGACCCCGGCGGCCAGCCGGGCGCGCAGCTCCACGGCGGTGACCGGGGTGGCGCCGTAACCGAGGTCCACCACCAGCGGGTCGGCGGCGGCGCGGATCCGGTCGCCGCACGTCGCCACGATCCAGTTGTCCACCCGCCGGAGCCGGTTCGGGTTGGTCGTCCCCCGGGTCACCACGCCCTGGGGTCGCACCGGCCCGGCCCTCACCCGTGACCGGCCCGACTCACAGCCCGACCCGGTGCACCTTGTGCTGGGCGGCCTGGGCCAGCGGGCGGACCACCAGCCGGTCCACGTTGACGTGGTGCGGGCGGGTGGCACACCAGGCGATGCAGTCGGCAACGTCCTCGGCGACCAGCGGCTCGGGCACCCCCGCGTACGTGGCGGCAGCCTTGCCGGCGTTCCCGTCGAACCGGACCAGCCCGAACTCGTCGGTCTTCACCATGCCCGGGTCGATCTCGACCACCCGGACCGGCCGCCCGCACAGCTCCAGCCGCAGCGTCCCGGCGATCGCGGTCTGCGCGTGCTTGGCCGCGGTGTAGCCGCCCCCGCCCTCGTACACGGTGAAGCCGGCGGTGGAGGAGACGATCACGATGGTGCCGGCGCCGGACGCCTCCAGCGCGGGCAGCAGCGCCTGGGTGACCCGGAGCGTGCCGAGCACGTTGACGTCGTACATCCACTGCCAGTCGCCGACCGCGCCGGACTCCACCGGGTCCAGCCCGCGCGCCCCGCCGGCGTTGTTCACCAGCAGGGTGACCGGCCCGGGGGCGGCCTCGGCCGCGGCGGCCAGCCCGGCCACCGACTCGGCGGAGGTGACGTCGCAGGCCACCGCCGTCGCCGTGCCGCCGGCCGCCTCGATCTCCGCGACCAGCCCGGTCAGCCGGTCGGTACGCCGGGCGGCGGCCAGCACGTGGAAGCCCTCGGCGGCCAGCCGGCGGGCGCTCGCCGCGCCGATCCCGCTGGACGCCCCGGTGACGATCGCGACAGAGGTCATCGGGCCATTGTCGCGCCCGCGCCGGCGCCCCGACCGACCGGGTGCGATGAGGTCCGTCACGCCGGGGGAGCGCACGGACGCATTTCCGGAGCCCGCTGGGGAAGATGACACGCGGCGTGCGGGTTGACCGAGAAGCGCCGGTCGTGCGGGCGGCATAAACCGTGACAGAGGGAGCGGACGTGGCGGAAATGCACACCGGCGTGGGTCGTCAGCGAGGTGCCCGGCCGTGGCCCCGCCCCCGGCGGATCGCCACCGTGTCGGTGCACACCTCCCCGCTGCACCAGCCCGGCACCGGTGACGCCGGCGGGATGAACGTCTACATCCTGGAGGTCGCTCGGCGGCTCGCCGAGGCCGACGTCGAGGTGGAGATCTTCACCCGGGCCACCTCCGGCGACCTGCCCCCGGTGGTCGAGATGGCTCCCGGCGTGCACGTCCGGCACGTCACCTCCGGCCCGCTGGAGGGGCTGACCAAGGAGGAACTGCCCGGGCAGCTCTGCGCCTTCACCGCCGGCGTACTGCGCGCCGAGGCGGCCCGCCCGCCCGGCCACTACGACCTGATCCATTCGCACTACTGGCTTTCCGGCCAGGTCGGCTGGCTGGCCAAGGAGCGCTGGGGGGTGCCGCTGGTGCACACCGCGCACACCCTGGCCAAGGTGAAGAACGCCCAGCTCGCCGCCGGTGACCGCCCGGAGCCGAAGGCCCGGGTGATCGGCGAGGAGCAGGTGGTCGCCGAGGCCGACCGGCTGGTGGCCAACACCCGGGTCGAGGCGGCCGACCTGGTCGGCCGCTACGACGCCGACCCGGCCCGGGTCGCCGTGGTCGAGCCCGGCGTCGACCTGGACCGTTTCCGCCCCGCCGCCGGGGACCGGGTCGCGGCCATCCGTACCGCCCGCCGCCGGCTGGGTCTGCCCACCGACGGGTACGTGGTGGCGTTCGTCGGCCGGATCCAGCCGCTGAAGGCGCCGGATGTGCTGGTCCGCGCGGTCGCCGCGCTGCGCGAGCGCGACCCGGCCCTCGCCGAGGAGTTGACCGTGGTGATCTGCGGCGGCCCGAGCGGCAGCGGGCTGGACCGCCCCACCTTGCTGATGGAGCTGGCCGGCTCGCTCGGCGTCGCCGACCGGGTGCGGTTCCTGCCCCCGCAGACCGGCGACGACCTGCCCGCCCTCTACCGGGCCGCAGACCTGGTCGCGGTGCCGTCGTACAACGAGTCGTTCGGCCTGGTCGCCCTGGAGGCCCAGGCCTGCGGTACGCCGGTCGTGGCGGCCGCCGTCGGCGGCCTGGTCACCGCCGTCCAGGACCGGATCAGCGGCATCCTCGTCGACGGCCACGACCCGGTCGACTGGGCCGGTACGCTGGCCCGCCTGCTGCCCGACCGGGCGCTGCGGGTCGACCTGGCCCGCGGCGCGGCCCGGCACGCCCGCGACTTCTCCTGGGAGCGCACCGTCTCCGGCCTGCTCGCCGTCTACGGGGAGGCGATCGCCGAGCACCGCGGCCGGCTGGCCGCCCAGCTCGCCGGGGATCCGGCGATGTCCTGTTCCTGGTGACCGGGCCACGCCCGCGCTGTCCGGTGCGTCCCGGCGTGCGCCCGTAGAGTGGGTGCGATGAGCGACCTGGCCGCCCTGATCGAGTCCGTCTGCGCCGAGCGCGAGCTGGACTGGGAGTCGACCGGCGAGGGCTCCTACGCGGTCACCCTGCCCGGCACGCACAAGCTCAAGACGGTCTGCAACCTGATCGTCGGGGCGCACGCGCTGCGGATCGAGGCGTTCGTGATGCGCCAGCCCGACGAGCGGCGCGAGGAGCTGTGGGCCTGGCTGTTGCAGCGCAACGCCCGGATGTACGGCGTGTCGTTCTCCATCGACGCGGTGGGCGACGTCTACCTCACCGGCCGGGTCAACCCGGACGGGATCGACGCCGACGAGCTGGACCGGCTGCTCGGCGCGGTCCTGACGTACGCGGACGAGTCCTTCGACACGATGCTGGAGATCGGCTTCGGCAGTTCGATCCGCCGGGAGTGGGAGTGGCGGGTCAAGCGGGGCGAGTCCACCGCCAACCTCGCGGCCTTCGCCCACCTTTTCGAGCCGTCCGCCGGAGGTTCGGACCGGTCCTGACGGGTATGCCGCACTGCTGCGGTGCGGCAAAACGGGACCCGCCGCAGGCCGAGACGGACTGTCGAGGAGCGTGCGATGGCTCAGCGGAACAGCTCAGGTCGCGGCGGAACTGCGACCAGGACCACACGGCAGGCGGGCAACAAGACGCCGAACACCCCGGGGATCTCGGAGTCCGAGATCTCGCGGATGCGGGTCGACGACATCCGGGGGCAGTTGCGGCGTCGCGGTGTCGCCGGCATCTCCACCCTGCGCAAGCCCGAGCTGGTGAAGACGCTCGCGCGGACCCTGCGGGCCGAGGGCGGCCCCGGCGGCGCGGCGCGGCGCAGCACCGGTCCGGCGGGCCGGGCACCCGCCAAGAAGGCCGCCGCCAAGAAGGCGACGGGCGCCCGGAAGACCACGTCCGCGCGGGCGAAGGCGGCACCGGCGCCGGCGCGCAAGGCGGTGCCGGCGCGCAAGGCCGCGCGGGCGAAGGCGGGCATCCGCGCGAAGGCCGCGCCGGCGAGGGCTGGCGCTCGTGCGAAGGCCGCGCCGGCGAAGGCGGGCATCCGCGCGAAGGCCGCGCCGGCGAGGGCTGGCGCTCGTGCAAAGGTCGCGCCCGCGAAGGCGGGCATCCGCGCGAAGGCCGCGCCCGCGAAGGCGGGCATCCGCGCGAAGGCCGCGCCGGCGAAGGCGGGCGCTCGTGCGAAGGCCGCGCCCGCGAAGGCCGGTGCTCGGGCCAAGGCCGCGCCCGCCAAGGCGGCCGCCGCCCGACCGGCCGCCGCCGGGACCACCGGCGCGCGCACCGGCCGGTCCAGCTCCCGTTCGGTACGGTCGTCGCAGGTGATCTCCTCGCCGGCGGACCGCCCCGAGCGTCCCGGCCGAAGCCTGGTCACCAGCAACCACGAGGTGATCCAGAACTGGGCGCGGGCCCGTGGTGCCCAGCCGGCCACCATCGCCGGCACCGAGCGCGAGGGCCGGCCGGGGGTGCTGACCTTCGAAATCCCCGGGTACCGGGAGAGCAGCCGGGTCCAGGTGATCAGCTGGGACGACTGGTTCCGGACGTTCGACACCCGGCGGCTGAACCTCATCTACCAGGAGCAGATGCGCGACGGTCGGCAGAGCAACTTCTTCCGTACCGAGTCACCCGATCGGGAAGACGCCTGAGGAGTTTACGGGAATGGTCGACGGGTACGCCGTGTTGACCAACCCCGAGGCCCGGAGCAGGGGTGCCGGATCGTGATGCCGGCGCTGTGACCGGCGAAACAGCGATTCGGGTTGAATCCGGAATCCGGGCGAACTAACTTTATTGCACCGCGTCACGCTCGGAACCGTTCGGGGGAGCGGTGGATCGATCAGATCCGTGCACGAGCGAGGCGCACGAAACGGGTGGAGCACATCGTTGGGGGACGGTGCCACCCGTGGAACCGGCGGCGCGAGCGGGCGACGCTTACGGGGGTGAGTGTCGCCCGCCGCCGCCGGGCAAGCGGTGTGAACGCCCACCACGACGACGGTCGCGGTGGGCGTTCTGCCGTCGCCCTTCTCAGGCCACCGGCTGCGACGTGCGCGCCGGTTCGCCGACCCGCCGCGCCGCCACTCGGCGCTCCCGGCTCGGCCCGGCCAGCAGGTGGCAGCCCGCGGCGAGCAGGCCCAGCGCCGCCACCACCAGCCAGTGCCGCTCGCCGAGGTACTGCAGGCTCACCCCGCCGAGCGTCGGCGCGACGAAGGACGCGGCCGGGAAGGTCAGGTAGAACACCGACTGGTAGCGCGCCCGCAGCTCGGGCGGGGCCAGGTCGGCGTTGATCTGGGCGTTCGGCGGCGCGGCCAGCATCGAGCCGACCGTCCAGACCACGGCGGCGGACAAATAGCCCCAGAGGTGGTCGGCGAGGGCCAGCGCCCCGAAACCCACCGCGAGCAACCCGGTGGAGAGGGCCAGCACGCGGTGCGCGCGCCGCCCGTCGATCAGCCCGGGTACGAAGAGCTGCCCCACCACGATCAGCGCTCCGCCCAGCGCCACCACCATCCCGTACGCCGACGGGCTCAGGCCGTCCGCGCGCATGGCCAGCGGCATGATCGTCGAGGTCTGCATGGTGAGCACGGCCAGCACGAAGGTGAGCCCGACGAAGACCAGGAAGGTCCGGTCGGTCAGCGCGGTGTGCAGCCCCGGCCGCCGGGACCGCCCGGCGTGCGTCGGGTCGAGGTGGTTTCCCGCTCGTTCGGAGCGGCGGCGGGGCAGGGTTTCCGGGACCTTCCAGGCGATCAGCGCGGCGGCGGCCAGGGTGGCGGCGGCGTCGACCAGGAAGAGCGCGAGGAAGCTCGCCTCGGCCAGCAGCCCGGCCAGCAGCGAGGCCACCGCCATCCCGAGGTTGAACGCCCAGAACTGGAGGTTGAACGCGCGGGAGCGGCGGTGTTCGGGGACCACGTCCACGATCGCCGCGACGAAGGCCGGGCTCGGCATCGAGTGCGCGACTCCGACCAGCGCGGCCAGCGCCGCGATCAGCGCGAGGTGCTGGCTGAACGCCAGCCCCACCATCAACCCCGCCGCCGCCAGGTGGGCGGCGACCAGGGTGGAGCGGCGACCCCACCGGTCCGCCAGCACCCCGGCGAGCAGCACCCCGACCGCCCCGCCAGCCCCGTACGCCCCAACCACCGCCCCGGCCAGCGCCTCGCTCGCCCCGCGCGCCTCGGTGAGGTAGAGCGACAGGAAGAGCACGGCGAAGGCGCCGGCCCGGTTGACCAGCAGCCCGGCCCAGAGGTACCAGAAGGTGGCGGGCAGGCCGCCGGCAGTCCCGTCCCACCAGCGCCGCAGCCCCCGCACCCGTCCCCCAGAAAGCTTTGTTAACCGATAGGTTTCCCGACCGTATGCAGGTCCGTGCGACCGCGCCAGCGTGTTCGTGATCACCCTGTCCGATCCGCCGGCAGCGCCTGGGTTCTTGTGCGAGGCGAGCCCGAGTGCGGCCGGGAGACGGATGGTGGTCGCCGGCCCTTTTTCTCGCGAGGCGAGCCCGAGTGCGGCCGGGAGACGGATGGTGGTCGCCGGCCCTTTTTCTCGCGAGGCGAGCCCGAGTGCGGCCGGGAGACGGATGGTGG
>NZ_JBFALG010000013.1:130255-139575 GCF_040656135.1 Micromonospora sp. NPDC050200
TGGTCGCCGGCCCTTTGGAGCTGATGACGTTAACGACTCAGGGTGCGTGCGCGCGGCCTGATCCGTTCTCGTCATCACCTCCAAAGGGCCCGCGGAGGAGGTCCGCCCCCCGCCTGCCTGCCCGCCCGTGCCCGCTGCCTCGGCGTCCGCCACCCGCCTGCCTGCCCGCCCGTGCCCGCTGCTCGGCGTCCGCCACCCGCCTGCCTGCCCGCCCGTGCCCGCTGCTCGGCGTCCGCCACCCGCCTGCCTGCCCGCCCGTGCCCGCTGCTCGGCGCGCGCCACCCGCCGCCGGCCGCGTCCTTCGGCCGGTGGCCGTCCGCCCTCAGGCCGTCTGCCGTCCGCCGCCCGGGATCACCGCTCGCCGTCGGCCCTGAGGCCGTCCGCCGCTCGCCGCCCGCGATCACCGTCTGCCGCCCGCTTTGGGGCGGTCCGCCGTCCGCGCCCGCCGCCCGCCTCAGGAACCGGCCGGGACCGGCTCGGCCGGGGCGGTGGCGGCGGCCTCGGCCGCCTCGGGGGCCGGCGGCCGGCCGGCGGTGACCGGCGTGACCGGCTGGGTCGCCGGCCGGAGTTGGACAGCCCGCCGCTCCCGGGCCGGCCCGGAGACCAGGTGGGCCACCGCCATCAGGGCGCCGATGGCCGCGCAGCCGAGCCAGAGCTCGGTGTTGCCGGCGCGCTCGCGGACCAGGCCGCCGAGGACCGGCGCGACCGCCCCGGCGATCTGCCAGGACAGCGAGAAGGCGCCCTGGTAGCGGCCGCGCAGTTCGTCGGGGGAGAGCTCGGCGATGAGGGTGGCGTTGGACGGCGAGTTGAGCATCTCGCCGAGGGTCCAGATCAGCACGGTGAGGCCGTAGAACCAGGCGGCGTCGGCGAACGCGGTCAGGCCGAAACCGACGCCCATCACCAGCGAGGCCAGGGCGAGCACGTGCGACCGGCTGCGGCCCTTGATCAGCCGGGGCACGAAGAGCTGCCCGACCACGATCAGCACGCCGTTGAGCGCGATCACCGAGCCGTACGTGGCCGGGGTGAGGCCCGAGTCGCCCATCGCGATCGGCAGCATCGAGATGTGCTGGAGGAAGACCAGCGCGGCGAACAGGTTGAGCGCCACGAAGCCCAGGAAGACCCGGTCGGAGAGGATGGTGCGCAGCGCACCGGCCGGGGCGGCGCCGGCCGGGCGGGCGGGGACCGCCGAGGCCCGGCGGGTCTCCTTCACCTTGGCGAAGATGATCAGCGCGGTGACCACGGTGGTGACCGCGTCGACCACGAAGAGCAGCAGGTAGCCGGCCTGGGCGGCGAGCCCGGCGAGCATCGCGGCGCAGGCGAAGCCGAGGTTGATCGCCCAGTAGTTCAGCGAGAAGGCGCGCAGCCGGTCCTTCGCCGGCACCACGTCGATCATCATGGCGCCGAACGCCGGTCGGGCCGCCTCGGCGAACAGGCCGAGCAGCAGCGCGCCCGTCGCCACCGCCCAGAGCGGCCGGGCGAAACCGAGCCCGAGCATCATGGTGGCCGCGCCGAGGTGCGCGGTGAGCAGCGTGGGTCGCCGTCCCCAGCGGTCGGTGAGCGTGCCACCGACGGTGGTGCCGACGGCGCCGCCGACGCCCCACAGGCCCAGCACCAGGCCGGCCTGGGTGGCGGAGAAGCCGCGTTCCTGGGTGAGGTAGATGGCGAGGAAGACCAGGACGAACGAGCCGAGCCGGTTGATCAGGGTGCCGGTCCAGAGGTACCAGAAGGTCCTCGGCAGCCCCCCGGTGGTGTCCCGGAACCAACTCCGCACCGTCCGCACGCCCGCGCCCCCGCTCAGGTAATGACCGCAAAGTTCAAAGCGCCTTACAACCTAGTGCCGGGCCGGAACGCCGGTCACCGGTTTTTCCACGTGGCGGTCGTCACGGCCACTGCCCGCGTGTCCACCGGCGGGGTGCGGCAGGATGATCGGTATGACTGCGAGCGAGGGGCCCACCATCGGGACGCTGGTCCTGCTGCGGCACGGCGAGAGCGACTGGAACGCCAAGAACCTCTTCACCGGCTGGGTCGACGTCGACCTGACCGAGAAGGGCGAGAACGAGGCGCGGCGGGGCGGCGTGCTGATGCGCGAGCACAGCCTGCTGCCCGACGTGGTGCACACCAGCGTCCTGCGCCGGGCGACCCGCACCGCCGAACTGGCGCTCAACGCCGCCGACCGGCACTGGATCGCGGTGCGCCGGTCGTGGCGGCTCAACGAGCGGCACTACGGCGCCCTGCAGGGCAAGGACAAGAAGCAGACCCTGGACGAGTACGGCGAGGAGCAGTTCATGCTCTGGCGCCGGTCGTACGACACTCCGCCGCCCCCGATCGCCGACGACGACGAGTGGTCGCAGGTCGGCGACGCGCGCTACGCGCTGCTGCCGACCGAGCTGATGCCGCGCACCGAGTGCCTCAAGGACGTCGTCGAGCGGATGCTGCCGTACTGGTACGACTCGATCGTGCCGGACATCCTCGCCGGTCGTACGGTGCTGGTGGCCGCGCACGGCAACTCGCTGCGCGCCCTGGTCAAGCACCTCGACCAGATCAGCGACGAGGCGATCGCCAAGCTGAACATCCCCACCGGCATCCCGCTGCGCTACGACCTCGACCCGCAGCTGCGCCCGCTCACCCTCGGCGGCACCTACCTCGATCCGACCGCCGCCAAGGCGGCCGCCGCCGCGGTGGCCAACCAGGGCCGCTGACGCGCCACGCGAAAGGCCCCGGTCCGCGTCGGACCGGGGCCTTTCGCCGTACGTCGGGTCAGCTCGCCGTGGGAGTGGTCTGGCCGGTGATCAGGTAGACCACGTGCTCGCCGGCGTTGACCGCGTGGTCGGCGAAGCGCTCGTAGAAGCGGCCGAGCAGGGTGGCGTCGATCGCCGTCTCCACCCCGTACGGCCAGTCGTCGCCGAGCAGCACGCCGAAGAGGCTCTTGTGCAGGTCGTCCATGGCGTCGTCGTCGCCGTCCAGTTCGGCGGCGAGGTCGGCGTCGGGCCGGGCCAGCACCGCGCCGATCTTCTCGGCCATCCGGTCGGCGATCGCGGCCATGTCGGTGAAGACCGGACGCAGCTCGGCCGGCACGGCCGGCGACGGGTGCCGACGCAGCGCGGTCTTGGCCACGTGCTCGGCCAGGTCGCCCATCCGCTCCAGGTCCGCCGCCACGTGCAGCGCGGTGATCATGGCCCGCAGGTCGGAGGCGACCGGCGCCTGCCGGGCGAGCAGGTCGCAGACCCGCTCCTCGACGTGCTGGTAGAGGTCGTCGATCTCGGCGTCCCGCGCGATCACGGCCTCGGACGCCTCACGGTCGGCGGTGAGCAGGCCGCGGGTGGCCTGGCGCATCGCGGCGCGCACCCCCTCCGCCATGTCCACCAGCAGTTGGCTGACAATCTGCAGGTCGGCCCGGAACTCGTCGCGCATCGTCACTTCCTGGGGTCGGTGCCGCCGGATGCCCGGGTCGGGCCGCGGCGTACGGGTCGAGCAGGTGCGCGCCAACCGTAGGCGGGGGGAGCGGACCCGAGGTGAACTCCGGTGAACGACGCGGGACCCGGGAGTGAACTTTTGCGGAAGTGAGGATGATTCGTCCCGTTATGGGCGATAGCCAGGTGAACAATGACCCTACGATCGCCGGGTGGAATGGGTGGTGGCGGTCGTGGTGGCCGTGGCGCTGGCGACCGGCATGGTCGCCGGTCTGCTGCTGTCCCGACCCGTCCGCGAGTGGCGGCGCCGGGCGGCGCCGCCGGGGAGCGATGGCTCCCGCTCGAGCTCAGGGAGGCTCGCCATTCCCGACGACCAGCAGGGCGGCCTCTCCGGGCTCGGCCGCAAGACGATCGACTCGCTGCGCGCCGGCGTGGTCGTGCTCGACCCGGACGACGTGCCCGTCCTGGTCAACCCGGCCGCCCGGGCGATGGGCCTGCTCCGCACCGGCGCCACCGCCGGCTCCATCGCCGCCCACCCGCTGATCCGTACCCTCGCCGGGCAGGTGCGCCGCACCGGCGTGCGGCGCGAGATCGAGCTGGACCTGCCGCGCGGCCGCGACAACCCCGGGGTGAACCCGCTCGGGGTGCACCTGCGGGCGATGGGGCTCGGCGCCGGCTACATCTCCGTCGAGGCGGCCGACGTCACCGAGTCGCACCGGCTGGCCCGGGTCCGCCGGGACTTCGTCGCCAACGTCAGCCACGAGCTGAAGACCCCCATCGGAGCCCTGCAACTGCTCGCCGAGGCGCTGCTCGACGCCACCGAGCCCGCCGGGGCGGGCGCGCCGGACCTCTCCGAGGACCTGGTCGCGGCCCGGCGCTTCGCCGAGCGGATCCAGCACGAGTCGACCCGGCTGGGCCGGCTCGTGCAGGAGCTGCTGGAGCTGACCCGGCTCCAGGGCGCGGAGCCGCAGCCCGCGCCGGAACCGGTCGCGGTCGACTGGGTGATCGCCGAGGTGGTCGACCGGACCCGCACCACGGCCGCCGCCCGGCAGATCCAGGTGGCGACCGAGGGGGAGAAGGGGCTGACCGTGTACGGCAGCGACGCCCAGCTCGCCACCGCGGTGGCCAACCTCGTGGAGAACGCGATCAACTACTCGGGCGAGGACACCACCGTCCGGGTCGCCACCCGCGCCGTCGACGAGCACGTCGAGATCGCGGTCACCGACCAGGGCATCGGCATCGCGCCCAACGACGTGGACCGGATCTTCGAACGGTTCTACCGGGCCGACCAGGCCCGCTCCCGCTCCACCGGTGGCACCGGCCTCGGCCTGGCCATCGTCAAACACATCGCCAGCAACCATGGCGGTCGGGTGGAGGTAGCGAGCACTCTTGGAGGGGGCTCGACGTTCACCCTCCGGTTACCGGCCCGCCCCCCGGCCGACCTGGAGACGATACTGCCGTCTGCTGGGATCGAGGCCGGCCCGGCCGAGCTCCGCCAGGTCTGACCGCACGAGAGGAAGCACCGTTGAGCCGCGTTCTGGTGGTCGAGGACGAGGAGTCGTTCTCCGACGCCCTGTCGTACATGCTCCGCAAGGAGGGTTTCGAGGTGTCCGTCGCCGCGACGGGTCCCTCCGCCCTCACCGAGTTCGACCGGACCGGCGCGGACATCGTCCTGCTCGACCTGATGCTCCCCGAGATGTCCGGCACGGAGGTCTGCCGGCAGCTGCGGCAGCGCTCGCACGTGCCGATCATCATGGTCACCGCCCGGGACAGTGAGATCGACAAGGTGGTCGGCCTGGAGATCGGGGCCGACGACTACGTCACCAAGCCGTACTCGCCCCGGGAGCTGGTGGCCCGGATCCGGGCCGTGCTGCGCCGGCAGAGCTCCGAGGTGACCGAGTCGGGCGCCCCGACGCTGGCCGCCGGCCCGGTCCGGATGGACATCGAGCGGCACGTGGTGACCGTGGACGGCGCCCCGGTCCAGCTGCCGCTGAAGGAGTTCGAGCTGCTGGAGCTGCTGCTGCGCAACGCCGGCCGGGTGCTCACCCGGGGCCAGCTCATCGACCGGGTCTGGGGTGCCGACTACGTCGGCGACACCAAGACGCTGGACGTGCACGTCAAGCGGCTGCGCTCCAAGGTCGAGCCGGAGCCGTCCGCGCCCCGGTTCATCGTCACCGTGCGCGGCCTCGGCTACAAGTTCGAGCCGTAGGCCGTCAGGAGGCCCAGCTGTAGCGACGCTCCGGGCGGCCGGCGGAGCCGTACCGGAGGTTGACCTCCGCCCGCCCGGTGTCGGCGAAGTGCTCCAGGTAGCGCCGCGCGCTGACCCGGGAGATGCCCACCGCGTTGGCGCACTCGGCGGCGGAGAACGTCCCGGAATGCCCCCGCAGGGCGCGTTCCACCAGCTCGGCGGTCTCCGCGCTGAGACCCCGGGGCAGTGCCGAGGTGGCGATGTGCGAGCCGCTGCGGGACAGCACCCGGTCAACGTCGGCCTGGTCGCTGACCGTGGTGGCGCGCAGCGAGTTGCGCCGGGCGGCGTACTGCTCCAGCCGGGTCCGCAGCTCGTCGAAGCCGAACGGCTTGAGCAGGTAGTTGACCGCGCCGTAGCGGACCGCCCGACGAACCGCCTCGGCCTCCCGGGCCGCGCTGATCACCAGCACGTCGCAGTCGTGCCGGGCGGCCCGCAGCCGGGCCACCACGTCCAGGCCGAACATGTCGGGCAGGTAGAGGTCGAGCAGCACCAGGTCGGGGCGGAGTTCGTCGACGGCGGCGATCGCCTGCTCGCCGGTGCTGGCCGTGCCCACCACCCGGAAGCCGTCGATCCGCTCGACGAAGCCGCGGTGGATCCGGGCCACCATGAAGTCGTCGTCGACCACCAGTACGTCGATCATCGGCTCGCCTCCAGCGCCCCGGTCACCGACATCCGGGCCGTGAACATCGCACCCTCCTCGGTGTTGGTCACCGCGACCTCGCCGCCGCGTCGGTGGCAGACCAGCCGGGTGAGCGCCAGCCCGATGCCCCGCTCGCCGCCCTGCGCCGCCTTGGTGGTGAAGCCGTGCGTGAAGACCTCCTGGGCCAGTTGCGGGGCCACCCCCGGCCCCGAGTCGCGGACCACGATCTCCACCGAGGAGGCGTCCCGGCGCAGCTCGACCTCCACCCAGGCCGGCTCGTCCGGCAGGTCGCCGCCGTCCGGTCCGGCGCCGTCCGGGATGCCGGACGCCGTCGGGGTGGGCCCCTCCCGGCTGCCGGCCACCGCTTCGACGGCGTTGTCGACCAGGTTGCCCAGCACCGTCGCGACGTCCGCGGCGACCGCCGGTTCCAGCCGGTCCAGGCCGGTCCGTTCGGAGATCCGCAGCTCCACCCGGCGCTCGGCGGCCAGCGCCGACTTCGCCATCAGCAGCGCCGCCACCGCCGTGTCGTGGATCCGGCTGGTGACGGTGAGGTCGAGGGAGGCCCGGTGTCGGCTCAGCGCGTCGACGTACCGGACCACCTCGTCGTGCTCACCGATCTGGATCAACCCGGAGATGGTGTGCAGCTGGTTGGCGAACTCGTGGGTCTGGGCCCGCAGCAGCTCGGTGGTGCTCCGGAACGAGCCTATCTCCTGCTCCAGGCGGGCCAGCTCGGTGCGGTCGCGCAGGGTGGTCACCGACCCGAGCCGGCGGCCGTCCTTGCGTACCGCCATCCGGTTCATCACCAGCACCCGGCCGCGACGCACGACCACCTCGTCCCGCGCCTCCGCGCCGGCGTCGACCCCGGCCAGCACGTCCCGGAGCCGGCCGGAGATGCCCAGGTCGGCGAGGCTGCGGCCGAGGCAGTGCTCGGGCAGGTCGAGCAGCCGCCGGCCGACCGCGTTGACCAGGGTGATCCGCTGCTGCGGGTCCAGCGCGATGACCCCCTCGGCGATGCCGTGCAGCAGCGCCTCCCGGTGCTCGGCCAGGCCGGCGATCTCCCGCGGCTCCAGACCCAGGGTCTGCCGCTTGATCCGCCGGGCCAGCAGCCAGGAGCCGACCACCCCGAGCGCGCTGGCGATGCCCAGGTAGGTGAAGAGGTACGACGAGGCGCCGACCAGCCGCTGCGACCAGGTCGGCGACGCCTCGCCGACCACCACCACGCCGAGGTAGCGGCCAAGGTTGGTCGACTGCGCGCCGAGCACCGGCACCTGGGCCACCAGCTCCCGCGACCGGCCGACCTCCTGCTCACCGAACCAGCTTCGGCCGTGCGCCACCTCGGGGTCGCCGAGCACGACCAGGGTGCCGACCAGGGTGGGGTCGGTGGAGCTGACCACCCTGCCCCGGGCGTCGGCCACGGTCACCGAGGTGACCCCGGACTGGGTCAGCGTGTTCTGCACCAGCGGGGCGATCGCCAGGTCCGGGGACGGCCAGTTGAGCCCGTCCCGGAGCAGGGAGTTGGCGGCCAGCTGTTCGCCCAGGGCGGCGACCCGGCGGCCCTCGACCCGGTTGAAGGTCGCCGCCGACTGGGCCAGCGACACCGCGGCGACCGCCAGCAGCACGACGACGATGATCGCGAGCTGGAGGACCAGCAGCTGCCCGGCCAGGGTACGGCGGCGGGACGTGATCGCGACCACAAAGACCTCAATTTCCGCTGGTGACAGAAGGCTGACTGTATGCCGATCCAGGGGCCATCATCTTGCCGCCGGACTCATTCGAAACGGAAGAGAAACATGATGGCAACTCGTAGGAACGTGCTGGTCATGGGCGTCGCCGCCGCCACGGCGCTGGCGCTGGGCGCCTGCGGCGCCACCGCCGACAAGAACGAGGGTGGGTCCGGTGACAGCGGCAAGCCCGCCGCCGGTCTGCGGATCATGGTGCCGAACTCGCCGGGCGGCGGGTACGACACCACGGCCCGTACCGCCGCGAAGGTGATGGAGGACGCGAAGATCGCCACCGGCGTGCAGGTGTTCAACCTGCCCGGCGCGGGCGGCACCGTCGGTCTCCAGCGCACGGTGAACGAGAAGGGCAACGGCAAGCTCGCCATGCAGATGGGGCTGGGCGTGGTCGGTGCCTCGTACACCTCGAAGTCGAAGGCGACGCTGACCCAGACCACTCCGCTGGCCAAGCTGATCGAGGAGGCCGGCGCCATCGTGGTGCCGAAGGACTCCCCGTACAAGACGATCCAGGATCTGGTCACGGCCTGGAAGGCCAACCCGAAGGGGATCGCGGTCGGCGGCGGCTCGTCGCCGGGCGGCCCGGACCACCTGCTGCCGATGCAGCTGGCCAAGGCCGTCGGCATCGACCCCCGCCAGGTCAACTACGTCTCGTACGACGGCGGCGGCGAGCTGCTTCCCGCCCTGCTCGGCGGCAAGATCGCCTTCGGCGCCAGCGGCTTCGGCGAGTTCCTCCAGCAGGTGGAGGGCGGCCAGATCCGCGTCCTCGCGGTGACCAGCGAGGAGCCGATCGGGGCCCTGAAGGACGTGCCGACCCTCAGGTCCTCCGGCATCGACCTGGTCTTCACCAACTGGCGGGGCATCGTGGCGCCGCCGGAGATCAGCGACGCCGACAAGAAGGTCTGGATCGACGCGCTGACCAAGATGCACGACTCGGACGAGTGGAAGGCCGAGCTGACCAAGCGTGGCTGGACCGACGCCTTCGTCACCGGCGACGAGTTCGGCACCTTCCTCACCGAGCAGGACAAGTCCGTGGCCGACCTGCTCAAGCAGCTCGGGCTGGCATGACCGGCATGACGACCCGACCGGACCGGGGCGGCGAACCGCCGTCCCGGCCGGCGGTACCCACCGTGCCGGAACAGGCGGCGACGCCGGATCGGGAGACGGGCGGCCCACCCCCCGTTCAGCCCGCCCCGGTCCCGGCTGCGCCGGCCGCCGCCCCCGCGGGGGCGCCCCCCCGGGGGGGGGCCCCCCCCCCCGGCGCGCCCGCGCCCCGCGCCGGGCGGGAG
>NZ_JBFALG010000014.1:0-138509 GCF_040656135.1 Micromonospora sp. NPDC050200
CCCGTGCGGCGAGCATCGCGCCGTGCGGGGAGGCCCGGTCGCCGAGCCGGGCGGGTAGTACCGGCGCGAGGGATTGACCCGGCCAGGCCAGCAAGGACAGCTGACGGGTGACCTCGTCGATATGTCCAGGGACCGACGCGGCGAAGCCGCCGATCACGATCGCCTCGGGGCGCACCAGCTCGTCCGCGCCGATCAGGGCGGCCGCCAGGGGCCGCGCAGCCTTTCGATCGCCAGGACGGCCCACGGCGTACGGCCGGGGAAGTCGGGCAGCTGGTAGACGTGCGGGTCATGGTCAAGTGCCCGCTCATCGGCAGAAGTGGATGCGGAGCGGTTTGCCGAAGTGGGGGGGCACCGGTTGCGCAGGGTTACCGATCGGGACCGCGGCCGATCCCACGGCCGTAAAGACAGCCGATCACCGGAGGCGGGCTGAACTCGGTGCAGGTCTGCGTCGAGCCGTACCTGGCTCTGCACCTGTGCCAGTACGCCGACAACCCCTGTCTCGACCGCTCCGATGGGGCCCGTGAGGCCGGGCAGGTCGCCGCTCTTGAGTCAGGCGGCGAACTCCCGGCGCTTCTCCCGGTCGATCGCAGCCTGGAGAGCGGCGTTGACGGTGGCCTTCTTCGTCGTGGTGCCGAAGATCTTCGCTGCCTTGGGCGAGTAGTTCGTCATCGACGTCGACGGTGGTCCGGGACGCGGCCGCGGTCTCCCACGTCGCACCCTGGGTAGCCTGAGGCCGCGCGGGTGGGCGGGGGCTACACACCGGCGCCGCCCGACGTGTCGCTCCCGCTCATATCCAGTGAGTTCTATGTCACGTTAGCGTCTGCGCACGCCGACACCACCGCCGGCGCTCCCGGACAGGAGAGCGTCATGAAGACACCGTTGAGAGCCACCACCACCGTCCTCGCCGCCGTCCTGCTGCTGATCCTGACCACCGGGGCTCCCGCCCAGGCCGCCACCCCGTCCACCAAGACCCCGGTCTCCGGGTCGCTGCGCGCCTACAACGTCTCCGGCGTCTACGTCGCCGGCGTCTCCTCCGGTGGCTACATGGCCACCCAGCTGCACGTCGCCTACTCGTCCCGGATCCGGGGCGCGGCGATCTTCGCCGCCGGGCCGTACTACTGCGCGCAGAACAACGTCGCCCAGGCGCTCTACGGCTGCGGCGACAACATCTACCCAACCAACGTGTCCGCCCTGGAGACGTACACCCGGAACTGGGCGTCCTACGGCTGGGTCGATCCGGTGAGCAACCTCTCCGGCGACCCCGTGTACGTCTTCCACGGCAACAACGACAACGCCGTGAAGAAGTCCGTCACCGACGACCTGGTCAACTACTACCAGCGCTTCGGCGCCAGCGTGCAGTACGACAGCGCCTCCTCCGCCGGTCACGCCTGGGTCACCCCGTACGGGACGCTGGGGTGCACCGCGACCGCGTCGCCGTTCCTCAACGACTGCGGCACCGACCCCCAGAACGCCCTGCTGCGCAAGCTGCTCGGCACCGTGACCGCCCCGAACACGGGCCCGCTCGGCGGCACGCTCATCCGATTCAGCCAGAGCACCCACGCGGTCAACGGCTGGGCGCCCGGCCTGAGCATGGACGACAACGGCTTCGCCTACGTGCCGTCGTCGTGCGCGGCCGGCCAGTCGTGCCGGCTGCTGGTCGCCCTGCACGGCTGTCTCCAGGGGTACGGCAAGGTCGGCACCGCCTTCGTGGACCGGGCCAACCTCAACCAGTACGCCGACACCAACAACCTGATCGTGCTCTACCCGCAGGCGAGCACCAGCGGCAGCAACCCGAACGGCTGCTGGGACTGGTGGGGCTACCTCGGCGCGAGCAACTACCCGATCAAGGGTGGCGCGCAGGTGGAGACGATCATGAACATGGTCCGCCGACTGGACGGCTGACGCGCCGCGACGCACCTCTCGGCACGCCGCCTCCGAGGGCCTCGGAGGCGGCGTGACTGTCGATCAGCGGCCTACCTGCCGCCAACCGCGGTGCCGGTTCCCAGTCCGAGCCGGGCGACCGCCGCCGTGACGAGCTGCTCCGGGGGCAGCGAGACGTCGAGGACCACGCCGGACTCGTCCGGGCGCAGCGGCTCCAGGATCGCCGTCTGGGAGTCCAGCAGGGTCGCCGGCATGTAGTGCCCGGCGCGCCCGGACATCCGTTCCCGGATCACCTCGGCCGGCCCGTCCAGGTGGACGAAGTCCAGGTCCGGCGGCCCCTGCCGCAGCAGGTCCCGGTAGGACAGCTTCAGCGCGGAACAGGCCAGCACCGTCGACACCCCTTCGGCGTGGCGGGCGGCCATCCAGGCGGCGAGGTCGTGCAGCCAGGGCCAGCGGGCCTCGTCGTCCAGCGGTACGCCGGAGCGCATCCGCGCCACGTTGGCCTCGGAGTGGAACTCGTCCGCCTCGGCGAACGTCAGCCCGGTCAGCTCGCTGATCCCCCTGGCCACGGTCGTCTTGCCCGCACCGGACACGCCCATCACGACGACGTGCCGGGTCGGCAGCGGGTTGCCGTGGGTGGGACGCCCGTCACCAGTCATGGACAGTGCCGTCCTTGAGCCGGTTGAACGGCAGGTAGGCCGGCGTGTACGGGAACCGCGCGGCGGCCTGCTCGTCG
The DNA here is from genome assembly GCF_040656135.1 of Micromonospora sp. NPDC050200. Classification (NCBI taxonomy): domain Bacteria; kingdom Bacillati; phylum Actinomycetota; class Actinomycetes; order Micromonosporales; family Micromonosporaceae; genus Micromonospora; species Micromonospora sp. NPDC050200. Next base: position 2,618 of record NZ_JBFALG010000014.1, read on the forward strand.
AGTTCCACGCCGAGACCCGGCTGCTCCCCAGGGTGGAGGTAGCCGTCGGCGAAGTTGAACGACTGCCGGAACACCTCGTTGGTCAGCGGCCCGTGCTGCATGTACTCCTGGATGCCGAAGTTGTGGATGGCGAGGTCGAGGTGGAGCGCGGCCGCCATGCCGACCGGTGAGATGTCCGTCGGACCGTGGATGCCCGATTTGATCTGGTACTGCGCGGCGAAGTCGAGAAGCTTGCGCATGGCCGTGATGCCCCCGGTGTGTGTGACGGCGGACCGCACGTAGTCGATGAGCTGTTCCCGGATGAGCGTCTGGTAGTCCCAGACCGTGTTGAAGACCTCGCCGATGGCCAGCGGCGTGGTGGTGTGCTGGCGGACCAGCCGCAGCGCCTCCTGGTTCTCCGCCGGGGTGCAGTCCTCCAGCCAGAACAGGTCGTACGGTTCGAGGCCCTTGCCGAGCCGGGCGGCCTGGATCGGGGTCATCCGGTGGTGGCCGTCGTGCAGCAGCGGCAGTTCGGGGCCGAACTCGTTGCGTACCGCCTCGAAGACGCCGGGCAGGTGGCGCAGGTAGGCGCGGGTGTCCCAGTCCTCCTCGGCCGGCAGCGGGGTGCGCTGCGCCGGTTCGTAGTCGTACCGCTTGCCGTCGGGGCCGGTCTGCGCGGCGACCCCGTACACGGCGTTGATCCCCGGCACGGAGGTCTGCACCCGGATCGACCGGTATCCGAGTTCCAGGTGGTTGCGGATGGAGTCGAACAGCTCGGGGACGTCCCGCCCCGAGGCGTGGCCGTACGCCATGATGCCGGTCCGCGACGCGCCGCCGAGCAACTGGTACAGCGGCATACCGGCGGCCTTCGCCTTGATGTCCCAGAGTGCGACGTCGACGGCTGCGATGGCCGCCATGGTGACCGGCCCGCGCCGCCAGTACGCCGAGCGGTAGAGGAACTGCCAGGTGTCCTCGATGCGGTGCGCGTCCCGCCCGATCAGCAGCGGGACGACGTGGTCGCGCAGGTACGAGGCGACCGCCAGCTCCCGCCCGTTGAGGGTGCCGTCGCCCAGGCCGGTGACCCCGTCAGCTGTGGTGATCTTCAGGGTGACGAAGTTGCGGTCGGGACTGGAGACGATGACGTCCGCTGCGACAATCTTCACGGGGTGCCTTTCTCAGATGGTGCTCAGCGAAGGGTGCTTCCGGTCTCATGACCGTCGAGAAGGGACAGTTCGGCGCGGCGCGGCAGCCCTTCCCAGTCGCCGTGACCGGCGACGGCGAAGGCGCCGAGGGTCACCGCGCGGTGCAGCCGGCCGGCCAGGTCGAGTCCGTCGAGGTGGCCGGAGAGGTAGCCGGCGCTGAACGCGTCGCCGGCGCCGACGGTGTCCACCGCGGTCACCGGCACCGCCGCCGCGTGCCGGACGCCGTTGCGGGTGTACGCCCGGGCGCCGTCGGCGCCGGCCTTGACCAGTACGGTCTCCACTCCGCGCGCCAGCAGGCCCGCCACGGCCGTGGACTCGTCCGCCCCCGGTTCGCCGACGAGGTCCAGCTCGTCGGCGGAGGCGATGACGACCGAGGCGTACCCGGCCAGCGGGGCGAGCACCGCGCGGGCGGCTTCCCGCGTCCAGAGCCGGGCCCGGTGGTTGACGTCGAGGCTGACGAGCATCCCGGCCCGGGACGCCGCCTCGGCCGCCCACCTGGTGGCCTCGCGGGCGCTGTCGGACAGCGCCGGGGTGATGCCCGTCAGGTGCAGCACCCGGGCACCCTCGGCGATCGGCTGACGCAGGTCCTCGACGCGCAGGGCCGACCCGGCCGAGCCGGCCCGGTGGTACCGCACCCGGGTCAGGTCGGCGGTGCGCCGTTCCAGGAACAGCAGACCGGCGGGTCGGTCGGGATCCCTGGTCACGCCGTCGACGTGGACGCCCTCGGCGCGCAGTTGCCGCAGCACGTACTCGCCCAGCTCGTCGTCGCTGACCCGGCCCACCCAGGCGGCCCGGTGCCCGAGCCGGGCCAGGCCGATCGCGACGTTGGACTCCGCCCCGGCCAGGTGCATGGTCAGCGCGCCCCCGGTGGCCAATGGTCCGGCCGCCCGCAGCGACACCAGTGACTCGCCGAAGGTGAGCAGGTCGACCGCCGTCATGAGGCCGGCGGGCGGGTCGCCGCCGCCAGGTAGGCCCGCGCCCGGTCGCGCAGCGCGTCGACGTCGCCACCGGAGGCGGCGGTCCCGACCAGCGGGCCGCCGACGCCGACGGCGATGGCGCCGGCCTCCAGATAGGCGGGCATCTCGGCCAGGCCCACCCCGCCGACCGCGACGAAGGGAATGTCCGGGAACGGGTCGCGCAGCGCCTTCAGGTACGTCGGGCCGCCGAGGGTCGCCGGGAAGAGCTTGACCACGGACGCCCCCATCCGGATGGCCGTGTACGCCTCGGTCGGGGTGAGCGCCCCGGCGGCGACCGGGAGTCCGCGGCGCACGGCCTCGGGAATGGACTCGACGACGGCCGGGGTGACGACGAACTGCGCGCCGGCGGAGACCACGTCGGCGACGTCGGCGACGGTCAGCACCGTCCCCGCGCCGACCAGGGCTTCGGCGGGCGCGACCGAGCGGATGGCCTCGATGGCGTGCAGTGCGCCGGGCGTCGTGAGGGCCACCTCGACGATGCGTACGCCCTCTTCCAGCAGCGCGGTGCCGGTGGCGACCGCGGCGGCGGTGTCGGTGCCGCGGATGATCGCCAGGACGCGGGCCGCGGCGAGTTCGGTGGTCAGGTCGAGGGTCATGGTCACCATTCCGCGTAGGAGCCGTCGGGGTGCCGCCACCTGGGGCTGCGCCAGGCGTGGCCGCGCTTGTCGGCCGCGCGTACCGCCTGCTCATCGATCTCGATGCCCAGCCCCGGTGCGGTGAGCCGCTCGACGTGCCCGTCGACGAAGGTCAGCGGCGTCTTGTCCAGGCAGTAGTCGAGCACCTCGGCGCCGAGGTTGTAGTGGATGCCGATGCTCTGTTCCTGGATCAGGTAGTTGGGCGTGGCGAAGCCGACCTGCAGGCAGGCCGCGAGGGCGATCGGCCCGAGCGGGCAGTGCGGGGCGAGCTGCACGTCGTAGACCTCGGCGAGCGCGGCGATCCTGCGTACCTCGGTGATGCCGCCGGCGTGCGAGAGGTCCGGTTGGGCGACCGCGATGCCGGCCTGGAAGACGGGCAGGAACTCCTGCCGGCTGTAGAGCCGCTCGCCCGTGGACACCGGCGTGGTGGTGGACCGGACGAAGTCGCCGATGAGGTGGGAGTTCTCCGGCACGACCGGCTCCTCGAGGAACAGCGGCCGGTACGGCTCGAGCAGCGGGGCGACGCGGCGGGCGTTGGCGAGGGTGAACCGGCCGTGGAAGTCGACGGCGACGTCGCGGTGGTCGCCGAGCACCTCGCGGGCGGCGGCCACCCGCTGCACCACCCCGTCCAGTTCGGCGACCGACGCGATCGGGCTCATCCGCCCGGAGGCGTTCATCTTGACAGCGGTCAGGCCCGCCGCCACCTGGGCGGCGATGTGGTCGCGGACCTCGCTCGGTTCGTCGCCGCCGACCCAGCCGTAGACGCGGATCCGGTCGCGGACGGGCCCGCCGAGCAGTTGGTGCACCGGCGCCCCGTACCGCTTGCCGGCGATGTCCCAGAGCGCCTGGTCGAGGCCGGCCACCGCGCTGGCCAGGATCGGGCCGCCCCGGTAGAACGAGCCCTTGGTCATGACCTGCCAGTGGTCCTCGATCCGCAGCGCCTCCCGGCCGATCAGGAGTTCACTGAGCTGCTCGACGGCGGCCCGGACGGTTTCGGAACGGCCCTCGCAGGTCGCCTCGCCCCAGCCGACGATCCCGGATTCGGTCTCGACGCGGACGAAGAGCCAGCGGGGGGCGACGAGGAAGGTCTCGACGCGTGCGATTGTCGTCATGGTGTCCTCAGCCCTTCGTCGCGCCGGCGGTGAGACCGGAGACGACGTACTTCTGCACGAACAGGGCGATCAGCATGATCGGCAGGGTGACGACGGTGGCCGCCGCCATCAGGCCGCCCCAGTCGATGCTGGCGTAGCCGACGAAGTCGAAGATCGCGACGGGCAGGGTCTTGGTGTCCGCGCCGGAGAGCACGAGGGCGAACATGAAGTTGTTCCAGGAGAAGATGAAGGACAGGATGCCGGCGGTGGCCACGCCCGGTACCGACAGCGGCAGGGTGATCTTGCGGAACGCGCCGATGTGGGTCAACCCGTCCACGAGCGCCGCCTCCTCGAGTTCGAGGGGGAGGCTGTCGAAGTAGCCCATCATGATGTAGACCACCAGCGGCAGCGACACGAACATGTGGCTGAGGATGAGCACGCCGAACCCGCCGACCATCTGCAGGTTGGAGAAGACGTAGTACCAGGGCACCAGCAGCGAGACACCGGGGATGACCCGCGCCATGAGCACCACGAGCGCCGACTTCCTCATGTTGAAGCGGCTCATCGAGTAGGCCGCCGGCACGCCGAGCAGCAGCGAGAACGCGGTGGCCGCGAAGGCCACCCACAGGCTGTTGCCGATGAACTGGACGTAGTTGGCCTGCTTGAGGACGTTGGCGTAGTTGTCCGCGGTGGGCGAGAAGACGAGCGCCTTGCCCGTGTCGTAGATGTCGACGTTGGTCTTGAACGACGCGGCGATCATCCAGAGCAGCGGTGCGAGCAGCGCGATCACCACGACGGCGAGCGCCACGATGCGGAAGATCCGGTAGGTGGGGCGGGCCTTCATCGCCGCGCCTCCTTCCTGCGGGACGTCAGGGCCCACATCGACCCGATGATGATCAAGAAGAAGATGATGAGGACCGTCGATGAGATGCCGTACTCGTTGTAGTCGAAGCTCAGGCCGTAGGCGTACACGTTGAGCGTTTCGACCTCGTGGAACGAACCACCGCCGCGGCCCTTGGTGGCGTAGAGGATGTCGAAGGTCTTCAGCGCGTCGATGCCGCGCAGCAGGATCGCGACGATCACGGTGGGCATCATCAGCGGCAGGGTGACGTGCCGGAACCGCTGCCAGGTGCTGGCGCCGTCGATGCGTGCCGCCTCCTGGGGCTCGTCGGAGAGCGAGGTCAGGCCGGCGAGCAGGATCAGCACGACCATCGGGGTCCACTGCCAGACGTCGATGAAGATCGTGGTGGGCAGCGCCGAGTGCTGGCCGGCGAGCCACGGCTGGGGGCCGATGCCGATCCAGCCGAGGGCCTGGTTGGCCAGGCCGATGTTCGGGTCGAAGATGAGCCGCCACATCATGCCGACCGCGACCGGGGTGGCGACCAGCGGCATCAGGATGGCGACCCGGACCCACTTCTGGCCCCGGAACGGGCGCCACAGCAGCAGCGCGACGGCCATGCCGAGGACGACCTCGAACAGCAGGGCGACGACGGTGAACGCGGCGGTACGCCCGACCGCGGGCCAGAACCGGTCGGTGTCCGAGAGCACCTCGACGTAGTTCTGGAAGCCCACGAACTCGGACTCGGCCCGCACCGACCCCTCGGCGTCGGTCAGGCTGAGATAGCCGGTCCAGGCCAGCGGGAAGACGATCAGCGCGGCGACGAACACCATGGCCGGCGCCGCGAAGAGCCACTTGCGATGGTCGTTGGCCCAGCGGGCCCAACCGGGCGTGTCCGGCGTGGCGGAGGCGCGGGTTCTGGTGGGGGTGGTTACTGCTGCCATGAGATCTCCGGGGTGGGCGGGCCGGGCGGGAGGTCGGGGTGGCGGAGCCGGACGGCACCGCCACCCCGCGCTCGGCTTACTTGGCCTCGTCGTCCAGGAACTTCTGGAACGCCGCGTTGGCGGTGTCGGCCGCGGCCGCCGCGTCCTTGCCGGCGATGGCGTCGACGATCGGCTGGCCGACGATCTCCCGGGCCTGGGCGACCTTGTTGACCAGCGGGCGGTCGTGACCCACGCCGTCCTTGGTGCTGGCCGCGATGGCCTCGACGAGGTCCTTCGGGTAGGTCGCGGTGCCCTCCGGGTTGGCCCAGACCGAGGTACGCGCGCTCGGCACGCCGGACTTCTGCTGGGCGAGCGTCTGCTCCTTGCCGGTCGCCCACTCGACGAACTTCCAGGCGTTGCTCTGGTTCTTGGAGCCGTCGTTGACGCCCAGCGCCCAGGAGGGGATGTTGTAGGGCTTCGAACCGGCGGGGCCGGCCGGGAACGGCGCGAAGCCGACGGTGTCGGAGACCTTCGACTTGGCCGGGTCGGTGGCGTTCTTGTAGAGCGAGTTGGCCTCGGTGTAGAAGGCCGCCTTGCCCTGGGTGAAGATGGCCATCGCCTCCGGCCAGCTCATGTCGGTGCTGACGTTCGCCGGGCCCTGGTCCTTGATGAGCCCGCCGTAGTAGGCGTACGCCTGCTTGGCCTGCTCACTGTTGACGGCGGCCTTGCCGCTGCTGTCGACGAAGTCGCCGCCGAAGCTGTAGAGGAAGCTGGAGAACTGGGTGACCGCCGGCGACTTGCCGGTACGGGCGACGAAACCGGCGACGGCCGGGTCGGCCGCCTTGATCTTGGCAGCCGCCGCCTTGAGCTCGTCGAGCGTCTTCGGCGGGGCGCTCAGACCGGCCTTGGCCAGCAGGTCCTTGCGGTAGTAGAGGACCTCCTGCTCGGTGATGATCGGAACTCCGACCGGCTTGCCCTCGTACGAGGTGGCCTCCACCGGGCCGGCCTGGAAGTCGCCGAAGTCCCAGTCCTGGTTGGACTTGACCTCGTCGGACAGGTCGGCGAGGTACTTGTTCTTGGCGAACAGCTTCCCCTCCTGCAGGGGGCGGTACATCATCACGTCGATGTCGCCGGAGCCCGCGTTCAGCTTGACGTTGTACTGGTCGGAGAGCTGGTCCTCACCGAGCTGGGTGATCTTGACCGTCAGGCCGGTCTGCTTCTCGAACTCGGGCAGGGCCTTCTTGATGTTCTCCGTCCACACGTGGTTGGCCAGCGTGACGCGGACCGTCTTGGAGGCGCCGCTGTCCTCACCGCCGCCGCCGCACGCGCTCAGGCCCATGGCGGCAACCACGGCCAGAGAAGTTCCGATTATCGATCGACGCCGCACGTCCATCTCTCCTTCTGTCGTGGCCGCCGCCCGGGGGGAAGAGCGCCACGTGGTCGTAACATCTGCTTAACGACCGGATGCTAGGCCAATAAAGCGGATTTATTCAAGAGTTGATCTCCAACTGATATGCTCCAACGTGTGGACCGGTCCCAGCACGCCCCTGCCGAGGCCGGGCTGCACGCACAAGTTCTCGACCACCTCGGCACCGCCATCTGCGGCGGCCAGGTGACGCCCGGCTCCGTCCTCAACATCGACGACCTCGTCGACCGGTACGGCGTGTCCCGCTCGGTGGTCCGCGAGGTCCTGCGGGTGCTCGCCGCCATGGGATTCATCGAGACCCGCCGCCGGGTCGGGGTGATGATCCGCCCGGCGGAACACTGGAACGTCTTCGATCCGCAGGTGATCCGCTGGCGGCTCGCCTCGGCCGGCCGTATGGCGCAGATGCGCTCGATCACCGAACTGCGGACCGCCGTCGAACCGCACGCCGCCTGGCTGGCCGCCGCCCGGGTCGACCACGACGAGGCGAGCGATCTGGTCGGGCTGGCGGCGAAGCTGTGGGCCGCCGGCAAGGCCGGGGACGAGGAGCGCTTCCTCCGCCTCGACATCGAGTTCCACCGGCGGGTGCTGCTCGCCTCCGGCAACGAGATGTTCGTCAAGCTGCAGGAGCTCGTGGCGGAGGTGCTCAGCGGCCGCCACCACTACCACCTCATGCCGCGCTACCCGGACGAGCAGGCCCTCCAGCTGCACGCGGACGTGGCGCAGGCGATCCAGCGGCACGACGGCGACCGCGCCCGCGCCGCCATGGTCCAGATCATGGAGCAGGCGTTCGACGAGATGAAGTCGATGTGGGAGCAGACCGGCGAGCCCGGCCAGGATTGACCCCGCCGAGGGTGCTCAACGCGCCGACCCGGTTCGTCGGTACTGACTCACCAGCGGGGCGCGTCGCCGACGATCGCCGGCGAGCGGGTGGTGGCCATCTCCACCGCCCAGTCCAGCGCGCGGTCGGCCACCGCCTCCCAGCCCGGCTCGCCGACGGTGAAGTGCGACCGTTCGGGGAACTCCTGGTAGTCGGTGATCGCCCGGGACCTCCGGTACAACGTGGCGTTCGACCTGACCAACTGCGGCGGCGACACGTGGTCGTTGCCGCCGGCGATCAGCAGCAGCGGCGCCCGGTCGTCGCGCCCGTTGTCCACCGTCGCCGGCGAGCGGGCGTCCAGGTTGGCGAACGCCCCCTCGAAGAGCACGTGCCCGGCCGCCGGCACCGCGTACCGCTGCCAGGCCCGGTCGGACTCCTCGCGGGAGATGGTGTTGCCGAAGGCGTACCGGAACTCGTCGGCGGTGATCGGTACGGCCTTGTGCCGGTTGGCGGGGTTGCGCAGCACCGGGTACGCCGACCGCAGGGTGCTCACCGGCAGCCGGAACACCCCCTTGACCGACGCGGGGGCGATCGCCACCACGGCCCCGCCGAGCCCCCGGTCGAGCAGCACCTGGGAGATCAGCCCGCCGAAGGAGTGCCCCATGATCAGCGGCGGGTTCGGTAGTTCCCGGACGAGCGCCGCGTAGTGGTCGATGATCCGGCCCAGGGTCAACCCGGCGATCGGGGCGGGATCGGCGCGCAGCGTCTCCACCTCCGCCTCCATCCCCGGCCAGGCGGGAGTGAGCACCCGGAACCCGAGGGCCCGGTAGCGCCGCGCCCAGTGTTCCCAACTGCGTGGCGTCATCCACAGGCCGTGAATCAGCATGATCGTGTCGACCCGTCCGGTCGGCGCGGTGCTCATGGGCGTACCTCCCCGGCTGCCGGTGTGCGCAGACCCGGCGGCATACCCACCGGACGCCACCGGAACCCCACCGGAGCCGCCGGGGCCTGACATTTGTCATGGCGGGGTCGTGACGCGGGGGCCGGGGACGGCGCTCCGGCGGACCTCAGGATCGGTGTCATGACCAGTACCCAACCGGCCGTCGAGCTGGCCGGCCTCCGCAAGACCTTCGGACCGGTGACCGCCGTGGACGGGCTCGACCTGCGCATCGCCCCCGGCGAGGTGGTCGCCTTCCTCGGCCCCAACGGCGCCGGCAAGACCACCACGATCGACATGCTGCTCGGCCTGGCCCGCCCGGACGCCGGCACCGTCCGGCTCTTCGGCGGCGACCCGGGCGACGCCGTCCGGCACGGCCGGGTCACCGCCGTCATGCAGACCGGCGGCCTGCTCAAGGACCTCACCGTCGCCGAGACGGTACGGATGACCGCGCAATTCCACGGCCGTACCCGGCCGGTGGCGGAGGTGCTGGCCCGGGCCGGGCTCACCGGCGTCGCGGACCGCCTGGTCGGCAAATGCTCGGGCGGCGAGCAGCAGCGGCTGCGCTTCGCCCTGGCGTTGCTGCCCGACCCGGACCTGATGATCCTCGACGAGCCCACCACCGGGATGGACGTCGAGGGGCGGCGGGACTTCTGGCAGTCCATCCGGGCCGACGCCCGCGCCGGCCGGACCGTCGTCTTCGCCACCCACTACCTGGACGAGGCCGACGCGTACGCGGCCCGGATCGTGCTGGTCCGGCAGGGGCGGGTGGTCGCCGACGGCAGCACCGCCGAGATCAAGAACCTGGCCGCCGGGCGGCTGGTCCGGGCCACCCTGCCCGGCGCCGACCAGGCCGCCCTCGCCGCCCTGCCGGGCGTCCTGGCCGTCGAGGTACGCGGTGACGGCGTGCTCGTCCGCTGCGACGGCTCGGACGCGGTCGCGCGGCACCTGCTGACCCGCACCGCCGCCCGGGACGTCGAGATCACCTCCCGCAACCTCGAAGACGCCTTCCTCGCCCTGACCACCGCCGACACCACCGGAGCCTGAGATGACGCTGACCTCGTCTGCCCCGGTCGCCGCCGACCGCCCGGCCCGCCGCCTGCCCGCCCTCGGCGGCTTCTCCCCGGCGGTGCTCGCCATCGAGATCCGCCGGCTGTTGCGCAACCGCCGCACGCTGGGCTTCACCCTGATCATGCCGGCGGTCTTCTTCCTCCTCTACGGCCTGCCGCAGCGCGGGCAGGAGTTGCCCAACGGGAGACCGGTGACCGCCTGGATCATGATCAGTCTCGCGGTGTACGCCGCGATGGTCGCCACCACCAGCGCCGGCGCAGCGGTCGCCACCGAACGGGCGCTCGGCTGGACCCGGCAGCTGCGGCTCACCCCGCTACGGCCGGCGGCGTACGTGGCGACCAAGGTCGTCACCGCGATGGTGCTCGGCCTGGCCGCGGTCGTCGTCGAGTTCGGCGTCGGCGCGGCCGCCGGGGTGCGCCTGCCGGTGCGCGTCTGGCTGCTCGCCGGCCTGGCCGCCTGGCTCGGCTCGCTGGTCTTCGCCGCCCTCGGGCTCTTCGTCGGCTACCTGGCCCCGGCCGAGAACGTCATGCAGTACCTGGGCCCGGTCCTGGCGGTGCTGGCCATGCTCGGCGGTCTGTTCGTCCCGCTCGACGTGCTGCCGCACGTGCTCCAGCAGGTCGCCCGCTTCACCCCGGTCTACGGGGTCGGCCAGCTGGCCCGCGCCCCGCTGACCAACACCGGGGTGGGGCTCGCGGAGCTGGGCAACATCGTCGGCTGGACGGCGCTGTTCGGCTACGCCGCGTCCCTGCTGTTCCGCCGGGACACCGCCCGGGTCTGACCGAGCCCGCGGTCGTTAGCGTGTATCCGATGGACCTTCCCCTGGGCCGCCCCCGGTCGAACCGCCACTGGCGGGTCACCGGCTGGCTGCTCGCCGCGGTCTGGCTCTTCTTCCTCAACATCCCGCTGGCCACCGCCCTGCACCAAGCGCAGCCGTGGCGGCGGGCGGTGGGCGTGACCACGCTGGTCGCCTTCGGCGTGCTCTACGTCGTGGTCTTCCAGTGGGCGCGGGCCCGCCGGGAGGCGCACCGGCCGGTGCCGGTCGGCCGGGCACGCGCCCTCGTCGCGCTGCTGCTCGGGCTCGGGCTGGCCGGCATCCCCGGCACCGCCGGGGACTGGCTGGCCACCCTGGTCTTCGTCGCCGCGGCGGGGGTGTTCCTGCTGCCCGGCGTGGAGGCGCTGGTAGTGGTGACGCTCGCGGCGCTCACGCCGCCGGTCGCCGCCCGGCTGGTGCCGGGCTGGGAGGCGGAGAGCACGGTGGCCTTCGCGGTGCTGCTCGCCTCCTTCGCCATGTTCGGCGTGAGCCGGCTGGCCCAGCGCAACGCCGAACTCCAGGCGGCCCAGGCCGAGATCCGCCGGCTCGCGGTCGCCGAGGAGCGCGTCCGCACCGCCCGGGACCTGCACGACATCCTCGGCCACTCGCTGACCGTGGTGGCGGTCAAGGCGGAACTGGCCGGCCGGCTGCTGGAGCTCGATCCGGCCCGGGCGGCCACCGAGATCGCCGACGTCGAGCGGCTGGCCCGGCAGGCGCTCGCCGACGTGCGGCGCACCGTCGGGGCGTACCGGGAGATCAGCCTGGCCGGCGAACTGGCCGGCGCCCGGTCGGCGCTGGCGGCGGCGGGCATCGCGGCGGAACTGCCGGACGAGGTGCCGGAGCTGCCGGCGGAGCGGGACGAGCTGTTCGGCTGGGCGGTGCGGGAGGGAGTGACCAACGTGGTGCGGCACAGCGGGGCGCGGCGGTGCGTCATCCGGGTCCACCCGGACCGGGCGGAGATCACCGACGACGGGCGCGGGCCGTCCGATCCGGACGGCGCCGGGCACGGCCTGACCGGCCTGCGGGAGCGGGCGCGCCGGCTGGACGCCACGGTCACCGTCGGCAGCCGCGCCGACGGCTCCGGCTTCCTGTTGCGGGTGAACCAGTGAGCGGGCCGATCCGGCTGCTGCTCGCCGACGACCAGGCGCTGGTCCGGGGCGCGCTGGCCGCGCTGCTCTCGTTGGAGCCGGACCTGACCGTGGTCGCGGAGGTGGGCCGGGGTGACGAGGTGGTCGACGCGGCCCGCCGCGCCGGCGCGGACGTGGCGCTGCTGGACGTGGAGATGCCCGGGCTGGACGGCATCTCCGCCACCGCCGCGCTGCGGGCGGCGGTGCCCGGTTGTCGGGTGCTGGTGGTGACCACCTTCGGCCGCCCCGGCTACCTGCGTCGGGCGATGGAGGCCGGGGCGAACGGCTTCGTGGTCAAGGACACCCCGGCCCGGCAGCTCGCCGACGCCGTTCGGCGGGTGCACGCCGGTCTGCGGGTGGTCGACCCCACCCTGGCGGCGGAGACCCTGGCCACCGGGGCGAGCCCGCTGACCGGACGGGAGACCCAGGTGCTGCGCGCGGCCCGGGACGGCGGCACGGTCGCCGACCTGGCGGCGGCGCTGCACCTGTCCGAGGGGACCGTCCGCAACCACCTTTCCGCAGCGATCGGCAAGACCGGCGCCCGCAACCGCGCCGACGCGGTACGCGTCGCCGAGCGGAACGGCTGGCTGCTCGGCGGGTGAGCCGCGGCGGGTCAGGCGGTGGGCGGCGGGGTGGGCAGTTGGTCGACCACCACCAGCGGCGTCCCGGGGGGCACCTCGGCGAGCAGTTGCCGCTGGGCGCTGCGGGTCAGCCGGATGCAGCCGTTGGTGACGTCCTGGCCGAGTGTGTCGTCGTCGTGCCAGCTGTGCAGGCCGATGTGCGCGCCCCGCAGGCCGGCCGGCACCGCCTCCGGATCGTCGGGCACCGCGCCGAGGGCGAAGATGTCGACGCCGCCGTACACCTCCTCCGGGGGCGGGGTGCGGCCGAGCACGAAGGTCCGGCCGAGCGGGGTGGACTGGCCCGGCAGGCCGAGGCTGACCGGCCAGGAGTGGGCGGCCCGGCCGTGCCGGTACCAGGTCAGCCGGTGCGGCCGGCGCTCCACCACGATCTGGTCGCGCAGCGCGACGGTGCTCCAGCCGCCCTCCGGCAGCCAGGCGATCCGGCGGTTCGCCGAGGGCAGCAGCACGGCCGTCCAGCCCGTCCGGCGCTCCACCACCGGTACGGTCAGTTCCACCCCGCTGATGGTCGGGGCGAGCAGGGCCAGCGGGCGTCCGCCCGGGGCGTCGTACGCGGCGATCCGCCGGGTCGGCGTCAGCCCCTCGGCCAGCGGCGTGGTGTCGTGCGGGCGCGGGTCGGCGGGGAAGCCGGCGGGCGCCGGGTCGTAGTCGACCACCGGCAGGCCGTCCGGGGCGGGCGCCGCAGCCGGCACCGGCTTCTCGGGCGTCGGCGATGCCGTCGGCTCGGCGGCCGGGGCGGCCGGTGGGACCCGGCTCGGCGGCGGGGCCGCCTGGTCGTGCTGCAGCGCCGAGTTGACCAGCAGCGCGAGCGCGAGCAGCGCCGGTACGCCGAGCGCGGCGGCCAGCCACCCGACGCTGAAGCGGGACGTCAATCGGTCAAAGGACACCAAATCACTCTAAAGGACAGAAAAGGCGAAGGGCTCCCGCCCGGCGGAATGCGCCGGACGGGAGCCCTCCCGGAAGTGGTGTGGTCAGGACAGCTTGGCGCCGACGTGGACGGCGACCGCGTCGTGGGCCGGGATGTTGGCCGCGAACCAGCCGCTGGAGTCCACCGTGATCACCGGCCCGGTGCACGAGCCGTTGGCGAAGTCGCCGTGGATCACGTCGCAGTACCGGCCGGCGGGCAGCCCCGCGTAGTACGACCGGCCGTTGACGGCGAAGTCCTCGTCGTTGATGGTCAGGTAGCCCTTGCCGGCGCGGCTGAAGGCGATGTGCTGGTAGCCGTTGTCGTACCAGTTGGCGACCGCGGCGCCCTGGGTGGCGTTGTGGAAGCCGACCATGTTGACGACGACCCGCCAGCGGTGCTCGCACTCCCAGCCCGAGTAGCAGGTGGTGTTCAAGGTCTTGTTGTTGGCGTCCGAGGGCGGGCCCTGGTCGCGGGAGCTGAAGGTGTAGCTGGACATCACCGTCGGGGCGCCGTACGGCCAGGCCAGCATGAACGCGTTGGCCAGCGCGTAGACGGCCCCGTTGCGGTAGGTCAGCACGTTGCCGTCGCGCTGGGTGTCGTGGTTGTCGACGAACACCTCCGCCGAGCCGCTGGGCAGGTAGCCCCACGCCTCGCCGAAGTTGCGCAGGTACGCCAGCCGCTCGTTGTTGAACATCCGGGCCAGGTCCTTGCCGTAGCGGAACTCGTGCACGTCGCCGTTGCCGGTGTACTCGCCCGGGCCGATCGGCTCACCAGCGCCGTAGATGACCTCCTGCACGAGGTACGCCGAGCGGGAGAGCTTGCCCTTGATGGCGGCGATGTCGGCGGCCGGCATGTGCTTGCTGGCGTCCAGCCGGAAGCCGTCCACGCCGAGGGAGAGCAGGTCGTTGAGGTACGCCGCGATCTTCGACCGCACGTAGTCGGACTCGGTCTTCAGGTCGGCGAGGTTGACCAGCTCGCAGTTCTGCACCTCGTACCGGTCGTTGTAGTTGGCGATGTCGTCGCCGCCGTTGCGGCCGCAGTGGTGGAAGTCCTGCGTCTGGTAGATGCCCGGGTAGTCGTAGTGGCCGTACGACGAGCCGGCCCAGCCGGTGCCGCCGTTGTCCTGGCCGGACATGTGGTTGATCACCGCGTCGACGATGACCTTCACGCCGGCGGCGTGACAGGTGTTCACCATGGACTGGAACTGCGCCCGGGTGCCCTTGCGCGACTCGACCCGGTAGCTGACCGGCTGGTAGGCCAGCCACCACTGGTTGCCCCGCACGTGTTCCTGGGGCGGGGAGACCTGGACGTAGCCGTAGCCCTTGGGGCCCAGCACGTTCGTGCACTCGCTGGCCACCGACGGCCAGTTCCACTCGAAGAGCTGGACGATGACGTTCCTGGCGCCGGACGGCGCTGCGGCGGCCGGGGGCGCCGCCACGGTGGTGGGTACGAGCAGGCTGGCGATCACGCCGAGGGCGAGGACCGCCGAGCGGCATCGAGACCGATGCATCGGTACTCCTGGGGGTCGGGGGACGTTGCGGCGCGGGGGAGGGGTTCAGCTGACGGCTTCTTGCAATCAGGCTGAAAATTTTCGGCAAGGTTACAAGCGTGTTGCAGCGACTGTCAACGGATGGACATACGTCGTTGCGCTGGGTGCAAGCTCCTGCTCACCCGGGCGCCGCACCTGATCCTCGACGGCGCCGCGCTGGCCGCGTACGCGCTGGCCGCCGGTGCCCACCAGCATCGTCACCGTGCCGCACCGGTTCATCTCCGGCGAGGGCGGCGCGCTGGCCAACGGGATCAACGGGTGTCTGGTAAGGGGCTTATTGAGGTCGGCGACTCCCGCGGGCCGGCGGCGACTCCCGCGGGGCCGGCGGGTCCGATGCCGGAAGACGGACGGCGGGGACCGGGAGACCCGATCCCCGCCGACGTCGAGGCGGTCAGCGGACCGGCGTGAGCCGGTCGGTGCCGAGCCGGTCGCGGAGCACCTCCGGCACCAGCACCGAGCCGTCGGGCTGCTGGAACTGCTCCAGGATGGCCGGGAAGAGCCGGCTGGTGGCCAGCGCCGACCCGTTGAGGGTGTGCACGAACCGGGTCTGCTTGCCACCCGGCTCCCGGTAGCGGATGGCCGCCCGGCGGGCCTGGTAGTCGCCGGCCCAGGAGACCGACGACACCTCCTTGTACTTGCCGGTGCTCGGCATCCAGACCTCGATGTCGAGGGTCCTCTTCATCGAGGCGCTGGCGTCGCCGGCGGAGAGGAGGCTGCGCTGGTAGTGCAGGCCCAGCCGCTCGACCAGGCTCTCGGCGTGGGCGAGCATCTCCTCCAGCGCCGTGTCGGCCTGCTCCGGCAGGGTGAACTGGAAGATCTCCACCTTGTTGAACTGGTGGCCCCGGACGGTGCCGCGCTCGTCCGAGTGCGAGCCGGCCGCCTCCCGGCGGTAGCACGGGGTGTAGGCGAACGCCTTGAGCGGCAGCTTCGCCGTCTCCAGGATCTCGTCCTGGTACGCCCCGAGGATCGCCGTCTCCGAGGTGGGCAGCAGGAACTGCCCGCGCGGGGCCGACTCGCGGTCCAGGTGGTAGACGTCGTCGTAGAACTTGGGGAACTGGCCGGCGGCGAAGCCGGCGGTGTCCAGCAGCAGGTGCGGCGGGAGCAGGAACTCGTAGCCGGACTTGACGTGCTCGTCGATGAACCAGTTGAGCAGCGCCCACTCCAGCCGGGCGCCCAGGCCGGTGTACATCCAGAAGCCGGAACCGCCGAGCTTGACCCCGCGCTCGTGGTCGACCAGGCCCAGCATCCGGCTCAGCTCGACGTGGTCGCGGACCTTCTCGAGCACCGGCGGCTCGCCGAAGGTCTTCACCACCCGGTTGGCTTCCTTGCCGCCGGGCACGACGTCGTCGGCGGGCAGGTTGGGCAGCTCGCTCATCGTGCCGCGCAGCCGGGCCTGCACCTCGTCCAGCTGGGACTCCAGGTCGGCGAGCTGCTTGCGCTCGGCCTCCGGCGCGGCGGGTTCCGGCTCATTGCCGGCCCGCTTCGCCTGCGCGTACGCCCGCGCCTCGGCCTTGCGGCGCTGCCGCTCGGCGTCGATCTCGCTGATCAGCGCGCGACGTTCCTGGTCGAGCCGCTGGATCTCGTCCAGCGCCCGGTTGACCTCGGCGGGATCCAGTCGCTTCGCCAGCGCGGTCGCCACCGCCTCGCGATTCTTCCGGATCAACTCCATGTCGAGCATGCTGCTCCGTACGCCTCCGTCCGGGATGTCAGGTGAGACCCACAGATGCTACCGTCGCGCCTCCCCGCCACCGGTACGGCCCGGACGAGCGGCTCCTCCGCGCCAACGGTGTCTCCCCACCGGCGAGGGCCGGACGGAGATCGGCAGCACCGCGAACGGAAATCGGCAGGACGGCGGGCGGGGCGATCCCGGCGGGGTCAGAGCCGGATCGGCATCAGGATCGAGAAGGCGTCCTCGTCGTCGGGACGGCGGATCGCCAGCGGGGCGATCGGGCCGTCCAGCTCCAGCACCAGCTGCGGGCCGCCCGCGGCGTCCAGGGCGTCGAGCAGGTAGTCGCCGTTCACGCCGACCCGCAGCTCGCCGGGGCCCGCCACCAGGTCGTCCGGGCCGAGCAGGCGTAGCCCGTCCCGCTCGTCGAGGCCGAGCACGGTCACCGCCAGCGGCACGCCGTGGTAATCGCGGGTGACGGTGGGCGCGCCGCCGTCGCGCAGCGCCGCGCGCAGGGCGGGCGCGTCCACCGGGATCCGCCGGACGGGGGCGTCGCCGGCCGCCCGGCGCAGCAGCCGGCGGTAGTCGGGGAAGTCGTACGGCAGGGCGGTCGCGGTGACCTCGCGGCCCGCCACGGAGACCGTCACGTCGGGGCCGGCCAGGGTCAGGTGGGCCTCGCGGGTCACCCCGGCGCCGGTGTCCAGCAGGGCGCGGACCTCGTCCACCGCGTCGACCGGGAGCAGCGCCCGCCCCGGTGGGCCGTCCACCCGCCCCGGGGTACGCGCCAACGCCAGGCGGTGCCGGTCGGTGGCGACCAGCCGTACGCCGTCGGGCTCCACGTCGAGCAGCACGCCGGACAGCACCGGCAGCTCCGGGTCGGCGCCGACGGCGAAACGGACGGCGTCGACGGCGGCGGCCAGGTCGGCGCGGGACAGCACGATTCGGGTGGTCATCGGGGTCTCCTCGGGATCGAGCAGGGCGCGGATCCGGGAGAGCTCGCGGCGGGCGTCGGCGAGGCCGTCCTCCAGCCGGCGCAGGTGCGCGTCGAGCAGCCGCCCCACCACCGCCGGCTCGGCCCGGTGGCGCAGCGCCTCGGCGATCCCCGCCAGCGGCATGCCGACCCGGCGCAGCCCGGCGACCAGCCGGGCCGGCGCCACCTGCTCGTCGGTGTACCACCGGTACCCGGTCACCGGGTCCACCAGCGCCGGGGCCAGCACCCCGCAGCGGTCGTAGAACCGCAGGGCGCTGACCGTCAGGCCGCTGGCCCGGGCCAGCTCGCCGATGCTGCGCAGCTCGCTCTCCACGACGGTGATCCTGTCGCCTCAACCAGGTCGAGGGTCAAGCGGCGGGGCGTCGCCCCGCCGCGCTCAGTGCGGCGCGTCCAGCACCCGGAACGTCATGCCCGCCCTCACCAGCCGGTTTAGCAGCGCGTCGCCCATCGCGGTCACCGGGGTGACCTGCCCCGCGGTGGCCGGCAGGTCGTCGCAGGCCAGGCAGAGCGCGGACTCGGCGAGCATCTTCGCCGTCTCGTCGTACCCGGGGTCGCCGCCGGAGACCTCGGTCAGCACCCGCCGGCCCCCACCCGAGCCGACGAAGCGCACCCGGAACCAGGACCTCGCCCGCTGTTCGGCGCTGGGCCCCTGACCGGAGGCGAGCCGGCCGAGCAGCCAACGCCGGGCCGGGGGCAGCTTCACCAGGCCGAGCAGGCCGGCCAACCCGACCCCGCTGACCAGCACCGTGGGCAGCCGCTTCACCGCGGCGAAGTGCCGGTAGCGGAAGTCCGGGCCGTACTCCGGGCAGGCCGCCGCGGACCGGCGGACGACCTGCGGGTCGATGGTGGGCAGCGGCACCGCCCACATGCCGATCTCCTTCGACCGGCCCACCTTTCCCGGCACCGCCCGGACCCGGCGCCCCTCGGGCCGGGGCTCGACCGCCTTGCGCTCCTTGGCAGCCCGGTTCGTCTCGCCGGTCCGCGAGAACGCGGTCAGCGCCGAGTGGTACGTCCCGGCGGAAATTTTTCCGCCCGCCCGGACGAAGCCGTCCACGGTGATCGGCCCGTCCGACGGGAGTTGCTTGACCGTGTACCAGGTGCCCAGGTCGTGCGGGATCGAGTCGAAGCCGCAGGCGTGGACCAGCCGCGCCCCGGTACGCACCGCCTCGGCGTGGTGCCGCACGTACATCAGGTCGACGAACTCCGGCTCGCCGGTGATGTCCAGATAGTCGGTGCCGGCGGCGGCGCAGGCCGTCACCAGCGGCTCGCCGTGGTGGATGTAGGGGCCGACGGTGGTGGCCACCACCCGGGCGCTCTCCGCGACCGCCCGCAGCGAGGCGGCGTCGGTGACGTCGGCGGTGAGCAGCGGCAGCTCGGCCAGCGCCGGGACGATGTCGGCCAACCGGTCGCGGACCGCCGCCAACTTGGCCGGGTTGCGGCCGGCGATGGCCCAGCGCAGCTCGGCGGGCGCGTGCCGGGCCAGGTACTCGGCGGTCAGGCCACCGGTGAAGCCGGTCGCGCCGAACAGAACGAGGTCGTACGGGCGGTGGTCGCGCATCCGCCGAGTCTGCCACCCGGGAGGACGTCTCACCCCTCCGGCGTGAAGACCGCCCGGACGCAGCCGTCGACCCGGTCCCGGAACAGCGCGTACCCGGCCGGGCCCTGCTCCAGCGGGAGCCGGTGGGTGGCCAGGTGCTCCGTGCGCAGCTCGTCGCGGGCCATCCGGTCCAGCAGCATCGGGATCCACCGCTGCCCGTGCTGGCGGGCGCTGCGCAGGGTGAGCCCCTTGTTCATCACCGCGCCGAGCGGGAAGGTGTCGACGAAGCCGGTGAAGGTGCCGGAGACGAAGACCGTGCCGCCCTTGCGGCAGGCGTGCACCGCCTCCCGTACCGCGAGCGGGTCCTCGCCGCTCCGCCGGCCGGTGAACCGCTCGGCCAGCGACGGGGGCGTCGCGCCGCCGTCGGCCGCGCCGACCGCCTCCACGCAGACGTCCGGTCCGCGCCCGCCGCTGCGTTCGCGCAGCTCCGCGGGGACGTCGGTCAGCTCGTAGTTGAGTGTCTCCGCGCCGGTGTGCCGCTCCGCCATCCGCAGCCGCTCCGGATGCCGATCGATCACGATCACCCGGTCCGCGCCGAGCAGCGTCGCCGCCTGCGCGGTCAACTGGCCCACCGCGCCCGCGCCCCAGACCGCGACGACGTCGCCTGGGCCCACCTCGCCCAGCTCGGCGCCCATCCAGCCGGTCGGGGCGGCGTCCGAGGCGAAGACCGCCCGGTCGTCGCTGACCGGCTCGGGCACGGTGAACGCGCCGACGTCGGCGTACGGCACCCGGACGTACTCGGCGTGGCTGCCGGCGAAGCCGCCGACGGCCCGGGGATGGCCGAAGCAGCCGGCGGTGGGCTGCCCCCACGCCGACTCGGTGACGGCGGGGGCGGTGCCCCCGTTGTCGCAGCAGGAGTGCAGCCCCTGCCGGCAGTACCAGCAGCTGCCGCAGGCGACTGCCGCGCTGACCACCACCCGGTCGCCGACCCGGTGCCGGCGCACGTCCGGGCCGACCTCGGCCACCTCGCCGACGAACTCGTGCCCCAGCACGTCCCCGGCGGCCAGGAAGGGCAGCCGGCCGCCGAGCAGCGGCAGGTCCGCCCCGCAGGTGGCGCTGCGCCGCACCCGGACGATCATGTCGTGCGCGTTGCGCAGCTCCGGGTCGGGCACCTGGCGTACCGCCAGTGCGTCGACGCCCTCCCAGCAGAGCGCCCTCACCCCGGCACCGCGGGGCGGTCCACCGGCGAGCGGTCGGCGCGCAGCACCTCGCCGGTCTCGGTGAGCTGCTTGACGCGGCGCAGCACGTCCCGCAGGAACAGGCCCGGGTCGTCGCCGACCAGGTGCGCCGCCATCCCGGGCAGGGTCGCCACCCCGCCGAGCGGCCGGGCGGCCAGCTCGCTGCCGCGCCCGCCGGGCGCCGGGCGCAGGTGCAGCTCCACCGCGCCGTCCAGCGGGCGCAGCGGATCCGGCCACCGTCCGCCGGGCAGCACCTCCCCGGGTGGCCGGTCCACGGTCACCACCTGCCAGCGGCCGGGTCGCCGGTCAGTGCCCGCCACGCGCGGCCAGCTCCGCCGTCGCGGTACGACCAGCGCGCGCCGCGCCGCCGCGCCGGCGGTGGCCGCCGCGAGGGCGAGCCCGCCGAGGAGTACCCGCCGTCCCATCCGTACCACCTGCCCCTCCGCCGTCCCGGGCCGGCTGCGGTGCGGACGACCGGTCACGCGCGGCCGATCGCCCGCGTACGGCCATGGTGGGCGGGGCCCGGGTGAGGTGGGGTCCCCCCGAAGGGGTGAACCGGTCCCGGCCGGGTAAGCGCCGCCGACCGGGGGAGGAACGCGTCGACGGGGGTGGGTGCATGCCGCAGCGGCAGGTGACCAGCAACGGGATCGCCGAGGCGTCCGCCGGTCCGCCGCTGCTCGCCTCCCGGCTGGCCCCGCCCGCGCTGCCCGAGCCGGTGCTGCTCCGGCCGCGGCTGACCGGCCGGCTGGACGCCGGCACCGTCGGGCCGGTCACCCTGGTCCGCGCCCCGGCCGGCTGGGGCAAGACCACCCTGCTGGCCGCGTGGGCGCGCGCCGCACCCGGACCCGGGCCGGCGTGGGTCCAGGTGGAGGAGGGCGACACCGGGGAACGGCTCTGGGCGTACCTGGCGGCGGCGCTGCGCGGGGTGACCGAGCCGGAGCCGGAGACGCCCGTACCGGCCGTCCCGCCCCGCCCCGACCAGCTGGAGCTGATCGCCGCCGGGCTGGCCGCCCGGGAGCGGTCGGTGCTGCTGGTCCTGGACGACCTGCACCGGGTCACCGACCCGGCCGCGCTGACCGGGCTGGAGTTCCTGCTGCGGCACACCGACGGGCGGCTGCGCCTGGTCGCCGGGGCCCGCACCGAGCTGCCGCTGGCCCTGCACCGGCTGCGGCTGGCCGGCGAGCTGACCGAGATCGGCCCCGACGAGCTCGCCTTCACCGCCGACGAGGTCGCCGACCTGCTGGTCGCGCACGGCGCGCCGTTGCCCGCCACGGCGGTCGCCCGGCTCCGGGAGCGGACGGGCGGCTGGCCGGCCGGGCTGCGGTTCGCCGCGCTCGCGGCCCGGGACCGCCCCGACCCGGAACGCTGGGCCGAGCGCTTCGGCGGGGACCAGCCGGACGTCGCCGCGTACCTGCGGGCGGAGGTGCTGACCGGGCTGACGCCGGTGGCGCGGGACCTGCTGCTGCGGGCGGCGGTCGCGCCGGCGGTCCGCGCGGACCTGGCCGACGCGCTGACCGGCCGCGGCGACGGCGAGCAGGTGCTCGCCGGGCTGGCCCGGGACAGCGGCTTCCTGCACCGCGACGACAGTGACCCGCCCTGGTACCGGGCCCATCCGCTGCTGGCCGACCTGCTCCGCGAGGAGCTCGACGGGCTGGACGACGACGAGCGGCGCGACCTGCACCTGCGCGCCGCGGGCTGGTACGCCGGCCACGAGCGGCCTGCCGAGGCGCTGCGGCACGCGCTGGCCGCGGGCGAGTGGGAGCGAGCCACCGAGCTGCTGCTCACCGGCTGGCCGGAGCTGGTCCCGTACGACCGGGAGGCCGCGGCCGGCCCGCCGCCCCCGGCGCCGCCACCGGAGGCGGTTGGCCGGGACCCGGAACTGGCGCTGGCCGGCGCGGCCGAACGGGCGTACGCCGGGGACACCGCGGCCGCCGCCGCCCGGCTGCGCGACGCCGTGGCGGCGGCCCGGTCGCTGGCCGCGCCGCGCCGGGACCGGTTCCGCCGGCTGACCGCCGCCCTGGAACTCACCCTGGCCCGGCTCGCCGGCGACCACCGGGAGGTACGCGCCGCCGCCGCCCGGCTGCTGTCGACCCGGGACCCGGCTCAGGTGGGCAGCCCGGACACCGACGATCCGCGGACCGGCGAGGACGCCGACGTGCGGGCGGTGGCCGGCACCGCGCTCGGCCTGGTCGACCTCGCCGAGGGCGACGTGCGGGCAGCCTCGGCCGGCTTCGGCGCGGCACTCGACGCCGCCCGGCGGGCCGGCCGGCCGCGCACCGAGCTGGTCTGCGCGGCGCGGTGTGCGGTGCTGCACGCGCTCGCCGGGGAGTTGCGCGCGGCGGAGCGGACCGCCCGGGCGGTGCTGGAGATGCCGTCCTGCCAGGGGTGGTCGAGCCGGTCCGAGTGCGCCCACGCCCACCTGGCCCTCGCCCTGGTGGCCCTGCACCGCGACCAGCCCGAGGAGGCCACCGCCCACCTGGCGCTCACCGGCCCGGCCGGCGGGGACGCGGCGGTCGCCGCCGCGGCGGCGCTCTGCCGGGGCGGGCTGCTCCGCGACGCCGGCGAGCCGGCGGCGGCGACCCAGCTGGTGGCCCGGGCCCGCGCGGAGCTGGCGTCCCGGCCCGCCGCCGGTGACCTCGCCGACCGGCTGCTCGCCCTGGAGGCGGACCTGCGGAGCGAGCAGGGCGACGTGGACACGGCCCGCGGGCTGCTCGCCGACCGGGCGCGGGCGCCCGAGCCGGCGCCGGTGCTGGCGCTGGCCCTGGCCCGGGTCGAGTTGCGGGCCGGGGACGTGCGGGCGGCCGGCTACGCGTTGCCGGACTGGGACGCCCCGACCGCCGAGGACTGGCCGCTGCCGGTACGCCTCGGCGCCGGCGTGCTGGAGGCGGTGCTGGCCCGCCGGGGCGGCGACGACCGGCGCGCCGGGCGGCTGCTGGAACGGGTGCTCGACCTGGCCGGCCCGGAGGGGTACCGGCGGGTGTTCACCCGTGCGGAGCCGGCGGTCCGCGACCTGCTCGCCGCCCATCTGGACTCCGGCACGGCGCACTGGCCGGCGGTGAGCGACCTGGTCCGGGGCGCCGACGAGCCCGCCGAACGGGGGCCGGCCGGGCCGGAGCGGGCACTGGACGAACCGCTGACCGAGCGGGAGCTGACCATCCTGCGCTACCTGCAGAGCATCCTGTCCAACGTGGAGATCGCCAGCGAGCTGTCGCTGTCGGTCAACACCGTAAAGACGCACGTGCGCAACATCTACCGCAAGCTCGACGCGACCCGGCGGCGGGAGGCCGTCCGGCGGGCCCGCGAGCTGCGACTGATCTAACCCCGCTGCGCCGGCCGCCGCCGGGCGGTGCGATCCCGGCGGCGGTCGGCGGTACGGCCGGTCAGGCGCCGGCCGCCGCGTCCACCGCGGCGAGCAGCTCCGGCAGGTCGTACCCGCCCTCGTGGCGGACGTCGTTGACGAAGAGGGTGGGCGTGCCGTCGACCCCGCTGCGGATCCCGCCGACGAAGTCCCGCCGTACCCGGTCGGCGTACTCCTGCCGGTCGACCTCCGCGCGGACCT
The DNA here is from genome assembly GCF_040656135.1 of Micromonospora sp. NPDC050200. Taxonomy (NCBI): domain Bacteria; kingdom Bacillati; phylum Actinomycetota; class Actinomycetes; order Micromonosporales; family Micromonosporaceae; genus Micromonospora; species Micromonospora sp. NPDC050200. Next base: position 26,537 of record NZ_JBFALG010000014.1, read on the forward strand.
CGTCGGGCGGCAGGCCGAGTTGTTCGATGCCGAGCGACAGGTGCACCGGGTCCAACTGGTCCTGGTGCTCGTAGAGCCAGTCGTGCATCTCCCAGAACCGGCCCCGCCGGCCGGCCGCCTCGGCGACCTCGGCCGCACTCTCGGCGTACGGGTGGACGTTGGCGATCGGGAAGTGCCGGTAGACGAGCCGGACGGTGGCGCTGCGCTGGCGCAGCACCTCGGCCAGGTTCCGGTACGCCGCTCCGCAGAAGCGGCACTGGAAGTCGGCGTACTGGACGAGTGTGACCGGTGCGTCCGCCGGCCCCCGGACGTGGTCGCTCCCGTGCACCGGCGTCCTCAGCCGGGCGGTGACCTGCAGCGGCGTGGTCATCGCGTCACCACCCGCCGTTCGGAGACGAGTTGTTCATGACCCCCACCCTGCCCGCCGGCCGGGTGAGGGCGGATCACCCGGCCGGGGTGGTCTCAGCGGGCCACCGTGACGTGGTTGTGCACCTCGCGGATGCCGGGGGCGGACCAGACGACCCGCTCCACCTCGTCGCGCTCGGGCACGGAGTGCGCCAGCCCGTCGACGACCGCGGTGTCGCCGTACACCCGGACGCTGATCCGCTCCGGCTCGGTGGCCGCGTTGCGGGTGAGCGCGTCGACGATCCGGTCGGGGAGGTCCTCGCCGGTCGGCGGGGTGGGCGGCCGTACGGTGATGCCGTTGCTCACCCCGCGGACGCCGGTCAGCCGGCCGACCACGCGCTCGGCGGCCCGGCGCTGGTACTCCCACTCCACGCCGCCGCGCAGCGTGACCCAACCGTCGGCGACGGTCACCTCCAGGTCCTCCACCGGCACGAAGGCGTCCCACTCCAGGGCCCGCTCGGCCGCCTCGGCGATCTCCGGGTCGGTGTGCTCGGCCGACGGGGCGATCCGCACGGCCAGGTCGTTGGCGACGGCCCGGACCCGGGCCACCCGGTGCGCGGCCCGTTCGGCCGCCCATTTCGCGGCGTAGCTGTCCACCCGGCCGGTCAGGGTCACCACCCCCTCGGCGACGGTGACCCCCACCTCGGCGGGGCTCACCCGGGGTTCCCAGGTCAGCTCGTCGAGCACGTCGGTCTGGATGTCCTGGTCGGTACGCGTGACGGTGGTCGCGCTGGCCATGCGCTCACTCCTCCCGGGCTAGGGACACGGGGCGGGTCACTGCCCGCCGACCGCGATCCTGCCGCCGTGCCGGGTGAGTCACCCTCGCCCGCACCGGGTGACCGGGTCGGCGACGGGGCGGTGTGGTCAGCATGGCCACCGGCCCGGTGCAGACCAACCGGGTGTACGCGCCGCCGGTCAGTCGTCGAGGCCGACCGGGGAGTTCGGCCGGTCCACATCGACGAACTCGATGTCGTCGACTACTCCACCGTCCCGGCTGCCGGCGGCCCGCGCGGCGGTGCCGACGGCCCAGCCGATCGCGGCCCCGACCAGCGCCGCGCTGATCAGCAGGGTCCACGGCAGGGCCGGCCGGCGCCCGGCGAGCGCGTCGACGGCGAGGGTGGCCCGACGACGGGCCTGGTCCGCCGCCGAGCCCACCAGGTCACCGGCGCCGGAGAGATTAGTGCCGCCGCGGACCGACCGGGCGGTGTCGCGGACGCTGTCACCGGCGGAACTGACCGCCGTGACCAGCTGCTGCCAGGCCTGGTCGGCGATCCGCTCCGGCTTGCTGCGGCGCTCCAGCAGGTTGCTGCCGAACATGGGTACCTCCTCGGGGTGCCGAAGTCTGCGGCCACTTCGGACGTCGACGTCTGCGGCGCGTCACGGTCCGCCTGTTCCGTCAGTGCCCAGCGCGGACGCGCCGCAAACCCACGTCGGACCTCAGCCGACCGTGACCACCGCCACGCCGCGGGCGAAGTCGTCGTCGTCGTCATCGTCGTCGTCGTCCCCGCCGCCGAAGCCGCAGGCCAGTACGAGGGCGAGCAGCGCGCCGACACCGGCCAGGCCGAGCAGTCTCTTGAGCATCGATCGTTCCTTCCTTCGTGGTGGAACCCTCGCCCGCCGACCCTAGGCGGGCCGGGCAACACCGCCGGGTCGCCCGCCGGGCCGGTAGGCTCGCCCGGGCGGGCCGGATACGGGCCCGACTGGACCGGGGTGGCTACCCTGGGGCGGTTGGAGCGACCGGGACCGGTCGCTCGTCGGACAGAACGAGACCAGGAAGAACTCGGGGAAGGGCGGCCCGGTCGTCCGGATCCGCGAATTTGCTCATCCCGAGGGGTGGCGACCGAGGCCGTCGGAGGAATACGCTCGGTCGCGGCCCGCGTACTGATGAGGCGCCCGTGGACGGGCGAGTGGAGGTGCTCGCGTGAGCCTGTCGATCGTGAAATCGGTTCTGGCTGGTGGTGTCATCGAGATCGCTCCGCGGGGGGAGATCGACGTCGACACCGCGTACGAGGTGCGTGAGGCGATCGCCGAGGTGCTCGCGAAGGGCCGTCCGGCCCGGGTCGAGCTGAACATGCGACTCGTCACCTTCATCGACTCGGTCGGCATCAGCGCGATGGTCGCCGGGTTCCAGACGGCCGAGGTGAGCGGCGTCAAGCTGGTGGTCACCGAGCCCAGCCGGTTCGTCCACCGGCAGCTCTGGGTCACCGGCCTGCTCGGCCTCTTCGGCGCTCCGGAGCCCTACTTCGCCGGCGCCGCGGCCCCCGAGGTCCTTCCCGGCGCCTGACCGCACCCCGGTCCGCCTCGGCTGCCTGATCATCACCGCGCCGCCGCCGGGGCATCGGCGCGAAGACCATCACGTGCCCGCTCCTCCGTCGTACCCGTCCATGCCCCGCCTCCCGTGGCCGTCGCCGGCGGATTCCCCGCCCGGACACCGTCCTGCCGCCTGGCGTTGCCAGCCCGGCCCTGGTACGGGACGATCGGGCGACCGACGAGGCGTGGGAGGGTGGAGTGGTCCGGCGGGAGTCGTTCAGCTACACGGTGCAGGCGCGCTGCTCGCGGGCGGACGCGGTGGCGCTGCTGAGCGATCTGGCCCGCCAGGGGGAGCTGCATCCGCTGATCGTCCGGGTGCGCCGGCTGCCGACCCGTCCGGGCGCGCGGGCCAGCTACGCGATCACCGACCGGCTGGAGCTGGGGCCGCTGCACTTCCCGGTCACCTACCAGGCCGACGTCCTGGTGGTCTCCGACGACGAGATCGTCACGGTGGCCCGGCAGCAGCCCGGCACGACGGTGCGCAACCACACCCGGCTCCGGGAGGAGGGCGACGTGCTCCGGATCGACGTGGAGATCACCCTCTCCGCCCCGGCACCGTTGTTCGGGTACGCGTTCCGCCAGGCCCGCGCCGCGCACCTGGGCCTGGCCAGCCGGCTCGGCGCGGTGCTGGACCGGGAGGCCGAGGGCGGTCCGGTCCCGAACTGAGGCGCTGGCCCCCGCTCAGCGGCGACCGGCGGCCGTGGCCGCCGCCGGCCGGCGGCGCGACGGGACGGCCCGGCGGGTCCGGCCCCATGGCTTCCACGTCGAGATCACCGTCATGGTGACCAGCAGGCCGGTGGAGACCGCCGGGGCGACCACCACGTCGATCCGCTGGTGTGCGGTGGCGTCCGGTCCGGCGGCGGCGCGCAGGTTCGGCGTCAGCGCGAACAGCACCAGGCCCGTCATCACCGTGGTGAGCCCCAGCTTGACCACCACCCAGCGCCAGCGCAGCAGCCCCCACGGGGTCAGCAGCGCGCTGGTCACCCCGACCAGCCACACCAGCACGCTCAGCGGCGCGAAGAGCCAGGTGGCCACCAGTGCCGCCGCCGGGTAGACCACCCCCGGGTCGGCCCCGCGCAGCCCGGCGACGCCGAGGGTGAGCAGCACGAGGTCCGCGCCGAGCCAGCCCAGCGCGGTCACCAGGTGCAGGGTGAGCAGGCTCTTGCGGGCGTCGGGGGAGAGTCGGGTCATGCCTTGATGCTCGTCCGGGCGCCGCGGCCTGTCGTGGGCCGACCGGCGACATTCGGCGTACGTCGGGGCGCGTACGGCGCGGGGCCCGTCCGCGCCGGACGGGCCCCGTCGGGGTCGGTCAGTAGACCGACAGGTGCACGTGGTTGGTGTGGTCGCTGGACGGGTCTCCGCCCGCCCCGCTGTACGACTTCCACCCGCTGCTGGGCAGCCAGATCTGCCGGTACCAGATCACGTAGAGCACGCCGAGCCGGTCGGCGTTGCGGATGAAGTACGCGGCCAGGTTGTTGCCGTACGTCTTGTCGCCGCCGGTGGCGTCGCCGCCGAAGCCGTCCTTCTGGGCCGCGAAGTCGCAGGCCCGCCCCTTGGGATGCTCACCCGACCCGCTGGGCCGGTAGCAGGAGACGTACCGGGTGAAGCCGGCGGCCTTGGCCTGCTGGAGTGCGTTGAGCATGCGCGGGGTGATGCAGCCGTTGGCCGGGGTCGGGTCGTTGACGCTGCACGACTCCGGCGGCCAGGAACCGTCGGAGTTGCGCGGCGCCGGCCGGGCGGTGGCGGTGGAGGTGCCCCGGTTGGAGCCGGCGGTGGCGGTGGTGGCGGGCTTGTCGGCGGCGGCCACCGCGAGCGCCCGCTCGGCCTGCTGCTTGCGCTTGGCCATCACCGCGACCTGCTTGCGCTCCTCGACGATCTCCTTGTCGAGCGCGGCCCGGGTGCGGGTGGCCTCGTCGCGGGTCCGGATGAGGCCGCGCAGCTCCCGGTCCTCGTTGGCGGCGACGGTCTCCAGCGCCGCCGCCCGGTCCAGGAAGCCCTCCGGGCTGGAGCTGTTCAGCAGCGCCGACACCGGCCCCAGCCGGCCGGTCCGGTAGGCCACGCCGGCGATCTCGCCGACCTTGCCGTGCTGGACGGTCAGCTCCGACTCGATCGTCCTGAGCTGCTCGGTGAGCTCCCGCTGCCGTTTGGTGGAGCGTTCCAGCGCGGCCCTGGCGTCGATCCAGCCCTTGCTGGCCGCGTCGAGCTGGGCGCGCAGGGCGGGGCTGCCGCCCTCGTCGTCGCCGGGTGCGGCGGCGAGCCGGGTGGCGGGGGGAGCGGCGGCCACCGGGACCGGCGCGGACGACACGCCGAGGGCGAGCGTCGCGACGACCGTGGCCGCCAGCCGGGCGGTGGTACGTCGTACGTGCATGCACATGTCCTTCCGTCAGCCGCCGACCGGGTTAGCTGACGGGTTCGGGACGGAAGATCCCTACCGCTGACGCGGATGCACCCCACGAACATGGTTCCCCGGCTCGCCCGGGCGGGCGATTAGGCGGCGGTCACCGCCGGCACCGGTGGGTGCCGCCTGGCGGAGGCCGGGACCGAGCCTACCGGTACGGGTGTGACACCCGCCCGTTTCGTGACTGAGGGTACTGGAGGTAATCGTGGTGTAGGTGACATAACGGGATAACAGGTGCCCGATTTTGTCACCACTCCACCTGGCCGCACGCGCCGGGGGCGGCGCCCGGCTCGATCTGGAGGGTGGCGTGCTCGATGTGGAAGTCCTCGTGCAGGGCGCTCCGGGCCGCGGCGAGCACCGTGCCGACCTCGGCGCCCGGGGCCATGGTGAGGTGGGCGGAGGCGACCTCCATGCCGGAGGTGAGCGTCCAGACGTGCAGGTCGTGGACCTCGGCGACGCCGGGGACGGCGGTCAGCCGGTCGTGCACGGCGGTCACCTGGAGGTGCTCCGGGGCGGCCTGGACCAGGATGCGGACCGCCGCCCGGCCGAGCCGCCAGGTGCGGGGGAGGATGAACAGGCCGATCGCCACCGCCACCGCCGGGTCGGCCCACCACCAGCCGGTGCCGGCGATGAGCAGCGCGGCGCCGATCACGCCGAGCGAGCCGAGCAGGTCGCCGAGCACCTCCAGGTACGCCCCGCGCAGGTTGATGCTCTCCTGCGCGCCCTCGCGGAGCAGGGCGAACGCGACGAGGTTGGCCAGCAGGCCGAGCACCGCCACCGCCAGCATCGGGCCGGTACGCACCTCCGGCGGGTTGCCGAACCGGCGTACCGCCTCGATCAGCACGTAGATCGCCACCCCGCTGAGCAGGACGGCGTTGGCGAGCGCGGCCAGCACCTCCAGCCGGTAGAGCCCGAAGGTGCGCTGGGGGTCCCCGTCGCGGCGGGTGGTGGCGGTGATGGCGGCCAGGGCCATGCCGATGCCGAGCACGTCGGTGAACATGTGCCCGGCGTCGGAGAGCAGGGCCAGTGAGCCGGTGCCGAACGCGGTGACCGCCTCGATCACCATCAGCGCGGCGAGCAGCGCGAAGGCCGCCCAGAGCCGCCCCCGGTGGCGGTGCGCCGCGTTCGCGACCGACCCGTGGTGCTCATGCCCTGCGCCCACGCCCACACCTTCCGTCGCCACCGCCGACCAGACCTAACCTATGCTCACATCGCTATGTATGCAACTAACCCGGCAATCGGCCCCCGATGCGCCGCACTTTCAGAGAAAGAGTGGTCTCCGCGGGCGGAATGGCCACTCTTTCTCGGAAAGTGCGCGGATTCCGGGCGGGGTGGGAGGGCGGGGTGGGAGGGCGGGGCGGGGGCGGTCAGGGGGTTGGGTCGATGGTGGTGAGGCGCTGGGTGGCCCGGGAGAGGGCGACGTAGAGGGTGCGTACCCCCGAGCCGGGGTCGGCCCGGATCTCGGCCGGGCAGACCAGCACGACGCCGTCGTACTCCATGCCCTTGGCCTGGAGGCTGGTCACCACCTGGAGCCGGGAACCGCCCCGCCCGCCCAGCCAGCCGGCCACCTCGTCGCGGCGCGGCACCGGCGTGATCACGCCGACCGTGCCCTCCACCTCGCCGAGCAGCGCGTCGACGGCCTCGACGGTCGCCGACGCCAGCCGGTCCGCGCCGACGGTCAGCGCGACCGGCTCCACGCCGGTGGAGCGGACCGCCGTCGGCAGCTCCAGGTCGGGGTAGAGCCGGCGGATCTCCGCCGCCGCCACCGCGAAGATCTCCGCCGAGTTGCGGTAGTTCGTGGTGAGCGCGAACCGGTGCCGCCGGCGCCGGCCCAGCGCCTGGTCCCGAGCCCGGTCCAGCTCCTGCGGGTCGCCGGTCCAGGCGGTCTGCGCCGGGTCGCCCACCACCGTCCAGGAGGCGAGCCGGCCGCGCCGGCCGATCATCCGCCACTGCATCGGCGACACGTCCTGCGCCTCGTCCACCACCACGTGCGCGTAGTCGCGGTAGTCCTCCGGGCGTTCCCGGGCCGCCGCCCGGGACGCGCGCTGCCGGTCGGCGAACGTGCTCAGCTCGCGTACGCCGCCGGCCAGCTGGAACGGGTCGCGCTTCGCCCGGGCCGGCCGCACCGGCTTGCCCAGCAGCGCGTCCAGCTCGTCGAGCAGGGCGATGTCGGCCACCGTCAGCCCCTGCGCGTCCAGCGTCCGGTACGCCTCGGACAGCAGCGCGGTCTCCGCCCGGGACAGGATTCCGCCGGCGTACCGGCGCAGCCGCTCCGGCCGGGCCAGCCAGCCCAGCACGTGCCGCGGGTGCAGCCGGGGCCACCACGCCTTGAGGAACTCGCGGAACTCCGGCCGGTCGATGATCTCGTCCTCGACGGCGCGCTGCTCCGGCAGGCGGGGGATCGCCAGCCGGCGGGCCTGCCCGAACAGCGCCGCGAGGACCGCGTCGAAGGCGACCCGCCGCACCTCGTTGCGGCGGCCGCCCCGGGACAGCGCCCGGTCCCGGATGCCGTCCAGCTCGCGGCGCTCCAGCCGGAGCAGCTCGCCACGGTAGAGCAGGCGCAGCTCGTCCGGGCCGCCCGGCACCGCGTCGCGTACCGCGCGCTCCAGCAGCCGCCGCATCCGCAGCGAGCCCTTCACCGCCGCCACCTCCGGCGGGTCGGTCCGGGTCGCCGACATGCCCGGGAAGAGCGAGCCCAGCGAGTGCAGGGTGGCGGTCTCCTCGCCGAGCGAGGGCAGCACCGAGGCGATGTACTCCACGAAGACCGAGGACGGGCCGACCACCAGGATGCCGCCGCCGGCGTACCGGCTGCGGTCGGAATAGAGCAGGTACGCCGCCCGGTGCAGGGCGACGGCCGTCTTGCCGGTGCCCGGGCCGCCCGAGACGATGGTGACCCCGGAGCCGGGGGAGCGGATCGCCTCGTCCTGCTCCCGCTGGATGGTGGCCACGATGTCGCGCATCCCCCGACCGGTCGCCCTGGACAGGGTCGCCAGCAGGGCACCGTCACCGACCACCGCCAGGTCGGCCGGCGCCGACTCCGGATCGAGCAGGTCGTCCTCGATCCGGGTGACCTTCTCGGCCGAGGACTGGATGGTGCGCCGCCGCACCACGCCCAGCGGCTCGGCCGGGGTCGCCTGGTAGAACGCGGCGGCGGCCGGGGCCCGCCAGTCCACCACCAGCGTCTCGGCGTTCTCGCCGCGCACGCCGAGCCGGCCCACGTGCAGCACCTGGCCGGTACGCAGGTCGAGTCGGCCGAAGACCAGCCCCTCGTGCTCGGCGTCCAGCACGTGCCGCCGCTGCGCGGCGTGGAAGACCATCGCGTCCCGCTCGACCAGCGCGCCGAAGTTGCCCACCCGGGCCAGCCGGTAGCCCTCCTTCTCGGCCTGCGCGGCCGAGCGGCGCAGTTCGGCCAGGCGGGCGTACACCCGGTCGAGATGCCGCTGCTCGGCGGCGATCTCCTGCTCCAGGGTGGTCTGGTCGGTCAACGTGAGGGCTCCTGTGCGACGGCGGCGGCCGGGCGCGGGCGTACGCCAGGCGGAATGAGGGTACGGGCAGCCTCCCACCTCGCGGCGGGGCCATGCCGCGCCCCGCGACCTGGGACACCCTCCACGGGCCGCTCAGCCGGCCGGCGTCGGCTCCGTCGAGCCGGCCAGCACCCGGCGCAGCACCCCGGCCAGCGCGGCGTTCACCTCGTCCGGCCGTTCCATCATCAGCATGTGCCCGGCGCCCGGGCAGACGGTCAGCTCGGTCACCGGCAGCGCGGCGGCGATCGACTCCGCGCAGGGCGGCGGGGTGAGCCGGTCCCGGTCGCCGACCAGCGCCGCCGCCGGCAGGTGGGCCAGTTCGGCCAGGGTCTCCAGCCGGTGCTGGGCGCCGATCGAGGCGCGGAACCCGCCGATCGAGCGCAGCGAGGCGCGGGCCACCGCCGAGGTGACCAGGCGGATGTCGGACGGGTCGCAGCGGTCGCCGAAGAGCATCCAGCGGATGCTGGGCCGCAGCGCGCGCAGCAGCGCCCGCGGCGGGCGCCAGGACCCGCACCGGGCCAGCACCCCGGCGCCGGTGGTCTCGGCGATCCGGATCAGCCGGGCGATGCGCGGCGACAGGCCGTACACGGTGTGCGTGTGCCCCTCGGCGGTGGTCGAGACGAAGACCAGCCCGGCGGTACGGGCGGCGAAGTGCTCCGGGTGGCGGTGGGCGTACTCCATCACGGTCATCCCGCCCATGGAATGCCCGACCAGCACCACCCGGCCGGTCGGGGCCACCGCGTCCACCACCGCGGCGAGGTCGTCGCCGAGCTGGGCCAGGGTCGCGGTGCGCAGCGCCATGCAGCTGGACCGGCCGTGCCCGCGGGCGTCGTAGGTCACCACCCGGACCCGCGCGCCGAAGCGTGCCGTCAGGTCGGCGAGCTGCCGGTGCCAGGCCCGCCCGTCCAGCGTCCAGCTGTGCAGCAGGATCGCGGTGACCTCGGCGTCCGGCGGCCCGGTCACCTCGACGTGCAGGCGCACGTCGTCGGGCAGCCGTACCTGCTGGTGCTCCGGCATCGCCGCCTCCCCGGGCCGCCCGGTCCCCACGCACCGGGTCAACCCGGCGGTGACACCGGCTACCCGTCATGAGACCACGCCAACCGTGGTGGTGAGAAGATTCGAAACCCGCCCCCGCGAGGTCGCATCCGTGACCAGGCTGGGGCCATGACCGGTTCGAGCGCGGGAGCGGCGCGGACGCCCCGGTCCGCGCTGGCCGAGCTGCTCGCCGGCAACCGCCGCTTCGTCAGCGGCCAGCCGGTGCACGGCCACGACGTCACCGCCGCCGCGGCCGTCGCCTCCGGCGACCAGCAGCCGTACGCGGTGCTGCTCGGCTGCATCGACTCACGGGTCCCGCTGGAGGCGATCTTCGACCAGACCTTCGGGTCGATCTGCGTGATCCGCACCGGCGCACACGTGCTGGACCGGGCGGTCTGCGGCTCCATCGAATATGTGGTGGGCCAGCTCGGGGTGCCGCTGGTGATGGTGCTCGGCCACGAGCGCTGCGGGGCGGTCGCCTCGGCGGTGGACACGCTGCGCACCGGGGACCGGCCGGGCGGCTCGCTGGCGTACCTGGTGGACCAGATCGCCCCGGCGGTGGCCGAGGTGGGCGCGGACGACCCGCGGGCGCACCCGATGGCGGTACGCCGGCACGTGCTGCGCACGGTGGCCGCGCTGGGCGCCGACGACCTGCTCGCCGGGCCGGTGGCCGACGGCCGGGTGGACGTGGTCGGCGCCCTCTACGACCTGGCCACCGGCGAGGTCACCCTGCTCGACCGCTGACCCAACCCCGCTCCCGCCCGGTCCCGGTGGCCGGGAAGATCCGGCGTCCGGCGGGCCCGGCGGCGGGATCGGGGCGTACCCGGGAAAGGCGGAACCGCCCGCCGGGGTGACCCGACGGGCGGTTCCAGGTGTGGCTCGGGGGGAGGGCTCAGCCCTCGAAGACGCCGGCCTCGACGAGACGCTTCTCGGTCTTGTCCCAGCCGTCGCCCGGGTGCGTCGCGGCGAGGGCGTTGATCTCGACGCGGATCTTGGCGGCGTGGCCGGCGGCGGCCAGCACCCGGATCTCCTCGACGAAGGCCTCGGAGTCGGTGCGCAGGTGCACGGTCTTGCCGTTGGTCAGGTTCCGCACGTAGGCGTTCTTGCCGCCGTTGAGCGGGATGAGGTACTTGAACTCGCCCAGCACGCTGAGGGCGCCACCCTGGCCAGCCTGGCCGGCCCGGACTGACGCGCGCGCGGTCTTAGAGGTGTTGCTCGCCACGGAGGTACTCCTTGCAAGACGTACGGAAGGACGATGACGTCCGGGGGCTTGTGCGGGGTGACGCCCGGATGAGCCTCAGCCCGCGAAGATGTGCGGCGGCACAGAACCGCCCAGAGAACTGTACACGACCACGACGCCTGGCTGGTCACCGTGCCTGTCCGAGGGGCACAACCGAGGTCACCCACCCGGCTATTCCGGCCGGCGAATTTTCCGATTCCCTGGCGCACCATCCGTCACACCAGTCATCATGTGTTGCGAAGCCACCCGGCTGGCCGAGGTCGTAGGGGAAGACGCACCTCGCTCTCCGGGAGGTCACCGTGCCAACGCGTGGCGTCGTATACGTCCATTCGACCCCGCTCGCCGTGTGCTCACACGTCGAGTGGGCGATCGCGCGCGTCCTCGTCGCGCCGGTCAACCTGCAGTGGACGGCTCAGCCCGTCGACCCCGGCGCCCGCCGGGCCGAGTGCGGGTGGACCGGTCGCCCGGGGACGGGCGCCGAGCTGGCTGCTGCCCTCCGGCAGTGGCCCATGATCCGTTTCGAGGTGACCGAGGAGCCCGGTCCGGGCGCCGACGGTGAGCGTTTCATGTACGTCCCGGGCCGTGGCCTGTTCCGGGCCACCGTCGGCGCGGCCGGCGACATCCAGCTCGGCGAGGATCGGCTGCGCAGCATCATGGCGACCGCCCGGGCCCCGGAGGCGCTGGCGCACGCCCTGGACAAGGCGCTCGGCACCGCCTGGGACGCCGAGCTGGAGCCCTACCGGCACGCCGGGGACGGCGCCCCGGTGACGTTGCTCACCCGGGTCGGCTGAGCCCGGCGGCGCACCCGGACACCCGGGTCCGGACCGGCACGTCCCCCCGAGCGGCCCACGGGACAGGTTGCCCCGACAAGTTGGCAACGGGTTTGATTGCCCGCGTGTCCCCCTCACCGCGACGCGCCGGCGTCGCCCTCGCCGCCCTGACCGCGCTGCTCGTCTCCGGGTGCGCGGCGGAGCCGGAATGGCCCCGCCCGGCTTCGGGCCCGTCGGCCTCCTCCGCCCCGGACCCGGCCGCCACTGACCCGGCCGCCCGGGCGGCCGCGCTGGTCGGCACGCTCGCCGACGAAGACCTGGTCGGCCAGGTGCTGATGCCCTACGCGTACGGCAGCTCGGCCACGAAGGTCACCCCCGCCTCGGCCGCCGGCAACCGCACCCTCGCCGGGGTCGACACCCCCGCCGAGATGGTCGCGAAGTACCGCCTCGGCGGGGTGATCCTGGTCGGCTTCAGCGCCGACGACCCGACCTCCGGCAACCAGGCCACCACCAACGTCGACAACCCGGCACAGGTCCGCGACCTCACCACCGGGCTGCGCGCCGCCGCGGCGAACCTCCCCGCCGGTCCGGCGCCCTTCCTGATCGGCACCGACCAGGAGTACGGCGTGGTGACCCGGATCACCGACGGGGTGACCACCCTGCCCAGCGCCCTCGCCGCCGGGGCGGCCGACGATCCGGCGCTGACCGAGGCCGCCTGGCGGGCCGCCGGCACCGAGCTGGCCGCGATGGGGATCAACCTCGACTTCGCCCCGGTCGCCGACGTGCTGGTCACCCGCAGCACGGTGATCGGCTCCCGCTCCTTCGGGTCCGACCCGCAGCGGGCGTCCGCCCAGGTCGCCGGCGCGGTGAAGGGCCTGCAGAGCGCCGGCGTCGCGGCCAGCGTCAAGCACTTCCCGGGCCACGGGCTCAGCGCCGCCGACTCGCACGAGGACCTGCCGGTGATCGGCCAGCCGCGCCAGGAACTCGACGCCACCGCCTTCCCGCCGTTCGCCGCCGGCATCGACGCCGGGGCGATGGCGGTGATGTCGGCCCACCTCGACGTCAGGGCGATCGACCCGGGCACCCCGGCCACCTTCTCCCGCAAGCTCCTCACCGACGTGCTCCGCGGGCAGCTCGGCTTCGAGGGCGTGGTGATCACCGACGGAATGAACATGGCGCCGGCCAAGCGCTGGTCGCCGGGCGAGGCCGCGGTCCGGGCACTGCTGGCCGGCAACGACCTGATCCTGATGACGCCGCACGTCGGTCAGGCGTACGACGGGCTGCTCGCCGCGCTGCGCGACGGGTCGCTGCCCCGGGCCCGGCTGGTCGAGGCCGCCACCCGGGTGCTGACCATGAAGTTCCAGCTCGCCGACCGGCCCGCCCCGGCGATGTCCACCCTGAACAGCGCCGAGCACCGCAAGGCGGCGCAGGACCTCGCGGCGGCGGCGGTGACCGTGCTGCGCGGCTCCTGCGGCGCCCCGGTCCGCGGTCCGGTGACCGTCACCTCCTCCGCCGGCCGGGACCGCACCCGGGCCGCGCTGACCGAGGCGCTGACCGCGGCCGGGGTGACGGTGGTGCCGAGCGGCGGCACGAAGGTGCACCTGGTCGGCTACGGCGACGACGCGGGCGACCTGAGCGCCGACGCGGCGGTGACGGTGGCCATGGACACCCCGTACGTGCTGGAGAAGGCGACGTCGCCGACCCTGCTGGCCACCTACTCCTCCAGCCGTACCTCGATGACCGCCCTGGCCGACGTGCTCGCCGGCCGGCAGCGCCCGGGCGGCCGGTCGCCGGTGCGGGTGCCGGGGTTGCCGGACACCACCTGCGGCGCCTGAGGTCCCCCGCGACCCAACGAAGCCGCGTTCACCGCGCCCACCGCCGCCGGTCTGGCCGAGCCGCGCGACCGGTACGGCGTCCGCTGGCTGGTCGTCGACCGCGTGGTCGACCCCGGGTCCCCCCGGATCTGGCCACCCTCGCGGAGCTGCGCCACGCCAACTCCCGGGTGGCCGTCCACCGCCTCCGCTGAGTCCTTAGGCAGAGGGGCCCCGCCGCCTCGGCGGGGCCCCTCGCTGCCGATCCGTCAGCTCAGCGGGATCTGGCGGGCCAGGGCGGCGCCGTCGGCCTCGAAGGCGGCCAGCAGCGACGCCGGCGTGCCCTCGACGACCGGGACCAGGACGGTCACCGGAGAGCCGGCGGTCAGCTCCACGCTGCGGTCACCGCGCGAGCGGTCGCCGTCCCAGGCGTAGAGGTACGCCGTGCCGGCGCGGTCGGCCCGGAGCGTCACCTCCACCCCGCCGGTGACCCGGCGCTGGCCGGTCAGCCGCAGCGCCGACTCCGGCAGGCGCGGTACGGCGGCCGGGGCGATCCCGTCCACGGCGGACTGGGCGACGGTCTGCGGGCTGTGTACGCTGCGCGCCGCGGTGTCCGGGAAGACGGGGGCGCTCGCCCCGCGCTGGGCGGGGGTGTAGCCGGGCAGCGTCACCAGGCCGTACCGGTACGGGTCGGCCCGGACGCCGGTGAAGGTGGACCAACCCAGCCGCGACTGGGAGCTCAGATCCTGGGTGTCCGAGTCGTAGACCAGCACGTTGAAGCCCATCCGTGCCGGGTCCACCGCGTCCGGCAGCACCGCGAACGGGATGCTCGCCTCGATGGTGTAACCGGCGTACGGCGCGCTGACCTTGCTGACCACGGTCATCCCCGGCGCGGTCGTCGCGCCCGGCCCCTGCCGGTTGTCGGCGTCCCGTTGCCAACAGGGCGGGTCACCCCTGGCCGGGTCGTCGGTGACCGGGAAGATGCCGGCCTTGAAGACGGTGGAGGTGTCCGCCGAGTTTCCCTTCGGGTCGACGATGATCTCCACGCTGTCGGTGCGCCGCTGCCGCTTGCAGTCCTGCGGCACCACCTTCTTGCCGAGCACGTCGTCGGTGACCTGCACGAACACCTTCAGCGCGTCCTCGGTCCAGGCGATCCGGCCGGTCGCCGAGGCGTCCTGCGGCGTGGTGGCCTGCCCCTCCCAGATCCGGGACAGGTCCAGCTCCCCGCCGGGGTACTCGCCCGGGGCGGCCACTCCGTCGACGGCGTGGTCGTGGCCGGTGTGCGGGACGTCGCTGGTCGGCACGATCTCCAGGGCGCCGGTCTCCACGGTGCTGCCGGCGGCGCTGGTGGTGGTGATGGTGATCCCGTAGTCGCCGTCCGAGCCACCCTCGTTGGCGGTCGGCAGGGTGGCGTCGGTGTTGGCCACGGTGAAGGTGACCGTGCCGGTGGCGCCGGGCGCCAGCTCGGCATAGCTCTTCGTCGCCGCGTCGGCGGTGAAGCCGGCCGGCAGGCCGAGGGTGACCGTGCCACCCTGCGCGGCCTCGCCGTGGTTGCGCAGGTCGATCCGGACCGACCGGCTCTTACCGGAGCCGATGGTCAGCACCGGCTTGATCAGCGTGTCCAGCTGCGGGTAGCCGCTGTCGCCGGCCCAGTCGCGGAACAGCCCCACCTCGGGCAGCGGCTCCAGGGTGCCGCGCACGTCGGCGACCACCCGGACGGCCCGGTCGGTGCGACCGGTGCCCTGCCCCGTGGTCAGGGTGGCCCCGAGCAGCCGCTGCTGGTTGGTGTCGGCGTCGGCGGGGACGGTCACGGTGAAGGTGGCGGTCCGCTCCGTCCCGGCCGGCACGCCGCTGCGCAGCTCGCCCGTGCCGGTGGCGGTCCAGCCCTGCGGCAGGCGCGGGGTGACCGTCGGGGCGGTGAGCGCCCGGTCCCGGGGCGCCCGCACGTGCGCGGTGACCTCGACCGTCTCGCCGGGGACGAGGTCGAACCGGCTGGTGGTCAGGTAGAGCTCGGTGCCCTTCGGCAGCCCGCCGGCCACCGCAGGCAGCACCGAACCGCGCAGGATCGCCTCCGGCGAGGTGTCCGCCGGGTCGTACGGGACGCGGCTGTCGACCAGGGTGTAGAAGTCGCACCGGATCTTCGCCGGGTCGGTGGGGGCGGCGGCGGTGCCGGCCCAGCCCTGGGTGACGTACTCCCGGCGGGCGTCCACCTCGACCTCGGCCCAGGTCTTCCCGGTGCTGCTCGGGGTGCCCTCCCAGACCCCGAAGACCTGGTCGGTCGGGACGGTGGGAGTGAAGCTCGACGCGCACTCCGGGCCGGCCGAGGACCCGCCGGTCCCACCCGTACGCAGGAACTTCGCCGCCCGGAACGGCTTGAGCCCCTCGGCGGAGAGCTGCTCGGGGAAGGCCCGCGGGTCGGCGGCGGCGTGGAACGCCTCGGCGGCGAACCGGGCGGCCTGCTGATGGTTGCCGTGGTTGCCCGGGGTGGGTGACGGGTTCATCGTCATGACGATCTCGGGGCGGGTCTGCCGGATCACCCGGACGATCTGCCCGAGGGTGTCGTCGTGCCCCCAGATCCGCTCGGAGAGCGGCGCGGAGGCGGTGTACCAGAAGTCGACCCGGTCCAGGTTGTACAGGTTCTCCACCCCGGCGCGGCCGATCGCGGTGCGCTCCTCGCGCTCCCGGATGATGCCCAGCGGCGGTCCCTCTTCGAGGCCGACGGCATTGCCGCCGCCCTCGCCGCGGGTGATGGTGACGACGCCGGCCCTGGTGCCGTACTTCTCCTTCCACTGGCCGAGGGTGGCCAGGCTGCCGGCCTCGTCGTCGGGGTGGGCGCTGACGAAGAGCACGTCCAGGTCGACCGTGTCCGTCGGCCGCGCGTCGGCGCGGTCGGTGGGGGCGGCGAGGGCGGGGGTCCCGGAGAGGGCCAGGGCGAGCGCCGTGGGTAGCAGGAACGCCGTGAGACGCATACAGATCCTTCCGCGGTATCGCGTGGTCCGCGCAGCGACCATCGACGCCGTACGCCTGGCGGCGTCGGCGTGGGGTCGCGCGGACGGCGGGTGGTGGGCGAGGGGACGGCGGGCGCCGACGGGCGCCGCGTCACCGGGGTGCGCAGCGGTACGGGTGTCCGTACACACTGGAAGGCCTTCGCCCGGTGACGCTAGGGACCGGCGCGGCGGCCCGTCAATGCTTTGCAAAGTCTTTCTTCCTTTGCGAAAGAAACAAACTCCACGCTGTGAGGTCGTCTGGTTCCCTGCACGGCTGCGCCCGGCCAACCGGACGTAGCGCCTGTCGAGAACGTTTCCCCTGCTCTTCGCCCCACTGTCGGTCGGTCGAGACGCATTCGTTACTTGACTCAATAGTTCGTTCGCCGTAGGAAGGAAGTGTGACTGACGTGGTGACACCACCGACGAGCCCGGTGAGCCGGGAGCGGTCGAAGGAGATCAAGCGGCTCTCCGTGATCTCCGCCGCCCGCCAGGTGCGGGTGCTCTCCCGTGCCGAGCTGACCGAGCTCACCGGGCTGAGTCCCGCCACGCTCACGCCGCTCGTCCGCGGCCTGATCGCCGAGGGCTACCTGATCGAACGCGGTCCCGGGGCGTCCCGGGCCGGCCGCCCCCGGGCCATGCTGGAGTTCAACCCCCGCGCCGAGCTGGTCGCGGCGGTCTCGCTGGAGCCCTCCCGGATCACCTGCGAGATCGCCGACAGCGACGGTGCCGTGGTCGCCCACCGCACCGTCCGGCTCACCGGCGACATCGTCGACCTCATCTGCCGGTCGGTGCCCGAGCTGGCCGGGGACGGCCTGCCGGCGCTGCGCGGGGTGGCCATCGCCGCGCCCGGGGTCTCCTCCGGCGGCGCCGTCCGGCTCGCCCCCTCGGTCGGCCTGGTCGAGGGGCGGCCGATAGGGGAGTCGGTACAGCGGCGGCTCGGCGTGCCGGTCGTGCTGGACAACGACGTCAACCTGATGGCGGCCGGCGAGCACGCCGCCGGGGCCGGCGCCGACGTGGCCGACCTGCTCCTGCTGCACGTCGCTGACGGCATCGGCGCCGGCCTGGTGCTGGACGGCCAGGTCCGCCGGGGCGCCGGCGGCGCCGCCGGTGAGGTCGGCTTCCTGCCGCTCGACCCGGCCGACCGCGGGCACGACGGGGTCGGCCCGTTCGAGGCGCGCTGGTCGGAGAACGCGATCGCCGAGCGGGTGGTCGCCCTGGCCCCCGGTCGGCGGCCCGAGTCGCCGGTCCGCGCGCTGGTCGAGCTGGCTGGCGCGGACGAGCGGGCCGCCGCGTACCTGGACGAGGTGCTGCACGCCTGGTCCCGCCTGATCGTCTCCTGCGTCTGCGTGGCCGACCCCGGCCGGGTGCTGCTCAGCGGCGCCGCCGCCGAGCTCGACGCCGCCGCCGTCGACCGGCTCCAGGCGCTGGTGGCCGCCGCCGCGCCGAGCGCCACCGAGGTCCGCCGCGCGATCCTCGGCGACCGGGCCGTGCTGCACGGCGCGGTCAGCTACGCCCTTTCCGCCGCCGCCGCGGGTCTGCCCACCCTGCTGCCGGCGCCCTGACCTTTCTTCCCGAACAACGCAGTTCCCCCCACACCCCTCGGAGGTACCACCCCATGAGACGTCGACTCTTCCTCGCCGGAGCGCTCGCCACCGTCCTCGCCGCCGGCACCGCCTGCGGCGGCGGCTCGGACGACGCGGCCGCCGGCGGCACCGAGAAGCTGACGATCTACACGGCACGCGACAAGAAGGTCTCGACCTTCGTCGTCGACAAGTTCACCGCGAAATACCCCGAGTACAAGGGCAAGGTCGAGATCCTCAACCTCGGGGCCCAGGAGATCCTGGAGCGGGTCCGGGCCGAGAAGGCCAACCCGCAGGCCGACGTCTGGTGGGGCGGCACCCAGCAGGGCCTGGCCGCCGGCGCCTCCGAGGACCTGCTCACCTCCTGGCAGCCGGCGTTCGCCGCCAAGATGGACGCCAAGTACAAGGACCCCGAGGGTCGCTGGTTCGGCGAGATCCTGCTGCCCGAGGTCATCATGTACAACAACAAGGCGCTCACCCCGGAGCAGGCCCCGAAGGACTGGGACGACCTGCTCAAGCCGGAGTGGAAAGACAAGATCATCATCCGGGACGTGGCGGCCTCCGGCACCATGCGGTCGATCTACGCCTCGATGATCCAGCGGCAGTCGCCGGACGGCAGCAACCCGCAGCCCGGCTACGACTGGCTGAAGAAGCTCGACGCCAACACCGGCGCGTACGCGGCCAACCCGACCGACCTCTACCTGAAGATGTCCCGCCAGCAGGGTGTGCTGAGCGCCTGGAACCTCCAGGACATCCTGCTCCAGGCCAACCAGTCCAACATGCCCTTCGGGTACGTGATGCCGGCCTCGGGCGCCCCGGTGCTGGTCGACGGCCTGGCGGCGGTCAAGGGCGGCAACAGCACCGGCGCGCAGAAGTTCGTCGAGTTCCTCTTCGACGACACGCTCCGCGCCGACCTGGCCAAGGACTACTACCAGATCCCGGCCGTGGACATCGCCCAGAAGCCGGAGTGGCTGGCCCAGCTCAACCTCACCCCGATGAACGTCGACTGGGACGTGATCGGCAAGAACGAGACCGAGTGGATCAACCACTGGAACAGCCAGCTCAAGAACAAGGGCTGACCGGGGCGGCGCCGGGCGGGTTCCCACGCCCGGCGCCGCATCTCCGTACGTACCGCCAGACCGGGTCTGGCCCGCCACCCACCACCGGCCAGACCCGGTACCGGACGCAAGGAGAGACATCATGATCGATGTCACGCTGGAGTCGGTGAGCAAGCGCTTCGCGCGCGCCGGCGACACCGCGGCCGTCGACAACGTCGACATCACCATCGCCGCCGGCGAGTTCTTCACCCTGCTCGGCCCGAGCGGCTGCGGCAAGACGACCACCCTGCGCATGGTGGCCGGGTTCTACTTCCCCACCTCGGGGCGGATCCGGTTCGGCCAGGAGGACGTCACCAACCGGCCGCCGAACAAGCGAGACACCGGCATGGTGTTCCAGAACTACGCGCTCTTCCCGCACCTGACGGTCGCGCAGAACGTCGCGTACGGCCTGAAGATCCGCAGGGTCGGCCGGGCCGACTCCAAGCGGCGGGTCGAGGAGGCGCTCGGCCAGGTCCACCTCGCCGGCTACGGCAACCGCCGCATCGACCAGCTCTCCGGCGGCCAGCAGCAGCGGGTCGCGCTGGCCCGGGCGCTGGTCATCCGGCCGCGTACGCTGCTGCTCGACGAGCCGCTGTCCAACCTCGACGCCAAACTGCGCGAGGAGACCCGGGTGGAGATCCGCCGGATCCAACGAGAGGCCGGCACCACCTCGATCTACGTCACCCACGACCAGGCCGAGGCGATGGCGATGTCCGACCGGATCGCCGTCATGCAGTCCGGCCGGGTGCAGCAGATCGGCGCCCCGCAGGAGATCTACCACCGGCCGGCGACCGCCTTCGTGGCCCGGTTCATCGGCCGCAGCAACGTGCTCAGCCTGCCGGTGGCGTCCGCCGGCGCGCAGACCGTCACCGTGACGCTGCCCGGCGGCGAGGAGGTCGGCGTGGCCGCCCCCGCCGACCACGACCTGCGCGAGGGCGCGACCGCGCTGGTCTCCGTCCGCCCCGAGCACATCGGCCTCACCTCGGCCACCGAGGCCGGCGCGCTCACCGGCCGGGTGACCGAGCTGGAGTTCACCGGCATGGCCACCAACCTCGTGGTCGACGTCGCCGGCGAGCCGGTGCAGGTCGCGGCGATCGACGTGCCGGCCGGCGTGTCGGTGGGCGACCAGGTCGGGCTGCGGCTGTCCCGTGAGCGGATGTGGGTGGTGCGGCCGTGAGCGCGAGGAGTGAGCCGGTTTTGCGAGCCCCGCAGTCGCGAACTGAGGTGATGGCGTGAGCACCATCCCCGCCACCCCCAGCACGGCCACGGTCCCGCCGGTCACCGAGGACCGGGAGCCGCCCCGCGCGCGCCGGTCCCGCACCGCCTTCACCGCCAACTCGCCCTGGTTCCCGTACCTGCTCGTGCTGCCGCTGGCGCTGATCCTCTTCGGGTACGTCGTGCAGCCGATGTTCGCCACCTTCGCCGAGAGCGTCGGGGTGGACGGGGTGGAGAACTACGGCACCTTCCTCACCGGCGACGGCGTGGCCCGCTCCGCGCTGGTCACCTCGCTGATCATCTCGGCGGCCAGCGTGCTGCTCTGCGGGATCGTCGGCGTGGCGATGGCCTTCCTGCTCAAGCGCTTCTCGTTCCCCGGCCGCAAGCTGATCGAGGCGATCATCCTGGTGCCGGCGGCGCTGCCGCCGCTGATCGGCGCGATCTCGTTCCAACTGCTCTACAGCGAGACGGGCATCCTGCCGCGCGGGCTCCAGCAGCTCCTCGGCACCGCCGAGCCGGTGCTGCCGTTCAGCGGCATCGCCGGGGTGCTGGTGGTGCACACCTTCACCATGTACCCGTACTTCTACCTGGCCGCCTCGGCCGCGCTGGTCGGCATGGACCCCTCGGTCGAGGAGGCCGCGTACAACCTCGGCGCCGGCCGGGTCCGGGTCTGGCGCACGGTGCTCCTGCCGATGCTCACCCCGGCGCTGGTCTCCGCCTCGCTGCTGGTCTTCATGACGTCGCTGGCCTCGTACACCGCCCCGCTGCTGTTCGGGGTGGACCAGACGATGACCATGCAGATCTACATCAACCGCACCAACGGCGACCTGCCGATGGCCTCCACGTACGCCTCGCTGCTCGGCGTGGTCTCGGTGCTCTTCCTGCTCGGCATGCGCTGGTACGAGGGGCGGCGCAGCTACCGCTCCCAGTCCAAGGGCGTCGCCGCGCACCGCCGGGAGATCACCAACCCGTTCGGCAAGTGGCTGGCCCTGCTCGCCTCGGTGCTGGCCACCGCCGTGCTGCTCGCGCCGGTGGCGACCATCGCCCTGGTCGCCTTCTCGCAGGACGGCTCCTGGACCACCGAGGTGATCCCGGCCTCGTACACCACGCAGAACTTCGTCACGATCTTCTCCGACCCGGGGGCCTACCGGCCGATCGTCAACTCGCTGCAGATGAGCATGATCGCCACCGTCGGCTGCGTCGTGGTCGGTGTGCTGATCGCGTACGCGGTGCGCCGGCTGGACTTCCGCGGCCGGGGCCTGCTCGACGTGGCGGTCATGCTGGCCTGGGCGCTGCCCGGCACGGTGGTGGCGATCAACCTGATCTCGGCGTTCAGCACCGGCAACGCGTTCAGCCTCGGCCAGGTGCTGATCGGTACCTTCTGGATCATGCCGCTGGCGTACTTCGTGCGGTTCCTGCCGCTGGTCTTCCGGTCCAGCTCGGCGGCGCTGGCGCAGCTCGACCCGTCGCTGGAGGAGGCCGCGCGCAACCTCGGCGCGTCCTGGTGGCGGGCGTTCGGCACGGTCACCCTGCGGCTGATGCTGCCGGGCGTGGTGGCCGGCGCGCTGCTCGCCTTCGTGCACGGTGTGGGCGAGTTCGTCGCCTCGGTGCTCATCTACACCTCGGAGACCGCGCCGATCTCCGTCGAGATCAACAACCGGATGTACTCGTTCGAGGTCGGCACCGCCGCCGCGTACGGCATGCTCCAGGTCGTCCTGATCTTCCTGGTGATGGTGGTCTCCGGCCGGCTGGAGAGTGGCCGCAAGGCCAGCCGGGAGGCG
Source organism: Micromonospora sp. NPDC050200 (assembly GCF_040656135.1). Lineage (NCBI taxonomy): Bacteria > Bacillati > Actinomycetota > Actinomycetes > Micromonosporales > Micromonosporaceae > Micromonospora > Micromonospora sp. NPDC050200. The sequence goes on from NZ_JBFALG010000014.1 coordinate 48,690, forward strand.
GCGAAGTGGACGGCCTGACCTGGCCCGCGGGCGGCGGGCTGGTCCCCGCCGCCCGGATTCCCGGCGGCGAACTGCCCGCGGTGGCGCGGGCGGCGGACTTCGCCGTGCTGCCGGTCGGCGCGGTCGAGTGGCACGGCCCGCACCTGCCGCTCGGCACCGACCTGATCCTCGCGGAGGGCTTCGCGGCCGAATCCGCCGGTTCCTCCGGGGGTACGCCCACCGATCACCACGGGCCGCGCGGGGTGCTCTTCCCCGCCGTGCCGTACGCGGCCTGCCCCGGGCAGACCCGGCCCTGGCCGGGCACGGTGGCGATCCGGCCGGAGATCGCGGTCGGCTACCTGGCCGACGTGATCGAGGGGATCGTGGCCGCCGGTTTCCCCCGGCTGCTGATCGTCAACGGGCACGACGCCAACATGTCCACCGTCCGGGCCGCGATGGAGTGGGTCTCCGGACGGCGGACCGCCAGCCTGCTGCTGGTGAACTGGTTCCAGCTGGTCACCCCGGCGGAGACCGGCGAGATCCACGGCCCGCTGGTCTCGCGCGGGCACGGCGGGGCGTACGAGACGTCCGGCGTGCTCGGCTTCGACCCCGGCGCGGTACGCCTCGCCGCCGCCACCGACCTGCCGCCGAAGCCGAAGCTGCCGGTCGGCCATCCGTACGTGCTGGTCGAGTCGCGCCCCGACCCCTGGCAGGGCTGGTCCGGGCACGTCTCGCTGGCCACCGAAGAGGCCGGCCGCACGATCCGCGCCCTCGCGGGGGAGCGGCTGCGGGAGATCGTCGCCGCCTGGGTGGCGGCCGCCCCGCCCGCCCCGCCCACCGCCGACCCGCTGCCGACCGAGGGAGAATCATGACCGTCGACCGCGGACTCGACATCGTCGACTTCCACCTGCACTTCCGGATCGGCGCCGACGAGACGATCCACGCCTGCGAGCACGCCGCCGGGATGCACCCGGGCGGGGAACACCAGCGGGCGGTCCGGGCCGCCGGCTCCGCCCCGTACGCCCGGCAGTGGCGGCAGGCCTGGGGCTTCCCCGACCCTGAGCCGCCCGCCGAGCGCTGGCAGGACGAGGCCGACCGCTGGGCCGAGGAGTTGCGCGCGGTGAACGTCCGCCGGGCCGTCTTCGTCACCGGCGGCGGCAACGACACCGTCGCCGACGTGGTCGACCGCCACCCGGACCTGCTGCTCGGCTTCGCCCACCACGACCCGTACGCCGAAGGTGCCGCCGCCGAGCTGGAACGCGCGGTCGTCGAGCGCGGCCTGCGCGGGCTGAAGCTCTTCGCCCCGCTGCTGCGCGGCCCGCTGGACGACGCGTCCCTCGACCCGCTCTGGGGCGCCGCGCAGCGCCTCGGAGTGCCGGTGCTGGTCCACATCGGCCACTACGGGAGCGCCGGCGGCCTGAGCTTCGGCCGGTACGGCGGCCCGGAGGAGCTGGCCCGGATGGCGCGCCGCTTCCCCGAGCTGAACGTGGTGGTGCCGCACTTCGGCGTCCAGCACGTGCAGGAGCTCTTCTTCGCCGCCTGGGGCTGCCCGAACATCCACGTCGACACCTCCGGCTCGAACCAGTGGGTGCGCTGGATGCCGTACAAGCTGACGCTGGAGGACCTCTTCCGCCGCTGCTACGAGACGATCGGACCGCACCGGATCGTCTTCGGCAGCGACTCGTCCTGGTTCCCGCGCGGCTACGTCACCCGCTACCTCGACGACCAGCTCCGGGTCTGCCGCGAGCTGGGGATGCCCGACGAGCACCTCCGCGCGATCTTCGCCGGCAACGCCGAACGGCTGCTCGGCCTGACCGACTGACCGGCCGAACCCCGGGGAGCGCGACCACGCCCGCCCCGGCCTGGAAGGAAGTAAGGAACCGCCATGAGCACACCCGCGCTGACCACCTACCAGCAGCACCACCTCGGACCCACCTACGACCACCACGTCGGCCACCTCTACCCGGCGATGGTGCGGGCCAGCCAGGCGCACGTGGTGATGCTGACCGAGCAGGAGCTGATCTCCGCCGAGCGGGGCGCCCGGCTGCTGCGCGGGCTGGCCGAGCTGCGCGCCGACACCGCTCCGGCGCCGGCGTACGACGGCAGCTTTGAGGACACCTACTACCTGATGGAGAAGCGGCTCGCCGAAGCGTGCGGCATCCCCACCTCCGACCTCGACGTGCAGATGGCCCGCAGCCGCAACGACCTGGACGCCGGGGTGTTCCGGATGCTGCTGCGCCACCAGCTGCTCGGGGTGCTCGACCGGGTGCTGGCCACCGGCCGGACGGCGCTGGCGAAGGCCGACCGGTACGCCGACGTGGTGATCACCGGGTACACCCACCGCCGGCCCGCCCAGCCCACCACCATCGGCCACGCCCTCGCCGGGTACGCCGAGGCACTCGCGGGGGAGGCCGTCGCGTACGCCGACCTGATCGACCAGCTGAACGTCTCGCCGCTGGGCTCCTGCGCCTTCGCCGGCACCGATCTGGACATCGCCCCGGCCCGGGTGGCCGAGCTGCTCGGCTTCGACGGCCTGGTCACCAACTCGTACGAGGCGGTCGCGGGCGCCGACCACCTGGTCCGGGTGGGCACGCTCAACGCCCAGGCGCTGGCCACCGGCGCCCGGCTGGCCAGGACCCTGATGGACTGGCTGAGCTGGAACTGGGTGGCCACCCCCGGCGACTTCACCCAGGGCAGCAGCATCATGCCCCAGAAGCGCAACCCGGTGGTGCTGGAGCACCTGGTGTCGTACGCCGGCGCGGCCGCCGCCGACGCCGCCTCGGTGCTGAACAACGTGGGTGCCGCCTGGTGGGAGGACTCCAACAACGCCACCACCGACGTGCAGGTCCGGCTCTGGGAGAGCAACGACCGCGCCGAGCGGTTCTTCGCCCTGGTCGGCGGCTTCCTCGCCGAATTGGAGCCGCTGTCGCCGCCGACCCGGGAGGAGATCGTCGCCTCCGGTGCCACCACCACCGCGGCGGCCGACGCGCTGACCCGGCACGGCGTGCCGTTCCGCGCCGCCCACTCGGTGGTCGGCCGGCTGGTCCGCGCCGGCGCCCCGGACACCTGGACCCCCGAGGGGGTACGCCAGGCTGCCGAGGGACTCACCGGCCCGCTCGACGACGCCGCGGTGTCCGACCTGATCGCCGCCGCCGTCCGCCCCGATCTGGTGCTCGATCGGGCCCAGGTGGACGGCCCGGGCGGGGCCGCCGTCCGCGCCCAGGTGCGCGTGCTGGGCGGTGCCTTCGACGCCGTCGCCGGCCGGCTGGCGGGGGTACGCGACCGACTCGACCGCGCTGACGAGGCGCTCGACGCGGTCGCCGCCAAGGTGGCAGCCCAGTGAGCGCGAGGAGTGAGCGGCGCGGCGTCCGCCGGCCGTGCGGCCCGGCGGTCGCGAGCCCCGCAGTCGTGAACGAAAGGTCAGCCCAGTGAGCGCGAGGAGTGAGCGGCGCGGCGTCCGCCGGCCGTGCGGCCCGGCGGTCGCGAGCCCCGCAGTCGCGAACGAAAGGCAGGTCCAGTGAGCGTGCGCCTGGCCGGGCGGGCCGTGACGGACATCCGTACCGGCGGGTTGCTGCTCGGCATCGATTTCGGCGGCACGAAGATGGCGGTCGGGGTGGCCGACGCCGACGGCCGGTTGCTGGCCCACCAGCGCGTCCCCACGCATGCGGATCGGGGCGCGCCGCAGGCGCTGGAGCGGGCGCTGGACCTGGCCGCGAAGCTGGTCGCCGGGGTCGGCGGCCCGGTGGCGGCGGCCGGGGTGGCCTCGCCCGGCGTGGTCCGTCCGGACGGCATCGACCTGGCCCCGAACGTGCCCGGCTGGGAGCGGCTGCGGCTGGCCGACGCGGTCCGCGACAAGCTCGGTGTGGCCCACGTGGCGGTGGACAACGACCTGAACGCGGCCGCCCTGGCCGAGCTGCGGCTGGGCGCGCTGCGCGACGCCGACCCCGGTCTGGTCGTCGGGCTCGGCACCGGCGTCGCGGCGGCGGTCACGGTCGGCGGCGTGGTGCTGGCGGGCCATCGTGGCGCGGCCGGCGAGATCGGGTACGCGGTGGTCGGCGGCCCCTGGCCCGGCACCATGCTGGAGCTGGACTTCTCCGGCCGGGCGCTGGACCGGCTCGCCGACGAGCTCGGCGTGCCCGGTGCCGCCCCCGGCCTGGCCGCGGCGGCGGTGCAGCCGGGCGCGGCCCGGGAGGCGTTGACCGCCCGGGTCGACGAGCTGGCCCGCCACCTGGTCACCTGCTGCCTGCTGCTCGACCCGCAGCGGGTGGTGCTGGTGGGCGGGGTGGCCGGCAGCGAGCTGATCCGGGGGCTGCTCGTCGACCGGCTCGCCGAAGTGCTGCCGCACCGGCCAGACGTGGTGCTGTCCCGGTTCGCCGACGACGCGGCGCTGCTCGGCGCGGTCACCCTGGCCCGCGGGGCGGTCCCCGCACCCCGCTGACCCGGCTTGTCCCCGGCTCAGGATCGTCATCCCACGGCTCAAGGTCCCACTCATCTTCAAGAGTCGGCCGCATGCGCCACAACCTGGCCAGGGGCGGGCCCGTGGAGACGACGAAAGACCCCGCCTCTATGGTGGGCCGATGGCGTCGGTCAAGCAGATCCAAGTCACCTTCGACTGCGCAGAACCTGAGCGCGTCGCTCGTTTCTGGTGCGAGGTGTTGGGGTACGTCGTACCGCCGCCACCGGAGGGGTTTGCTACTTGGGACGATTTCGATCGCGCGCTGCCGCCTGAGCGTCAGGGTTCAGCGTTCGCATGCAGTGATCCCTCAGGTGTGGGCCCGCGACTGTTCTTCCAGCGCGTTCCCGAAGGCAAGGTCGTCAAGAATCGGCTGCATCTTGACGTGCGGGTCGGCACCGGGCTCGTGGGTGAAGAGCGCCTGGCCACACTTGAGGCCGAATGCGCACGACTGGTCGCGCTCGGCGCGGTACGCGTACGACTACTGCGCGCCGATGGCGACAACGAGTCGTGCCTCGTGATGCAGGACATCGAGGGCAACGAGTTCTGTCTCGACTGAGTGGCCGCGAACGTGGCACCTTCGCGAGCCGACTGGTGCAGTTCGCCATCACGAGGGTCGCCGTCCCGCGGCGCGCCACCGGTCCTGCGGCTGGGCACGTTGAGCCGTACGCCGACAAGCGCCCGGGCCAGCGGGGCGCGCCGCTCGCGGTACCACCAGTGGGTGTCCTCGAGCGCGGCGAGCTTGCGGATCTCCGTCGCTCCACGGCGTGCTCCTGGCGGGTCCGGCGGCCCTCACCCTGGCGGCCCGCGCGGTCGCCGGCCCGTGCCGGGGAAATCGGGTGCGGCGCGGGGCGCGGTGCTGGCAGCCTGGCCGTCATGGGACGGGTGGCGCGGAGTTTCGACTACGTCGAGCGGGCGGACGGATCGGTGGTGATCAGCCACCACGGCCGACCGGCCGGCACGTTGCGCGGCGACCGGGCGGCACAGTTCCTCGCCGAGGTGCGCGAGGATCCGCAGCTGGTGATGGCCCGCTGGACGGGCAACTACCGCCGGGGCAACGAGCGGGCCGCCCGTCAGCACCCCCGCAACCGGGGCTGAGACGCGGTCAGGGCCCGCGCCCGGGAAGGCGCGGACCCTGAGACGGTACGACCGGTGCTACAGCGGGATGTTGCCGTGCGCGCCCCGGGCGGCCGGCGCCGCGGCGAGCGCCTCGGCGATCCGGCGCCGGGTCTCCTCCGGCTTGATCACGTCGTCCACCACGCCGATCTCCAGCGCCCGGTTGACCCCGCCGGCGACCCGGGTCTGCTCCTCGATCAGCTGCGCGCGCAGCGCCTCGCGCTCCTCTGCCGGGGCGGCGGCGAGCTTCTTGCGGTGCAGGATGTTGACCGCCGCGCTGGCGCCCATCACCGCGACCTCCGCGTTCGGCCAGGCGAAGACCGCGGTCGCGCCGAGCGAGCGGGAGTTCATCGCGATGTACGCCCCGCCGTACGCCTTGCGGGTCACCAGCGTCACCCGCGGCACCACCGCCTCGGCGAAGGCGTGCAGCAGCTTCGCCCCGCGCCGGACCACGCCGTCCCACTCCTGGCCCAGGCCGGGCAGGTAGCCGGGCACGTCGACCAGCACGATCAGCGGCACCCCGAGCGAGTCGCACATCCGCACGAAGCGGGCCGCCTTCTCGGCGCTGGACGCGTCGAGGCAGCCACCCAGCCGCAGCGGGTTGTTGGCGATCACGCCCACCGTCCGGCCGGCGAACCGGCCGAGCGTGGTGACGACGTTCGGCGCCCACTTGGCGTGCAGCTCCACACCGGGGGCGTCCAGCAGCGCCTTGACCACCGGCTTCACGTCGTACGCCCGGTTGGTCTCGGCCGGCATCTTCGCGGCCAGGTCGTGCCCGTCCTCGACGCCGGCCGCCACGTCGTCGGGGGAGAGCCGGCCCTGGCGGCCGAGCAGCGCGGCGAGCTTGCGCGACTCGGTCATCGCCGTCTCGTCGTCGGCGCAGGTCACGTGCACCACACCGGAGCGCCGGCCGTGCGGCTCGGGGCCGCCGAGGCGCTCCATGTCGACCTGCTCGCCGGTGACGCTGCGAACCACCTCGGGCCCGGTCACGAAGATCCGCCCCGCGCCGCTCATCACCACGATGTCAGTCAGCGCCGGCCCGTACGCGGCGCCGCCGGCCGCCGGGCCGAGCACCACCGAGATCTGCGGCACCCGGCCGGAGGCCCGCACCATGGCGGCGAAGACCTGCCCGACGGCGTCGAGCGCGACCACGCCCTCGGCCAGCCGGGCCCCGCCGGAGTGCCAGAGGCCGAGCACCGGCACCCGCTCCCGGACGGCCGTGTCGATCGCGTCGACGACGTGCCGGCACCCCTCGGTGCCCATCGCGCCACCCATCTTCGTGGCGTCGGTGGCGTACGCGATCGCCGGCGTGCCGTCGATCGCGCCCCGCGCCCAGAGCACGCCCGAGGTGTCCCGCGGCGCCAGCAGGCGCAGCGAGCCCGCGTCGAACAGGGCCCGCAGGCGCAGCTCCGGATCCCGGTAATCCACGGTGGACGGGTCCGCACCAACGGCGGTGGTGGTCACGTGAGCCTCCAAGGCTGTGGTCTCAGGCCCGAGTGAAGACGAGAGCCACGTTGTGCCCGCCGAAGCCGAACGAGTTGTTCAGCGCGGCCGGGATGTCCATGTGGCGCGCCTTGTTGGCGGCCACCTCCAGGGTGAGGCCGTCGTCCGGGTCGTCGAGGTTGATCGTCGGAGGTACGACACCGTCGCGGATCGCCAGGATCGTGGCGATCGACTCCAGCGCGCCCGCCGCGCCGAGCAGATGACCGGACATGGACTTGGTGGAGGTCAGCACCGGGTGGTCGCCGAGCGCCTCGCGCAGCGCCTTGATCTCGGCGATGTCGCCGACCGGGGTCGAGGTGGCGTGCGCGTTGACGTGCACGATGTCGGACTTCGCCACGTCGGCGTCGGCGATCGCCATGCCGATGGCCCGGATCGCGCCCGCCCCCTCCGGGTGCGGCTGGACGATGTCGTAGCCGTCGGAGGTGATGCCCGAGCCGGCCAGCCGCGCGTACACCCGGGCGCCCCGGGCGGCGGCGTGCTCGGCCCGCTCCAGCACCAGGATGCCGGCGCCCTCGCCGAGCACGAACCCGTCCCGGCCCTTGTCCCAGGGGCGGGAGGCCCGCTCCGGCTCGTCGTTGCGGGTCGACATGGCCCGCATGGAGCTGAAGCCGGCGATCGGCAGCTGGTGGATGACCGCCTCGGTGCCGCCGGCCACCACCACGTCGGCCCGGCCGGCGCGGATCATGTCCATGCCGAGCGCGATGGCCTCCGCGCCGGTGGCGCAGGCGCTGGCCACCGAGTGGACGCCGGCTCGGGCGCCCAACTCCAGCCCCACCCAGGCGGCGGGGCCGTTCGGCATCAACATCGGGATGGTGTGCGGGGAGACCCGGCGCGGGCCGGACGCCTCCAGGATGTCGTCCTGGGAGAGCAGGGTCAGCGCGCCGCCGATGCCGGAGCCGACGCTGACGCCCAGCCGGTCCGGGTCCGGCCCGGAGTCGGCCAGGCCGGCGTCCGCCCAGGCCTGCTGCGCCGCGATGATCGCGATCGCCTCGGAACGGTCGAGCCGGCGCAGCTTGACCCGGTCCAGTATGCCGGCCGGGTCGACCGCCAGCTGGGCGGCGATCCGGACCGGCAGCTGCCCGGCCCACTCCGGGGTGAGCGCACTCACCCCGGAGCGGCCGGCGAGCATGGCGTCCCAGGTCGACGCGACGTCCCCGCCCAGCGGGGTGGTCGCGCCGAGCCCGGTGACGACGACGTCGATGCGACTCATGATCAGGACTGCGCCTCGATGAAGCTGACGGCGTCCCCGACGGTCTTGAGGTTCTGCACCTCGTTGTCCGGGATCTTGACGCCGAACTTCTCCTCGGCCGCCACCACGACCTCCACCATGGAGAGCGAGTCGACGTCGAGGTCGTCGGTGAAGGACTTCCCCTCGGCCACGTCGTCCGGGTTCACCCCGGCAACCTCTTCGAGGATCTCGGCGAGGCCGGTGGTGATCTCGTCACGGGTCATTGCGGTTGGTTCCTCTCATCGGGGGTACTCGGCGGCCGACGACGCCGGCCGCCACTCCTCCGCGCTCGCGCGCCGGAAGGGGTCTCAGGGGCAGCGGACGACCTGACCGGCGTAGGTCAGGCCACCGCCGAAGCCGAAGAGCAGCACCGGGGCGCCCGAGGGCACCTCCCGCCGCTCGATCAGCTTGGACAGGGCCAGCGGCACGCTCGCCGCCGAGGTGTTGCCGGACTCGACGATGTCCTTGGCGATGATCGCCTGGGGGATGTTCAGCCGCTTGGCGATGCCGTCGATGATCCGGGAGTTGGCCTGGTGCGGCACGAACGCGGCCAGCTCCGACGGGTCGACCCCGGCCCGCTCGCAGGCCTGCAGGGCCAGCGGGGCCAGCGCGGTGGTGGCCCAGCGGAAGACCGCCTGACCCTCCTGCGCGATGTACGGGCGCCAGCCCTCGATGCGTACCGCGTCGCTCTTCTCCGGCGCCGAGCCCCAGACCACCGGGCCGATTCCGGCGGGCTCGCCCTCGGCGGCGGCGGTGACCACCGCGGCCCCGGCGCCGTCGCCGAAGATGATGCAGGTGGAGCGGTCGGTCCAGTCGAGGAACTCGGAGAGCTTCTCGGCGCCGATGACGAGCGCGTTGCGCGCCGCCCCGGCCCGGATCGCGTGGTCCACCGTGCCGAGGGCGTACGCGAAGCCCGAGCAGGCGGTGTTGAGGTCGTACGCGCCCGGGGCGGTGATGCCCAGCTTGGCGGCGACCCGGCAGGCCACGTTCGGGCTGCGGTCGACGGAGGTGCAGGTGGCCACGACGACCAGGTCGATGTCGGTGGCGGTGAGGCCGGAGTTGGCCAGCGCCTTTGCGGCGGCGGCGGTCGCCATGTCGGCCACGGTCTCCCCGTCGGCGATCCGGCGGGTGACGATGCCGACCCGGTCCCGGATCCACTCGTCGTTGGTGTCGACCAGCTGGGCGATGTCGTGGTTGGTGACCACGCGGGAGGGCTGGTAGTGCCCCATCGCGAGGATCCGGCTGCCGGTCATGCGGTGGCCTCCCTGTGATCGGCCCCGTCGTGAGCCTGGTGCGGACTGGGTGCGGTGGTTCGCTCGCTGCGCTCGCTCATGCGGGGCCTCCGATGCGGGCGAGGGGTTGGCCCGGCGCGACCGGGTCGTCGTGGTGGGCGAGCCACTCGGTGAGCAGGCCGCTGTCGTGCGCGGTCACCTCGACCGGCCCCTGCCGGGTCGCGATGTGGCCGATCACCTGGCCGGTGCGGAGGTCGGCGCCCTCGGCGAGCTCCGCGGCCGGCTCGAACGTGCCGGCGGCGGGGGAGACCACCACCCGGAACTGGACCACCGGCTCGTGGCCGCGCAGCCCGCTGTGCCGGGCGATCAGGTCACGGGCGGCCGGCAGGTCGTCGGGGGTGTTGAGGGTGACGATCTCGGGCCCGCCGGTGGCCTTCAGCTCCCGCTTCATCAGGCCGGCCAGGGTGCCCGCCGGGGGGAGTTCGACCACGCCGGTGACGCCGAGGTCGGCCAGGGTGCGCATGCACAGGTCCCACCGGACCGGCGCGGTGACCTGGCGGACCAGCCGCTGCACCATCTCCCGGCCGTGGTTGACCGCCGAGCCGTCGAGGTTGGACAGCAGGATCCGGGCCGGCTCGGCCGGGGTGATCCCGGCGGCCACGCCGGCCAGCGCGGCCTCGGCCGGGGCCATGTACGGGGTGTGGAACGCGCCGGCGACCTTGAGGCGGGTGATCCGGGCCTTCGCGGGCGGCTCGGCGGCGAGCTTGTCCAGCGCGTCGAGCGCGCCGGCGGCGACGATCTGACCGGCGCCGTTGCGGTTGGCCGGGTGCAGCCCGTGCGCCTCGATCGCGGCGAGCACCTCGTCCGGGTCGCCGCCGAGCACGGCGGCCATGCCGGTGGGCTCCAGGGCACAGGCGGCGGCCATCTCCCGGCCGCGTACCCCGGCGAGGGTGATCGCCGCCTCGGCCGGGAGCACCCCGGCGAGTGCGGCGGCGCCGAGCTCGCCGACGCTGTGGCCGGCGGTGACCGCGACGTCGTGCATCGGCAGGTGCTCGGCGGCGAGCAGGGCGGCGGCGACCAGCAGCGGCTGCGTACGAGCGGTGTCCTTGATCTCGTCGGCGTCGGCCTCGGTGCCGAGGTGCACCAGGTCGACCCCGGCGAGCGCGGACCACCAGCGCAGGCGGGCCTCGGTGCCGGGGAGGTCGAGCCAGGGAGTCAGGAAGCCGGGTTTCTGCGAACCCTGGCCGGGAGAGAGTACGGCGAGCACGTCTATGACTCTCCCGGATACCTGTGGGTAGCGCTGTGTCGGCACCGACCAAACCGCACTAGAACCTTTGGAGGGATCCTACAAAGATCAGCGGCGGTCATCACCCCGTCTGTGAGGTTTTCCCCACGCCTGGGCTCAATGTCTGGGTCGGGGCGGTCGTGACGGCGGGGGCCACCGGGTCGAGCCGCCCGACGGTCAGCGCCACCTGGAGGGCGAACGCGTCCCGGGGCGACAGCGGCGAGAAGCCGGTCACCTCGGAGATCCGGCGCAGCCGGTAGCGGACCGTGTTCGGGTGTACGAACAGCGACCGGGCCGCGCTCTCCAGCGTCCCGCCCGCGGTGAAGAAGGCGTCCAGCGTCTCCAGCAGCTCGCCGCCGGCGCGGACCAGCGTCGCGTACACGTCGTGCCGCAGCCGCCGGCGGGCCTCGGCGTCGCCGGCCAGGGCCCGCTCGGGCAGCAGCTCCGCCGCCGGCACCGGGCGCGGCGCGGTGGGCCAGGCCGGCGCGGCGCGGAAGCCGGCGAGCGCGGCCCGCGCCGACTCCGTCGCCTCGTCCAGGCTGGGTACGGCCGGCCCGACCACCACCGGCCCGTCGCCGAACGCGGGCAGCAGCTTCTCGGTGGCCGCCAGCGGGTCCGCCGCGCCGCCGAGCACGATGACCAGCCGGTCGCCGTGCACGCCGCCGATCACGTCCACCCCGATCCGCCGGGCCTGCCGGTAGACGGTGTGCAGCACGACGGCCACCTCCCCGCCGGGGGAGCGTCCCACCGCCACCGCCACCGGCGGCGCGTCGGCCCAGCCCAGCGCCGCGGCCCGGCTGGCCAGCACGTCGGGGGAGTCGCCGCGCAGCAGCGCGTCGACCAGCAGCGCCTGGAGCCGGGCGTCCCAGGACCCGCGGGACTCGGCGGCCCGGGCGTACACCCGGGCGGCGGCGAAGGCGATCTCCCGGGAGAACCGCAGCACCGCCTCGCGCAGCTGCTGTTCCTCGCCCGGCGCGGCCAGGTGCGACACCTGCTCCTCGACCACGTCGATGGTCACCTTGATCAGCGCCACCGTCTGCTGGAGGCTGATCGAGCGCGCGAGGGCCTCCGGGGCGGTGGCGAAGACCTCGTCGGAGACCTCCTGCGTGCTGTCCGCGCTGCCGCCGCCCGAGCGCAGCCACTGCACCAGGGACCCGGCCCCGGCCTGCGCCACCAGCATGACCCACGAGCGCTGGTCGGCCGGGAGCTCCCGGAACCAGGGCAGGGTCTCGTCCATCCGGGCCACGCTGGCGGTGGCCAGCGCCCCCGCCGCCCGCTCGATCCGGCGCAGCGTGGCCGACAGCTCCGTCCCGCCCGGCTCGCTCACCGGTCCAGCCTGACACGTGCCGACCTGGCCCTTTACGTCGGGCCGTCAGGTGCCCCTGGCTGGTGGTGGCGACGGTCCTTCCCGGTCTGGGAGACGATCTTCCCGCGCCGTCCGAAGCGCTGACAACGGGTACGCGCTGCACGGGCGTCGGTGCCGGCCAGTACGGTGGCACTGCCGCCGGGGCGACCTCCCGGCGCGCGACGCGAGCGTGAGGAGACCGGGATGGCGCACGGGGAGGCCGAGCACGGCTGCGCCCAGGGCGAGCCCTGCCGGCCAGGCCACCACGAGCAGCAGGGGCCGCTGCGGCCCCACCGCCGGCTCGCGGCGGCGCCCTGCCCGACCGAGCAGGCCGGCCGGGCGCCCGAGCGGGCCGACGAGGAGCTGGCGGTGCCCCGCCAGCGCCCCGCCGAGACGGCCGCCTCGGAGGCGGCGACACCCCGGCCGCGCGGCGTCGAGCCGGGCCACCGCCCCCGGGCCGTCGAGCCGGCCGGGCCGGGCGAGCCCGACCGGTCCACCCCCCGGGCCTGCCGCAGCGACCTGGCCGGCTGGGCCGGCGCGCACCGGCACGGCCCGGTCCGCCCCGGCCGCCGCCCCGACCGCCGGGAGCGGCCCCCGCACCGCTGGTGCTGACCCCCTGCCGGCCGTCCGGCCGTCAAGGGCGTGTCTCCCGGATCTTCGCCGGCCTGCGACGGGCCCGGACGAGACCCAGGAGACGTCGGGTCCGTCCGCCGCGACCACGTCCAGTACGGCACGTCGCCGAACTCGTCGGCCCCGGAGCGCTGCTTGGCCGACAAGCCGTCGCAGGCGTCCTGGGTGGAGGCCGCCGGCCTGTCGCTGGCCGGGCTCACCGCCTACGGACCGTCCACCCAGGACCTCACCGTGCCGGCCGGGCTGGTCGACGCCGGCCGGCTCACCGTGCACGTCGGACGGACGTTCCCGCTGGCGCAGGCCGCGGACGCCCAGCGTCTGGTGGCCGAGGGGCAGGTCCGCGGCAAGGTGGTGCTGGAGGTCTGTGCCGCCCGGAGCGGGCGGCTCAGCGGGTACGGCGGCGGATCAGCAGCGCGATCCCGGCCAGCCCGGAGGTGATCACCAGCATCACCCCGGCGTTGAGCAGCAGCAGGCGCTGCAACTCGTTGATCGCCTCGTCGATGTCCTTGCCGGGGTTGAGGGAGTCCTCCGGGATGACCCGCTCGCCGCCGCCGACCCCGCCGCTGACCGTGTCGAACTGCCGCTCCAGCGGCACCCCGGCGGTCCGCAGGGTCTCGGACATGTTGAGCCGACCGAGGAACCAGCCGGCGCTGGTCTTGCGGGAGTCCGGCTGCTTGGCCGGCCGGTAGACCCGGGGCCCGCCCTTGGCGAAGGGGTAGAGGACGAACGTCTGCTTCGGCACGTCCCCGGCGAGCACCACGATCGTGTACTTCGGACCGAGGTCGACGGCCCGGGGGCCGGTGGCGGCCCCGGTGCGGCCGAACCAGTTGACCTGGTCGATCACCGCGAGCACGTGGGCGGGCTGGCTGTCGGCGCGCAGCCGCAGCGGCTCGGTCAGCCCGTCGCCGGTGATGTCCACTCCGGCCGGGGGCGGCTTCGGGGCGGCCCGTCCCGGGCCGGTCGCCCACGCGGGGGCGGCCATCCCGATGCTGAGCACCGCCGCCGCCGTCACGGCGACGACCATGCCGAGCAGCCGCCTCACCCTCTTGGCCATCGCCGCCTCCTCGCCCCGTTCGATGGATGGCTGTGCTGCAGGTCACGCGTTGGTTGGTCGATGGCGGTGACCGTGCCCGCAGGTTGGGCCCCACCTCAAAGACTCCGCAGAACGGCGCTCGGTTGCAGCTGCTGGACCATTATGTGGAACTATCTGCGATCCGGAACCGACTAATGGTCAGCCGTTGATCAGCGGGCGGATCGTACCTTTGCGGAGGGGTTCATGGGGGGCAGGGTCGCACGTGCGGCGCGTACCTCGCTAGCGGTTATGGGCGTGGCGCTCGGTGTGTCTTTGCTGCTGCCGGCAACGCCGGCAGCCGCGCACAACTCGCTGACCGGCAGCAACCCGGCCGACGGCGCCCGGGTGGCGGAGGCGCCCGCCCGGATCGAGCTGCGTTTTCTGTCCAAGGCCGACCCGGCTACGACGAAGATCACAGTGGTCGGTCCGGACAACGTACCGGCCGCCGGCGGCGCGCCGAGCTTCACCGGGAGCCGGGTCGCCGTGCCGTTCAAGCCGGGCCGGGCCGGGCTCTACATCGTCGGCTACCAGCTGGCGTCGAGCGACGGCCATCCGGTGAAGGGGGAGGTGCGCTTCACCCTCACCACCGGCACGCCGGCCGACCCGTCGCCGTCGGCGGCTGCCCCCACCACGGCCGGGCCCGCGTCGCCGTCGGCGGCCGCACCCACCACGGCCGGGCCGGTCGCCCCCGCTGCCGGCTCCGACGACCAGGGCGCGCCGGTCTGGCCCTGGCTGCTCGCCGCCGGGCTCGTCGTGGCGGGACTCGCCGCCGCCCTGCTGCGCCGCCGCACCACCCGCGACTGACCGATCCCGCGCCGGAGCGCCCGGTGCGGGTACGACGAAGGGCCCACCGGTTCCCCCGGCGGGCCCTTCTCGCGTACGGGTCAGACCAGGCGGACCCGGGCGGCGCGCAGCCGGCCCAGGGTGCGCTCCCGGCCGAGCACCTCCAGCGATTCGAACAGCGGCAGCCCGACGGTGCGGCCGGTGACCGCGACCCGGACCGGCGCCTGCGCCTTGCCCAGCTTCAGGCCGCGCTCCGCGCCCACCGCCTCCAGGGTCGCCTTCAGCGACTCGGCGTCCCACGAATCCACCGCCTCGTACGCGGCGATCGCCGCGTCGAGCAGCTCGGCCGCGCCCTCCTTCATCGCCTTGGCCCAGGCACCCTCGTCGATCAGCGGGTCGGCCAGGAAGAGGAAGTCGACGTTCGGCACGATCTCGCTGAGCACCGCGATCCGGGTCTGGGCCAGCGGCGCCACCGCGGCGAACGCGTCGGCGTCGAACTCCGCCGGCTGCCACGGCGGCGGCGCGATCGTGTCGGTGCCGGTCAGCCAGGGCTGACAGGCGGCGACGAACCCGTCGACCGGCAGCGCCCGGATGTACTCGCCGTTGAACGCGCGCAGCTTCTTCTCGTCGAAGAAGGCGGGGGAGGGGTTGACCTCCTCCAGCCGGAACTCCTGCTCGATCACCGACCAGGGCACGATCTCCCGATCGCCCGAGGGCGCCCAGCCGAGCAGCATCAGGTAGTTGCGCATGGCGTCGGCGAGGTAGCCCTCGTCCTTGTACGCCTCCAGGGCGACCTTGTCGCGACGCTTGGACAGCTTCTGCCGCTTCTCGTTGACCACCACCGGCACGTGGGCCCAGACCGGCGGCTTGACCCCGAGGGCGTCCCAGAGCAGCTGCTGCTTCGGGGTGTTGGGCAGGTGCTCCTCCGCCCGGACCACGTGGGTGATCCCCATGGCGATGTCGTCGACGACATTGGCCAGCAGGAAGACCGGGGAGCCGTCGCCGCGGGCGATGACGAAGTCCTCGATCAGCTTGTTCTCGAAGGTCGGCTCGCCGCGGATCAGGTCGACCACCACGGTCTGGCCCTCGTCAGGGGTGCGGAAGCGCAGCGCGCGCCCCTCGCCCGGGGTCAGGCCCCGGTCCCGGCAGAAGCCGTCGTAGCCCTGGTACTGCGAGCCGGTGCGGGCCTGCACGGCCTCCCGGGTGCAGTCGCAGTAGTACGCCCGGCCGGCCTCGTACAGCCGCTGGGCGGCGGCGCGGTGCTCCCCGGCGTACTGCGACTGGAAGTACGGGCCCTCGTAGCTGCCGCGCGCGATGCCGATCCACTCCAGCGCGGACAGGATGCCCTCGGTCCATTCGGGCTTGTTCCGCGCCGCGTCGGTGTCCTCGATGCGCAGCACGAAGACCCCGCCCTGCTGCTTGGCGTAGATCCAGTTCTGCAGCGCCGAGCGGGCGCCGCCGACGTGGAACATACCGGTCGGGGAAGGGGCGAAGCGCACACGTACCGTCACGTCCTCCAGCCTACGGCCGGCCGCGACCCCATTCCCCCAGGGGTCCCGGCTCACCCCACCCCCCACCCCCAAGATCCACACACTTTCTCGGAAAGAGTGCTTATTCCGCGCCGAACAGCCACTCTTTCCGTGAAAGTGCGCCCACCGGAGGGTGGGGGTGGGGTGGGGGTCAGCGGATGGTGCGGATTTTGAGGACCAGGGCGCTGCCGAGCAGGGTGACCGCCGCCGTGACGGCGTAGAGCGTCGGGTAGCCGCCGAGGTGGACCACAATCGGGGCGGAGATGGCCGGGCCGAGCACCTGCGGCGCGGAATTCGCGATGTTGATCACCCCGAGGTCCTTGGCCCGGTCGGTGGCGCGGGGCAGCACCTCGGTGATCAACGCGGCGTCGACCGACAGGTAGACGCCGTAGCCGGCGCCGAGCAGCAGCGCGGCGGCCACCGCCGTCGACCAGACCGGCGCGACGGCCAGCAGCAGCGCCGCCACCGCCATGATCACCCCGGCGGCGATCACGAAGACCTTGCGCCGGCCGGAGCGGTCGGAGAGCCGGCCGGCGACCACCGCCGTCAGCATCATCCCGGCGGTGTAGAGCAGGATCAGCACCAGCAGCGCACCCTCGGGGTCGGGGTGGCGCACCCCGTCGGTGAGGAAGTACAGCAGGTAGAGGGTGCCGAGCGCGTTGCCGATCTGGACCAGGAAACGGGTGATCCAGGCCCAGGCGAAGTCCGGGTGCCGGCGCGGGCTGATCCACATCGAGGCGACCAGCGCGCGCCAGCGCAGCACCGGCCGGTGCGCCCGGGGCAGCGGGTCGTCGGCGGTGAACAGCGCGAACGGCAGCGCGAGCACCAGCACGGCCACGGCGATGGTCGCGTACCCGGCGGTGGTGCCGCTGACCACGGCGGTGACCAGCACCGCGCCGACCACCAGGCCGAGGGCCTGCGGGATGCCCACCCAGCCGGAGACGCCGCCGCGCTGGGCGACCGGCACCCGGTCGGGGATGGCCGCGGTCAGGCTGGCCAGCATCGCGTTGAAGCAGACCTGGGCGGCCACCCAGCCCAGCGTCACCCCGGCGACGGTGTCCTGCCGGGCCAGCAGCACCAGGGCGAGCGCGCCGAGCAGCGCGCCGCCCGCGGTCCACACGTGCCGGCGGCCGAATTCGCGCCCGCCGATCCGCAGGCAGGTACGGTCCGACAGCGCCCCGGCGAGCGGGTTGGCGAGCACCGCCGCGAGGGCGCCGATCCCGGTGACGACCGCCAGCATCGCCTCCTTGTCGCCCGGCGCGATCCGCTCGATCTGCTGCGGCAGCAGCACCTGGATCGGGGTGAAGAAGGCCATCCAGACGCCGAGGTTGGCGGCGAAGATCAGCGCGATCCAGCCCCGTCGCACCGGGACGACCGGCTCGGCCAGCGCCGCCGGCAGCGAGGTCGGCGTCGGGTCGATCGTGGTCACCGCCGGACGACCTGGTCCCGGTACCAGGCGTACGAGGACTTGGGCGTGCGGACCTGGGTGTCGAAGTCCACGTGCACCAGGCCGAAGCGCTTGGTGAAGCCCTCCGCCCACTCCCAGTTGTCGAGCAGGGACCAGACGAAGTAGCCGGTGACGTCGACGCCGTCGTCGATCGCCGCCCGGACCGCCCGCAGGTGCCCGTCCAGGTACGCGATCCGCTCCGGGTCGTGCACCCGGCCGTCCGCGTCGGGTACGTCGTCGTAGGCGCAGCCGCTCTCGGTGACCTGGATCGGGGGCAGCGCCGCGCCGTAGGTGTCGCGCAGCCAGGTGAGCAGCTCGCGCAGTCCCTCCGGGACCACCGGCCAGTCGAAGGCGGTCCGCAGGTGCCCGTCCAGTGGCACCAGCTCGAAGGGGAGCGGGCCACCCTCCTCCGGCGCGCGGATCCCGGTCGGGTTGTAGTAGTTCACCCCGAGCACGTCGATCGGCGCGGCGATCACGTCGAGGTCCCCGTCGCGCACCGGGGCGGCGTCGAAGCCGGGCGGGTAGCCCCGGCCGAGCAGCGGGTCGGTGAAGAGCCGGTTGTGCAGCGCCTCGTACGCCGCCCCGGCGGCCCGGTCGGCGTCGGTGTCGCCGGCCAGCCGCACCGGCGAGTAGTTGTTGGCGATGGCGACCGGGCTGGTGGTGCGGGCGCGTAGCGCGGTGACCGCGAGGCCGTGCCCGAGCAACTGGTGGTGGGCGACCGGCAGGGCGTCGAGGAGCAGGAACCGACCCGGCGCGTGCCCGCCCGTGGCGTGGCCGAGGCTCATGTGGATGAACGGCTCGTTGAGGGTGATCCAGAGCTTCACCCGGTCGCCGAGGCGGGCGGCGACCAGGTCGGCGTACGCGGCGAAGCGGTGCGCGGTGTCCCGGTGCAGCCAGCCGCCCGCGTCCTCCAGCGGCTGCGGCAGGTCCCAGTGGAACAGCGTGGCCACCGGGTCGATGCCGGCGGCGAGCAGGTCGTCGACGAGCCGGTCGTAGAAGTCCAGGCCGGCGGGGTTGGCCGCCCCGGTCCCGCCGGGCTGGACCCGGGGCCAGGCGATGGAGAACCGGTACGCCGAGACGCCCAGCCCGGCCATCAGCGCGACGTCCTCGCGGTGCCGGTGGTAGTGGTCGCAGGCGACGTCGCCGGTGCTGCCGTCGGCGATCCGGCCCGGGGTGTGCGCGAAGGTGTCCCAGATGGACGGCCCGCGTCCGTCGGCGTCGGCGCCGCCCTCGATCTGGTACGCGGAGGTGGAGACCCCCCAGCGGAAGCAGGCGGGGAACGTGGGCATCGGCGCGGTCGTCACAGTCGCCCTCCCGAACATGAAGCGTGTTCGGGACTCTAGGACGCGGGACCCGGAAGCGCCATAGGCCCGCGACGATGCCAGCGCAAGGGTTTTCGGCGTGTCTTTTCCGAACCCGTCCGGGTAAGTCCGAATTTGCGCATACAGTGCGGAATATCGCGGATGTCCTCAGTGGGGGAAGACAGAAATGATCCTCGTGGAACGCAGTGCGCACGTGATGGCGTCGATGGAAGCGGTCTGGGAAGTCGTACAGCGGGCCGAGCAGTTGCCGGCCTGGCTGGCCGGGGTCCGCGCGGCCGAGGTCCTCTCGGGGGAGGGCTTCGGCCGGCGACAGCTGGTCCAGGCCGGGCGCGGCGCGGCGCACGAGGCCGAGGTGATCGCCTACCAGGAGCCCGCCCTGATCGGATGGCGGGAACGGGCCAGGGGCGCCGGCGCCCGCGCGGAGGCGCGCACCGAGATCTACGTCCAGCTCACTCCCGACGAGGAGGAGGGCGGGACGATCGTGCGGCTCATCGTCGTACGCTGGCCGGCCGGTCCGGTCAAGGCGGCCCTGCTCCGACTCGGACTGCGTCGGGTCGGCGCCGACCTGGAGGACTCGCTGGCCCGACTCACCGACCTGGCCGCCGTCGGTTGAGACGGCCGCGTCCTACGGCGTCACCCGCGACGGCGGTGGCCCGGCGTCCCCGCCAGGGGCTCCGGACCACCGCCGCTCCCGTCCCCGGCCCTCGGCCCGCGCACGGCTGGACTCCGTGGCCGCGACCGGCGGCACGGCCGCGCCCGGCACGCCGCCACCGCCCATGACCGCCTCGGCCGGCGGACGACAGAGGGCCCGGCGCGTGATGCGCCGGGCCCTTCCGTCGTACGCGGGAACCAGGGCGTGTCTCCCGGATCCTCGCCGTCCGGGTCTCGTCTCGGCTCGACGAGATCCAGGAGGCACGCCCTAGCTGTCGCCGCCGGTCTCGCTGACCGGGGCGGCGTTGACGTCCTCGATGGCGTACTTCTTGGCGGCCTCGGCCGGCACGGTCGCCGGCACCGCGCCGCGCAGCGCGAGCTGCCGCAGCGCCGCGACCGCCACCGACTCGGCGTCGACGTGGAAGTGCCGCCGCAGCGCGTGCCGGGTGTCCGACATGCCGAAGCCGTCGGTGCCGAGCGAGGTGTAGTCGCCGGGCACCCAGCGGGCGATCAGGTCCGGCACCGCGCGCATCCAGTCGCTGACCGCGACCTTCGGCCCGTCGGCGTCGGCCAGCTTCTGCTGGATGTACGGCACCTTCGGCTCGCTGCCCGGGTTGAGCAGGTTGTGCTCCTCGCACTCGACCGCGTCCCGGCGCAGCTCGGTCCACGAGGTCACCGACCAGACGTCGGCGGCCACCCCCCAGTCCTGGGCCAGCAGCTGCTGCGCCCTGAGCGCCCACTGCATGCCGGTGCCGGAGGCCAGGATGTTGGCCTTCGGGGCGTTCCCGCCCACCTGCGGTGCCGGGGAGTAGCGGTAGATGCCCTTGAGTAGCCCCTCGACGTCCACGTCGGACGGCTCGGCCGGCTGGTGGATCGGCTCGTTGTAGACCGTCAGGTAGTAGAAGACGTTCTCCTGCGCCTCCCCGTACATCCGGTGCAGGCCGTTCTCCATGATGTGCGCGAGTTCGTACGCGAACGCCGCGTCGTACGCGACCACCGCCGGGTTGGTGGCGGCGATCAGCAGCGAGTGCCCGTCCTCGTGCTGGAGGCCCTCACCGTTGAGCGTGGTCCGGCCGGCGGTCGCGCCGAGCAGGAAGCCGCGTGCCATCTGGTCGGCGGCCGCCCAGAGCCCGTCGGCGGTCCGCTGGAACCCGAACATCGAGTAGAAGATGTACATCGGGATCATCGGCTCGTCATGGGTGGCGTACGACGAGCCGGCCGCGGTGAACGAGGCGACCGAGCCGGCCTCGTTGATCCCCTCGTGCAGGATCTGCCCGGTGGTCGACTCCTTGTACGACAGGAACAGATCCCGGTCGACCGAGGTGTACCGCTGGCCGTGCGGCGAGTAGATCTTCGCGGTCGGGAAGATCGAGTCCAGGCCGAAGGTGCGGGCCTCGTCCGGGATGATCGGCACCCAGCGCTTGCCGAACTCCTTGTCCTTCATCACGTCCTTGAGCAGGCGGACGAAGGCCATCGTGGTGGCCACCTTCTGCTTGCCGGAGCCGCGCTTGACGTCGGCGAACCGCTCCGGGCCCGGGATGTTCAGCCGCTTGGTGCTGGTCCGCCGGGTCGGCAGGTAGCCGCCGAGCTGCTGGCGCCGCTCCTTGAGGTACGCGATCTCGTCGGAGTTCTCACCCGGGGTGTAGTACGGCGGCAGGTAGGGGTTGTCCTCCAGCGCCTTGTCCGGGATGTCGAGGTAGAGGCGGTCGCGGAAGGTCTTCAGGTCCTCCAGCGTCAGCTTCTTCATCTGGTGGGTGGCGTTGCGAGCCTCGAAGTGCGAGCCGAGCGTCCAGCCCTTGATCGTCTTGGCCAGGATGACCGTCGGCTGGCCGGTGTGCTCGGTCGCCGCCTTGTACGCCGCGTAGAGCTTGCGGTAGTCGTGGCCACCCCGCTTGAGGTTCCAGATCTCGTCGTCGGACAGGTGCTCGACCATCTTGCGGGTCCGCGGGTCGCGGCCGAAGAAGTGCTCCCGCACGTACGCCCCGGACTCCGCCTTGTAGGTCTGGTAGTCGCCGTCGGGCGTGGTGTTCATCAGGTTCACCAGCGCGCCGTCGGTGTCCCCGGCGAGCAGCGGGTCCCACTCCCGGCCCCAGACCACCTTGATGACGTTCCAGCCGGCGCCCCGGAAGAAGGCCTCCAGCTCCTGCATGACCTTGCCGTTGCCCCGGACCGGGCCGTCCAGCCGCTGGAGGTTGCAGTTGATCACGAAGGTGAGGTTGTCCAGCTCCTCACGGGCGGCCACGCCGATCGCGCCGAGGGTCTCCGGCTCGTCCATCTCGCCGTCGCCGAGGAACGCCCAGACGTGCTGCTGGGAGGTGTCCTTGATGCCCCGGTGCTGCAGGTACCGGTTGAACCGGGCCTGGTAGATGGCGTTCAGGCCGCCGAGCCCCATCGAGACGGTGGGGAACTCCCAGAAGTCCGGCATCAGCCGCGGGTGCGGGTACGACGGCAGCCCGCCGTTCGGGTGGGACAGCTCCTGGCGGAACCCGTCGAGCTGGTTCTCGCTCAGCCGCCCCTCCAGGAACGCCCGCGCGTACATACCGGGGGAGGCGTGGCCCTGGTAGAAGATGTGGTCGCCGCCACCCGGGTGGTTCTTGCCCCTGAAGAAGTGGTTGAAGCCCACCTCGTAGAGCGACGCGGAGCTGGCGAAGGTGGAGATGTGCCCGCCGACGCCGATCTCCGGGCGCTGCGCCCGGTGCACCAGCATCGCGGCGTTCCACCGGACGTACGCCCGGATCCGCCGCTCGACGTGCTCGTCGCCCGGGAACCACGGCTCGCGCTCCGGCGGGATGCTGTTGATGTAGTCGGTGGTGGTCAGCGACGGCACCCCGACCTGGCGCTCACGGGCCCGCTCCAGCAGGCGCAGCATGACGTAGCGGGCGCGCTTTGTCCCGCGCTCGTCGATGACACCGTCGAGCGACTCGACCCATTCGGCGGTCTCTTCAGGGTCGGTGTCCGGAAGCTGGCTCGGCAGACCAGCGGTGATCACCGGGCGCTTGCGTTCCGTAGCCACAGGCGTTCCCTCGGTTGTGTGTGGGATAGGTCTCTAGCGCCATCCTGCCCCCTGGTGGCATACCTCGTCACCTCTAGCTCCCCCAGACGCGACGCTGAACACAGGTACCCGCCGGTAACTTTGTGCGACGGCCCCCTGGGCTACCCCGGGTGGAGTGCCGCGTCCCGTACCCTCCGTCCATGCGGTGGGCGCTCCTGGGCGTGGTGATCGTCGGTGTGGGGCTGGTCGCGCTCGCCTTCGGTGCGGGCGGGCTGCTGACCGGGGAGTCGGGCCTGCTCGCCGCCTTCGTGGCCGGCGTGGTGCTGGTGCTGCTCGGCGTCGATCTGGTGAAGTACGCCCGCCGCCCGCGCCCCGAGCGTCGCACGGACGACGACCCGCGCGGTCCCGGGGTGCAGGGTCCGAGCGGCGCCGAGGGCGCCGACTACCGCGACTCCTCGTCCGACGGCGACGGTGGTGCCGGAGACGGCGGCAGTGGCAGTGGTTGCTGAGCTGGTGCGGCAGAATGCGGCGCATGCGCAGTGAGGTGATCACCGTCCGGACCGGGTCCCGGCCGACCGTCCAGGACATCACCGCCGAGGCCGAGCGGTTCGTCTCCGGCCAGGGCGACGGCCTGCTGCACGTCTTCGTGCCGCACGCCACCGCCGGCCTGGCGATCATCGAGACCGGTTCCGGTTCCGATGACGACCTGCTGCGGGCGATCGACGACCTGCTCCCCGCCGACGACCGCTGGCGGCACCGGCACGGCTCGCCCGGCCACGGGCGCGACCACGTGCTCCCCGCATTCGTCCCCCCGTACGCGACCCTGCCGGTCCTCGACGGCCGCCTGGCGCTCGGCACGTGGCAGTCACTCACCCTGGTCGACCCCAACGGCGACAACCCCACCCGCCAGGTCCGCTTCTCCTTCCTCCCCGCCTGACGCCGCCCGCCTCGGGCCCCGCCTCGGGCCCCGCCTCGGGCCTCTTTCACGGAAAGAGTGGCCATCCCGCGCGGAACAGCCACTCTTTCCGGGAAAGTGCGCGCACCCGGTCGGTGCGTCAGGCGGTGGCGGCGGCGAGCTGGGTTACGCGGATCTTGGTGGCGAGGGCGTCGAGGAGGGTGCGGAGCAGGTTCTCCGTGGTCTCGTCCTTGACGGTGCCGTCCGCGGCAAGCTTCTCGTGGGCGTTGGTGACGATGATCTCGGGCTTGGTGACCACCGCGGAGTCGGTCCAGAGGAAGAGCTGGCGCAGCTGGAGCTGAGCGCGGACGGTGCCCATCCCGGTCGGCGCGGCGCCGACGATGGCGATCGGCTTGTGCGCCAGCGGGGAGACCCACGAGGTGATCGGGAAGCTGGGGCGCGACGCCCAGTCGAGGGCGTTCTTCAGCACGCCGGGGACGCCGTAGTTGTATTCCGGAGTGGCGACGAGCAGGGCGTCCGCGGCGGCGATCCGCTCCCGCAGGTCCACCACGGCGGCTGGCGGCTGGGCCTCGACATCCTCGTTGAACGGCGGGATCGCGCCGAGGTCGGTGTACTGCTCGATGGTCAGGCCGGCCGGGGCGAGCCGCTGCGCCGCCCGGATCAGCGCGGTGTTGAACGACGCCTCGCGCAGGCTGCCGGAGATGGCGAGGACGGTGCGGTCGGACATGGGTGGATCCTCTCGATCGCGAATGCGTGAGCTTGCCAATAGTAGAGCTGCTCAACTATTGAGCCGCAAGTAGGATGTGAGACATGACGCAGAGCACCGTTCCCACCGGGTCCGACCTGGGCGACCGCTCCCGTCTGGCCGGGGACGCGGTGCGCCGGATCATGCACATCGCCTCCGCCATCCGGCACTACCAGGACGTCGAGGTCGCCGAGCTGGGGCTGACCCCGGCGGCGGCCCGCGCGCTGTACGAGCTCGACCCGGACCGGCCGCTGCCCGCCCGCGACCTCGCCGAGCAGCTGCGCTGCGACCGGTCCAACGTGACCGCCCTGGTGGACAAGCTGGAGCAGGCCGGCCTGGTCGAACGCCGGGTCGACCCGGCCGACCGGCGGCAGAAGACGCTGTTGGTGACCGAGGCCGGCCGACGGATGCGCGAGCGGGTACACCGGGTGATGACCGACTCCCGGCTGCTCGCCGGCCTGAGCGCCGAGGAGCTGGCCACCCTGCGTGAGCTGGTCTGGAAGGTTTCCGACGGCGGCTGCCCGGAGCAGTGCGGCCCGGAGTGAGTCCGGCCGGGCGCGTCGTGTCTGAGTGGGCGACCCTGGCCTCCGTCGGTAATGCTGATCGACGTGACCACCCCGCAGGACCTCGACGACCGATTCCGGGAGAGCCTGGGCGCGCTGCCCGAGCCCGAGCGGCGACGTGACCCGGCAGAGCCGGTCCGCGAGGGCGCCGCGCTGACCGGGCGGCAGCTGCTCGCCCTCTTCGACGCCCAGGTCACCAGCCGCCAGCTCGACCTGGCCGGGCGCTGGCTGCGCAGCTTCGGGGAGGGCTTCTACACCATCGGCTCGGCCGGGCACGAGGCCAACGCCGCGGTCGCCGCCGCGCTGCGCCCCACCGATCCGGCGCTGCTGCACTACCGCTCCGGCGCCTTCTACTGTGCCCGCGCCGCCCGGGCCGCCGGCGAGTTCCCCGCCGCGGGCACCGGCGACGGTACGCCCACCGCCGGCACTCCCGGCCCCGCCGATGCCCCGGGTGACGGCGCGGCCCCCGTCAGGGTCCCCGACGCCTCCACCGGCAGCGCGGACCCCGTCAACGCCACTGACGCCTCCGGTGACGGCGCCGACTTCGCCGAGGTCCCTGACGTCCTCGGTGACGGCGTCGATCCCGTCGGGGTCCCCGGCCCCTCCGGAGACGTGGCGTCGACGGTCGCGGATGGCGGGCCGACGCGGGAGCAGGCGGCCCCCGTGGCCCCGGCCACCGCCGGCGGCGCCGTCACGGGTGCGGCCGCCTACCGCGTCGGCACGGACGGTACCGCCGAGGCGATCGCCGCCGGTCCCCTCCCGGACCGCACCGGCACCGGCGCCGAGGCGGTTCCCGGTGGCGGCGCCTCCGCCCGCGACGCGGCCACCGGCGCGGGCCGGCCGGACGCGTACGCCGACGCCGCGCGGGACGTGCTGCGCGGGATGGTCGCCTCGGCACGGGAGCCGGTCGCCGGGGGCCGGCACAAGGTCTTCGGCCGGGCCGACCTGGCCGTCGTGCCCACCACCTCCACGATCGCCTCGCACCTGCCCCGGGCGGTCGGGCTGGGCCTGGCCCTGGAGCGGCTGCGCCGGGTGGGGACCGCCGGCCGGCGGGACGGCGCCGACGCCCCGCTGCGCTCGCCGTGGCCCCGGGACGCCATCGTGGTCTGCTCCTTCGGCGACGCCTCGGTCAACCACGCCAGCGCCACCGCCGCGCTCAACACCGCCGGCTGGTACGACCACACCGGGCTGCGTATCCCCGTGCTCTTCGTCTGCGAGGACAACGGGCTGGGCATCAGCGTCCGCTCGCCGGAGGGCTGGGTCGAGCGGAGCCTGCGGGCCCGGCCCGGGCTGCGCTACTTCTCCGCCGACGGGGCGGACCCCGTCGGGACGTACGCGGCGGCGGCCGAGGCGGCGGCCTGGGTACGCCGGCACCGGCGGCCCGCGGTGCTGCACCTGCGCACCGTACGGCTGATGGGGCACGCCGGCGCCGACGCGGAGACCGCCTACCGCAGCGCCGCCGAGATCGCCGCCGACGAGGCGCGAGACCCGGTGCTGGCCACCGCCCGGCTGCTGGTGGACGCCGGCCTGGCCACCGGCGAGGAGCTGCTGTCCCGGTACGACGAGCGCGGCTGGCAGATCCGCCGGATCGCCGAGGAGGTGCTCGACGAGCCGAAGCTCGCCACGGCGGCTGAGGTGGTCGCCCCGCTCGCGCCGCGCCGGCCGTTGCGGATCTCCACGGCGGTGGCGGAGGTGGCGTCCCGGGCCGCCGGCCCCGGCGCGGGCGCCCGCGCCGAGGCGTTCGGCGGGAAGCCGCCGGAGCTGGCCGGCCCGCTCACCCTCGCGCAGAGCATCAACGCCGCCCTGGCCGACGGGATGCTCGAGCACCCGGGGATGGCGGTGTTCGGGGAGGACGTCGCCGCCAAGGGCGGGGTGTACGGGGTGACCAAGGGGCTGCGTGAGAAGTTCGGCCCGGCGCGGGTGTTCGACACGCTGCTCGACGAGACCTCGGTACTGGGGCTGGGCCTGGGGGCCGGGCTGGCCGGGCTGCTGCCGGTGCCGGAGATCCAGTACCTGGCGTACCTGCACAACGCCGAGGACCAGCTGCGCGGCGAGGCGGCCACCATGCAGTTCTTCTCGCGGGGGGCGTTCCGCAACCCGATGGTGGTGCGGGTGCCGGGGCTGGCGTACCAGGAGGGGTTCGGCGGGCACTTCCACAACGACAACTCGGTGGCCGTACTCCGGGACGTGCCCGGCCTGGTGATCGCGGTGCCGGCGCGGCCGGACGACGCCGCGCCGCTGCTGCGCACCTGCCTGGCCGCCGCGGCGGTGGACGGCAGCGTCTGCGTCTTCCTGGAGCCGATCGCGCTCTACCACACCCGCGACCTGTACGAGCCGGGCGACGGCGAGTGGCTGGGGCAGTACGCGGAGCCCGGCGCGTGGGCGTCCGGGCACGTGCCGATCGGCCGTGCCCGGGTCTACGGCGTCGGCTCGGCCGGGGACGTTACGATCCTCACCTTCGGTAACGGGGTGCGGATGTCCCTGCGGGCCGCCGCCACCCTCGCCGACGAGGGGATCGGGACCCGGGTGGTGGACCTGCGCTGGCTGGCCCCGCTGCCGGTGGCGGACCTCATCCGGGAGGCGTCGGCGACCGGCCGGGTGCTGGTGGTGGACGAGACGCGCCGGTCCGGCGGGGTCGGCGAGGGGATCCTCGCGGCGCTGGTCGACGCCGGATATGTGGGTGCCGCGCGGCGAGTGGCCGGAGTTGACTCGTTTGTACCATTAGGTCCGGCGGCGCGTCAGGTTCTGGTCTCCGAGGAAGCCATTACCCAGGGTGCCCGTACGCTGCTGGCACGGTAAATTCCGTTCCACCCGGTGCGCCACTTGCGCGTGGGCCCGCAACTGTGTGGACTTTGCCTGACGGCGTCGCCCGACGTCGCAGACAGGGATGAGATGAGGAGGCACGCGACAGTGAGCGCGACCGCAGGTCAGGCCGCCGACGGGGTACGCAGCCTGGCGGACCGGTTCGGGATCGAGCCGGGGATGGTCGTCATGGAGATGGGGTACGACGACGACGTCGACCAGGATCTCCGCGACGCCCTGACCGACCGCTGTGGAGATCTGGTCGACGAGGACACCGACGAGGTGGTCGACGCGGTGCTGGTCTGGTACCGCGACGGCGACGGTGACCTCTTCGAACTCCTCGTCGACGCCCTCGGCCCGTTGGCCGACGCCGGAGTCGTGTGGCTGCTGACCCCGAAGGCCGGCCGTGACGGGCACGTCGAGCCGAGCGAGGTCGCCGAGTCGGCGCAGACCGCCGGGCTCCAGCAGACGTCGACGATCAACGCCGGCCGGGACTGGAGCGGCGCCCGCCTGGTGCTGCGGCGCGGGTCCAAGAACAAGAAGTAGCCCCGAGCGCAACCCGTGACCCGGCGGCGGCCGCCACCGGGTGTGGCAGGCTGTTGCCACCTCCAGACTCAACCCAAGGAGCTCGCATGCCGATCGAGGTTGGCGCCGAGGCGCCGGACTTCGTGCTCAAGGACCAGAACAACCAGGAGGTCCGGCTCTCGGACTTCCGGGGCAGGCGCACCGTGCTGCTGGTCTTCTACCCGCTCGCCTTCACCGGCATCTGCCAGGGCGAGCTCTGCGAGGTGCGGGACAACCTCAACGAGTACGTCAACGACGACGTCCAGGTGCTCACCGTCAGCGTCGACTCGGTCTACAGCCACAAGATCTGGGCCGAGAAGGAGGGCTACCAGTTCCCGCTGCTGGCCGACTTCTGGCCGCACGGGGCCGTCGCCCAGGCGTACGGCGTCTTCAACGACGTCGCGGGCATCGCCAACCGGGGCACCTTCGTCATCGACAAGGCCGGCGTCGTCCGGTTCGCCGAGATGAACATGCCGGGCGAGGCGCGCGACCAGGAGGGCTGGCGCAAGGCCCTCGCGGAGGCCGTCACCGCCTGACGCCCTGACCGGGGCACACCGTTCGACCGGGCCGGGGGCCGGCAGGTAAGCTTGCCACCCTCCGGCCCGCCGTACGGGCGTTCCGGGCGCGTAGCTCAGTGGGAGAGCACTCGCCTTACAAGCGAGGGGTCGCAGGTTCGAAACCTGCCGCGCCCACCACCAAGCCGGATGGGCTCAGTCCAGCTGCTTGTCGGCCCGCGCCACACCGACGGCGTGAGCGCGCGGCGGGTGACCTGGCTGACCGTCGCGGCCATCTGTGTGCTGATCGCGGCCACCGTCGGTTTCCAGCAGGGGTACGGAAGCGCCACCGTCGACCCGACCGCGCCCCCTCGGTCTGCCGCCTCATCAGGCCGGCGGTCTTCGACATCCTCGTTCCCGGCCACGGCCCGCTGACGGCCGGGGAGGAGGCCGAGCCGAGCTGGCACGGCACCTCCTGTCTGACCGAGGGCCCCCCGGGTGCGGACGGCACCAGCCTGTTCGTCGCCCTGACCCGGTACGGGCGGAGCGAGGCGGGCGAGGGGCCGCGCTGTCTCGACAGACCGGGAGCATTGACCCGGCCGGTCAACCGGGCCAACCACCGGGTCGCGCTCGGCGACGTCGGGACGTACTACTTCGAGCGTGGCAACCAGGCCGACAACCATGTCGTCCACCTGTCGTCCTGCCTCGGCACGTACGGGGTCTACGTCAGGTACGAGGCGCGGGGTGTCGCCGCCCCGGCCATCGTCGAAGCGGCCTCCGCCGTGGGGCAGGAGGTGTGGGCGTCGCTATGACCTGGCCGCAGTGGTTGTTCGAGCTGGAACACTCCCCGCCGCCCCGCCACCCGGTCGACGGCCGGGCCGCCCTGCGGACACTGCTGGCCGTCCTGGTGGTGGGTACGTTGGTCGTCGCCGTGGGCGTGCTCGCCTGGCACGCCGGTCGGTGGGCCGCGCCCACCCTGGTCCGCTGGCAGACCGATTGGGCCGACGAGAGGAGCCAAGCCCCGCCGCTGCCCGAGATGCCCGACTCCCCGTTCGCCCGCTGAGCCGTGCCGGCGGGAACACGCCACTGTGCCAGGACGAGAAGCTCGTGACCGGTGCCTCCGAGTGTCGTACGGCGTTGTCAGGATGCGGGCGGGACGAGACGACGGGAGGCGCCCTGGTGAGCTACGCGGACGTCAACGGTCTGCACCTCTGGTACGAGACGCACGGCAGCGGCCAGCCGCTGGTGCTGCTGCACGGCGGGTACGGCGCGGTGGAGATGTTCGCCCCGATCCTGCCCGCCCTCACGCAGCGGCGGCGGGTGATCGCCGTCGACCTGCAGGGTCACGGGCGCACCGCGGACGTGGACCGTCCACTGCGGTACGAGACGATGGCCGACGACGTCGCCGCGCTGCTGCGGCACCTCGACCTGTCCGGGGCCGACGTGCTCGGCTACTCCCTCGGCGGCGGGGTCGCGCTGCGTACCGCGATCCAGCATCCCGCGCTGGTCCGGCGGCTGGTGATGGTCTCCACCCCGTGCCGCCGGCAGGGCTGGTACCCGGAGGTGCTGGCCGCGATGGCCGCCCAGGACGCGCGGGTCGGCGAGCAGATGCGCGGCACGCCCCCGCACGAGCTGTACGCGCGGGTCGCCCCCCGGCCTGAGGACTGGCCGCAGCTCTGGGCCAGGACCGGCGACCTGCTGCGCCGCGAGTACGACTGGTCGGCCGAGGTCGCCGCCCTCACCGTGCCGACCATGCTGGTCTACGCCGACGCCGACTCGATCCCGGTCACCCACATGGCGGAGTTCTTCGGGCTGCTGGGCGGGGGGCACCGGGACGCCGGCTGGGACGGCAGCGACCGGCCGACGGCCCGGCTGGCCGTGCTGCCCGGTCTCACCCACTACGACATCGTCGCCTCGCCGGCCCTGCCCGCCGCCGTCCTGCCGTTCCTCACCCACCAGGTCCGCCCACCCGAATGAGTGACCCCCGCGGTCAGCGCATCCGCTGGCGTACCCAGGGCAGCAGGGCATCCGACTGGGCCTGCTGGAACGCCCGGACGGTGGGGATGCCCGGCGGGGGCGGTTGCCGGGCGGCGTCGGTGAAGTAGCCGGCCAGGCCGGCGTACACGCCGGTCAAAACGTCGGGGTCGACGTCGGCGGTGAGCGGGAGCCGGCGCAGCAGCGCCTCGGTGTCGTGCCCGCCGTGCAGCCGGACGTTGACCAGCAGCAGCGCGGTGTCCAGCCAGGCCGGGCCCCGGCAGGCGTGCGGCCAGTCGACCACGGCCACCGCCCCGGCCCCGTCGACGAGCAGGTTGTCGGCCCGGATGTCGAGGTGGCAGAGCGTGTCGCCGTCGAGCGCGGCCAGCGCCCGCTCGGCCGAGTCACACAGGTCGTCGAGCCGCGCGCGGGCCCACGGGTCGAGGTCGGCGGGCGGGTCGGCGGCGATCCGGTCCCAGCCGGTGAAGTCGTACGCCAGGCGCTCGACGGCGGTCGGCGCGTGCCGGACCGGACCGGGGGTGAGTGCCGTGGCCATCGCCGCCAGCGTGTCGAGCACGGTGGTCAGCTCGTCGGACCGCCACGGGGTGGCCGGGTGCCGGCCCTCGACGTCGGCGAAGACCAGCGCCACCCACTCGCCGTCGTCGTGGCGCCCGAGCAGCCGGGGCGCCGGGGCGGACGTCGGCAGCGCGGCGGCGACGGCCCCCTCGGTCCGGTGCAGCGTGACGCTGTGCGCGTTCTGCGCCGGGCTGACCGCCTTGACGAAGGCACGTCGCCCATCGGCGGTGCGGACCCGGTCGGCGGTGCCGGGGGAGAAGCCCCCAGGCTGGGACACCGCCTCCACCACCCGGTCGCCGAGGACGTCCTCCACCGCCGACCGGACGTGGCCGGGCAGGTCCGTCCAGCCGATCCGGGTCCTGACCAGCTCACCCATCCGTCCAGGGTGGTCGAGGGAGCGGCCGGCGGGCAACCGCGTTATCCGGCGAGGTAGCGCAGGACGACGACCCCGCTGTCGAAGGGCCGGGTCTCCACCAGCCGGAACCGGCGCGGGTCGAACTCCCGGTCGATGATCGGCACGCCCCGGCCGATCAGGAACGGGTTGAGCTTGATTACCAGCTCGTCCACCTCGGGCAGCAGCTGCCCGGCGAGCTGCCCGCCGCCGGCGAGCCAGATGTCCCCGCCCTCCCGCCGCTTCAGCTCGTGGACGAACTCGACCGGGTCGGTGTCGACGAGCTGCACGTCCGGGTAGTCCGCCGGGGGCAGCGAGCGGGAGAAGACGTACTGCGTCAGGTGGGCGTACGGGCTGGTGAGGCCGATGGCCAGCCCCGGGTCATAGGTGGCGCGGCCCATCACCACCGCGTCGAAGCGGCCCTCCGGCCGGTCGATGCCGAACCTGGCGTGGGCGAAGGTGGGAAACGTCTGCGGCCAGGTCGCCACCAGGTGCTCCAGCACGTCGGGTTCGAGCGGGAAGAAGTCGTAGGACCCGTCGGGGGCGGCGATGAAGCCGTCGAGGGTACTGGCGGCGTAGTACACGAGCTTGCGCAAACGAACTCCTCATCACTACTGCTGTCGTGGTTGCGAAACTACAACATCTGTCGTGGTTTTCGCTAGGGTGATGCCGTGGTGAGAAACGTGGAACGGCGGGCGGCGCTGGCCGACGCCGGGTTACGGGTGCTGGCGGCGACCGGGGCGCGCGGCCTGACCCACCGCGCCGTCGACGCCGAGGCCGGCGTCCCGATCGGTACGGCCTCGAACTACTTCCGGTCCCGGGACGCCATGCTCGGCGCGCTCGGTGAGCGGATCATGGAGCGGTTCGCCCCGGACGAGCGCACCCTCGCCGAGCTGGGCGCCCGGGAGCCCTCGCTGGAACTGTTCACCGACTACGTCCGCTACATCGTCACGCGCACCACCGCCCAGCCGGAGCTGACCCGGGCGCTGATCGAGCTGCGGCTGGAGGCGGTGCGCCGGCCGGAGCTGGCCCGGATCCTCGGCGACACGCTGCGCCGTGGCTACCGCGACGACGTCGCGTTCCACGTTGCCGCCGGGCTGCCCGGCGGGGCGTTCGAGGTCGCCCTGTTGCACTACGCGCTGGACGGGCTCCTGCTCGACCTGCTCACCACCTCGATCGACGCCGGATTTGACCCGGACGAGGTGGTCTCCGCCCTCGTGTCCCGGCTGGTCGCCCGCGCCTGAACACACCCCAGCCGTCCGCCTCGGCCCGAGGTATGCCACCCGCCGCAACGGGAAACCGCCCGGGACGTACCCCGGGAGGAGTGACGGATGAGAGACGGCGCCGGCCTGACCATCGGTGTGCTGGGCTCGTACGGCGGACGCAACCTCGGGGACGAGGCGATCCTCACCGGCCTCCTGGCCGACCTGCGCCAACAGGAACCCGACGCCCGGATCATCGTCTTCTCCCGCAACCCGACGCACACCGCGCTCGCCCACCCCGACGTGGAGGCGGTGCCGTGGGAGGGGGTCAGCCGGGTCGACTCCGCCGAGGTGCTCGCCCAGCTCGACCTGCTGATCCTGGGCGGCGGAGGCATCCTGTACGACCGGGAGGCCCGCCGTTACCTGCGCGTCGTCCGGGTCGCCCAGGAGCGGGGCCTGCCGCTGCTGACGTACGCGGTGGGGGTGGGGCCGCTGAGCGACGGGGTCGACACCGGCATGGTCCGGGAAACCCTGGCCGGGGCCCTCGAGGTGACCGTGCGGGACCAGGAGTCCCGGATGGTGCTTGAGGAGGCGGGGCTGCTCAACCCGGTCACCGTCACCGCCGACCCGGCGTTCCTGCTGGAGCCCGAGGACTTCCCCGCCGAACTGCTGCGCGAGGAGGGCGTGCCCGCCGGCAAGCGCCTGGTCGGGCTGAGCGTCCGCGAGCCCGGCCGGGCCGCCGAGCGGCTCGACGTCGACGGGTACCACCGGCTGATCGCCCAGATCGGCGACTTCCTGGTGCACCGGATCGACGCCTACGTGCTCTTCGTCCCGATGGAGCGCGACGACATCCGGCACTCGCACGGCGTGATGTCCCACATGATCGCCGCCGACCGGGGCCGGATCCTGCACGGCGACTACACACCCCGGCAGGTGCTCGGCCTGATGAAGCACCTCGACCTGGCGGTCGGCATGCGGCTGCACTTCCTGATCTTCGCCGCGATGATGGGCACCCCGTTCCTGCCCCTGCCGTACGCGGGAAAGGTCTTCGACCTGGCCCAGCGGCTCGGGGTGCCGGCTCTGCGCGGCGTGGAGCGGGAGGTGGAGGGCCCGCTGCTCGCGGAGGTCGACCGGCTCTGGGACGAACGCGAGTCCCGGGCGGAGCACACTGCCCGCCTGGTCGCCGAGGTCTGCGACCAGGCCCGGGGCACCTCTCACGTCACCCGGGCGGTGCTGGACAGCCTGCGTTCCCGGGCGCTGGCCCGGGCGGACGCCTGACCGCCCCCGCCCGACGGCGGATCGCGGCGGGTGCGGCACACCTGCGTGCGGCGCGCCGGGTGACACCCCCGGACGGCTCAGACCGCCGGGCCGCGCCAACGGTAGCAGTACCGGTCGCCGACGAACTCCAGCTCGTAGATCTGCGCGTCGGCCAGCCCCTCGGGCCCGAGGTGGTGATGGGTCAGCGGCGGGCGGTCGTTGCTGTCCAGCTCGACGTCGACCGCCTCGCCGTCCGCCGGGCCGTCGACCAGGGGGATCCGCACCGTTGATGCCATGGGCCCATCCTGCCCCGGCGATCGCCGGCCCGCAGGGATAGCCGGGGCAGCGGGCCCGGGTCCGCCCGGACTATGGTCCGGGAATGGCGGACATCGAGATCGACCCCACGCTCGCGCCGGTCCTGGCCCGCACCGGCGACGAACGGGCGGTGCTGGAGGCATTCCTCGACTTCCACCGGGGCATCGTGCTGCGCAAGGTACGCGGCCTGGCCGACGCCGACGCCCGCCGCCGGCTGGTGCCGTCCGCGACGAACCTCGCCGGCCTGCTCAAGCACCTGACCCTGGTCGAGCGGAACTGGTTCCCGATCCTGCTCGATCCCGCCCCGGGGGATGCCTTCCCGACCTCCGAGGAGGACGCGGCGGCCAGCTTCACCGTGGACGAGGAGGAGACGCTGGACTCGCTCGTCGAGGCGTACGAGCGGGCCTGCGCGCGGTCCCGCGAGGTGGCCGCCCGGTTCCCGCTGGAGCACGTCGTGCC
This sequence comes from Micromonospora sp. NPDC050200, assembly GCF_040656135.1. Taxonomy (NCBI): domain Bacteria; kingdom Bacillati; phylum Actinomycetota; class Actinomycetes; order Micromonosporales; family Micromonosporaceae; genus Micromonospora; species Micromonospora sp. NPDC050200. Next base: position 83,515 of record NZ_JBFALG010000014.1, read on the forward strand.
GCAGCCGCAGCTCGGCGAGGTGTCGCTGCGCTGGATCCTGGTGCACATGATCGAGGAGACCGCCCGGCACGCCGGCCACGCCGACATCCTGCGGGAGCTGACCGACGGCGAGACCGGCGTGCTCTGAGTCAGGCCCGCGGCAGCAGCGCGGGCGGATACTCCATGCCGTCGTGCGTGCAGGCCGCGGCGGCCACCGCCGCCGCGTACGCCGCGGCCTCCGGCAGTGCCGCGCCGCGCAGCCGGCCGGCGACCAGCCCGGCGGCGAAGGCGTCCCCGGCGCCGTTGGTGTCCACCACCGGCGCGGCCGGCACGGTGGCGGGCACCCGCACCGGCGCGCCGCCGCCCGCGTGCAGGTCGGCGCCGTCCGCGCCCCGGGTCACCACCACCGTCCGGGGTGCCAGCCCGGCGGCCACCGCCGGGGCCCGGTCGCCCAGCCGTACGCCGCTGACCAGCACCAGGTCGGCGGCCTCGGCGAACGGGCGGTGGTAGGGCTCGCGCCCGTCCCAGTCGTGCAGGTCGGTGGAGAGCGGCACCCCGTCGGGCAGCGCGGCGCGCAGCACCGGCAGCCGGTCCCGCGCCCAGTCCATGATCGAGACGTGCACGTGGGCGGCGGCCCGGACCAGCCCGGCCAGCTCCTCGTCGGCGAACGGGGCCGCCGGGCCGGTCCAGGGGGACGGGTCGTGCAGCGACATCCGCCGCCCGGCCGGGTCGACCAGGTTCACCGACTGCCGGGTGCCGCCCGGGTTGTCGACCAGCACGGTGTGTACCGAGGTCCGGGCCAGCGCCGCGCGCACCAGCTGACCGGCGGGATCCGTGCCGAGCACGTCCACCAGGGCGACCCGCAGCCCGAGCGCGTGCGCGGCGAGGGCCACGCCGGCGCCGGTGTTGCCGATCCGCGACTCGATCGGGGGGACGATGAGCGAGTCGGCGGCGGGCGGCGGGATCGCGGGCACGCGTACCCGCAGATCCACTCCCAGACCGCCGACCACGAGAAGATCGAACATGGCGCCGACGGTAGCCGGTGGGCGCCGCCTATCCTTGGCCCGGGCGTCGGCGGGACTTCCCCACGTGTGCTCACTGAAGCTCACTGAAAGGAAACGGGAGCTGTGCTGGTCATCCACGGGCTGTGGCTGGTCAACGCCGGCCTCGCCGTCTGGGCGGAGGACAGTGCCCGGCCGGCCCGGGCGCCGCGCCGCCCCGGTCGGGCCCCGCGCGAGCGCCCCCACCCGTTCGCCGCCGACCACGCCGCGCTGGCCGCCGCGCTGGCCGCCGCGCTGGGCGACGTCCCAGCCGGGGCCGGCTCGCTGCCGCTCACCCTGCCCACCCGGGCCGGCTCCCCGCTGGACTCGCCCGAGCTGGTGCGGACCACCGTCGCGGAACCGGTCCGCGGCCCGGTCACCCTGGCCGGGTGGCGGGTGCCCGTCCTGACGTACGCCCCGGACGACGCGCTGACCGTGCTGCGCGCCCTCGACGGGCCCGCCACCGTGCCGGGCGCCACCCTGCGGCACCTCGCCGACCTGGCCGAGTTCGCGGTCGACCTGGTGTCCCGGGGCCGGGTCCTGCCCGGGCTGGCCGCGCCCGCCCCGCCCGACGGCGCGGTGGCGGTGACCCGGGCGCTCTGGCGGCCGCTGCTCACCGGCGCCGACGCCGGCTGGGCGCGGTCGCTCGCGCTGGCCCTGCCTCCGGCCGCCCGGGCCGCCGCCGGGCCGCTGGCCGCCGCCGGGCCGGTTTCCGCTGCGCCGCTGTCTGAGGCCGGGCCGGTGCCCGCCGCCCGGCGGGGAACCGTCCGGGCCGCCGCCCCCGGCGATCCCGGGCCGGGCGGCATGGTCGCCGACGCGCTGGACGCGCTGACCGACGCCGCCGCCCGGGTCGCGCTGGCCGACACCGACCCGGCCCGGGGCGGCCGCCGCGACGGGGTGGTCGCCGGCTGGCTGACCGCGCTGTCCGGGCCGGACCGGGAGTTCACCGCCGACCCCGCCGCGCTGGCCACCCTCCGCGCCGAGCTGGACAGCTGGCAGCGCGACGCCGCCGGTGGCGCGGTACGGGCCAGCTTCCGGCTGGTCGAGCCGCCGGTCGACGAGATTGTGGACCCGCTGGTGGTGATGCCCGCCGACCCGGCCACGGTGGTCCGGCACGGTGGCCGCTGGCGGGTCGAGTTCGGCCTCCAGGCCGCCGACGAGCCGAGCCTGCACGTCGACGCCGGCCAGGTCTGGTGCGCGCCGGAGACGGTGCCCGTGCTCGCCGGCCGGCGGGACGACCCGCAGGAGACCCTCCTGGCCGAGCTGGGCCGGGCCGGCCGGCTCTGGCCGGAGCTGGACGCGGCGCTGCGTACCCCGGCTCCGGATGAGCTGGAGCTGGACGCCGAGGGCGCGCACCGGTTCCTGCGCGACGGCGCCCCGGTGCTGCACGCCGCCGGCTTCGGGGTGCTGCTGCCGTCCTGGTGGCAGCGCCCGTCGGCGCGACTCGGCGCCCGGTTGCAGGCCCGCGGCCGCACCGCCCCGGGCACCGTCGCCGGCACCTCCGGCGGCGTCGGGCTGGACGCGCTGGTCGACTACCGGTGGGAGGTGGCGCTCGGCGACGAGACGCTCGACGCCGACGAGCTGACCGCGCTGGCCGCGCTGAAGACCCCGCTGGTGCGGCTGCGTGGCCGGTGGGTGGAGCTGGACCCGAAGCGGCTCGCCGCCGGGCTGCGGCTGTTGCGCTCCTCCGGCGAGCTGACCGTCGCCGACCTGCTCCGCCTCGGCCTGGCCGGGGCCGACCGGCCCGAGGCGCTGCCCGTGCTTGAGGTGACCGCCGACGGGCCGCTGGGCGACCTGCTCGCCGGGGAGGCCGAGCGGCGGCTCACCCCGCTCGACCCGCCGCCGGGCTTCAAGGGCACCCTGCGGCCGTACCAGCGGCGGGGGTTGGCCTGGCTGGCCTTCCTCCAGTCGCTCGGGCTCGGCGGGGTGCTCGCCGACGACATGGGGCTGGGCAAGACGGTGCAGCTGCTGGCCCTGCTCGCCGGGGACCCGCCGGCGGTCGGGCCGACCCTGCTGGTCTGCCCGATGTCGCTGGTCGGCAACTGGCAGCGGGAGGCGGCGAAGTTCACCCCGGGGCTGCGCGTGCACGTGCACCACGGCGCCGACCGGGCGCGGGGCGAGGAGTTCGCCGACGCGGTGCACGCCGCCGACCTGGTGGTGACCACCTACTCGGTGGCGGCCCGGGACGCGGCCGCGCTCGCCTCGATCGGCTGGCACCGGGTGGTGGTGGACGAGGCGCAGGCGATCAAGAACGCCTCGACCCGGCAGGCCGAGGCGGTCCGGTCGCTGCCCGCGCGGCACCGGGTCGCGGTCACCGGTACGCCGGTGGAGAACCGGCTGGCCGACCTCTGGTCCATCATGCAGTTCGCCAACCCCGGGCTGCTCGGCCCGGCCGCCAGCTTCAAGAAGGCGTACGCGGTGCCGATCGAGCGGCACGCGGACGCCGAGGTCGCGGCCCGGCTCCGCCGGATGACCGGCCCGTTCGTGCTGCGCCGGCTCAAGACCGACTCCTCGATCATCTCCGATCTGCCGGAGAAGCTGGAGATGGAGGTGCTCTGCAACCTCACCGCCGAGCAGGCGTCGCTCTACCGGGCCGTCGTCGACGACATGCTGGCGAAGATCGAGTCCAGCGACGGGATGGAGCGGCGCGGCCTGGTGCTGGCCACCATGACCCGGCTCAAGCAGGTCTGCAACCACCCCGCGCAGCTGCTGCGCGACGGCTCGGCGCTGCCCGGGCGCTCCGGCAAGCTGGAACGGCTGGAGGAGATCCTCGACGAGGTGCTGGCGGCGGGGGAGAAGGCCCTGCTCTTCACCCAGTACGCCGAGTTCGGCGGGATGCTGCGCGGGCACCTGTCGGCCCGGTTCGGCCGTGAGGTGCTCTTCCTGCACGGCGGGGTCGGCAAGGCGGACCGGGACGCCATGGTCACCCGGTTCCAGTCGTCGGACGGCCCGGCGATCTTCCTGCTGTCGCTCAAGGCCGGCGGCACCGGGCTGACCCTCACCGCCGCCAACCACGTCGTCCACGTCGACCGGTGGTGGAACCCGGCGGTGGAGGACCAGGCCACCGACCGGGCTTTCCGGATCGGCCAGCGCCGGCGGGTCCAGGTACGCAAGTTCGTCTGCGCCGGCACGGTGGAGGAGAAGGTGGCCGCGATGATCGCCGACAAGCGCAGCCTGGCCGCCTCGGTGGTGGGCAGCGGCGAGCAGTGGGTCACCGAGTTGTCCACCGCCCAACTGCGCGAGCTGTTCGCGCTGGAGGCCGGGGCGGTGGTCGAGTGAGGCGCCGCGAGCCCACCCCTCCGACCGGCGAGCCCGACCGCGACGACGTGAGCGCGGCCGGCGGCGGGCGGTTCGCCGACTTCGGGCCACCCCGGCGGGTCGACGGCGGGCTGAAGGCGCGCAGCACCCGGGGCACGATCGGCGTCTCCTGGTGGTCGCGGCGGTTCCTGGAGGTGCTGGAGTCGTTCGCCCTCGGCACCCGGCTGACCCGCGGCCGGTCGTACGCGCGGAAGGGCCAGGTGCTCCGGCTCGACGTGACGCCCGGCCGGGTGGAAGCGACCGTGCAGGGCTCCCGGGCCGAGCCGTACCGGGTGGGGATCGAGCTGGCGGTGTTCCCGGCGGCGCTCTGGGAGCGGGTCGAGCGGGACCTCGCCGCGCAGGCGTTCTTCAGCGCCCGGCTGCTCGCCGGTGACCTCCCGGCGGAGCTGGAGGAGGTGTTTGTGGCCGCCGGCGCCCCGCTCTTCCCGAGCGGGGTGGCGGAGCTGACCCAGCGGTGCAGCTGCCCCGACTTCGCGGTGCCCTGCAAGCACCTCGCGGCGACGTTCTACCTGCTCGCCGAGGCGTTCGACGCGGACCCGTTCCAGCTGCTGCACTGGCGCGGCCGGAGCCGGGTCGAGCTGCTCGACCGGCTGCGTACCCTGCGTGCGGGCGCGGCCGACCCCGTCGGCCCACCGCGACCGTCCGATCCGGACACCCCCGCCCCGGCCGCAGCCGGACCGGGTCCGGAGCGGACGCCCGGCGAGGAACCGGCCGGGACGGCGCGGGTGCTCGCGGGACTGCCCGCGATCCCGCTGGACGAGGCGGTGGACCGGTTCTGGCTGCCGCCGGTGCCGCTGCCCGACCGGCCGCCGAGCCTGGCGACCGGCCCGGAGCTGCTGCTGAGGCAGCTCGGCGCGCCCGCGCCCGCCATCGGCGGCCCCGGCCTGCTGGAGCGGCTGCGCCGGGCATACCGGACCTTCGGCCGGTCCTGACTCCGCCGCCGGCGGAGGATCGTGGACGGCTGCCGTCCGTTGTGGACGCCACCTGTCCACGATCCCGGGCCGGGCGGCGCGGTGCCGTCGTCGGCGTGGGGCCGTGGTGGCCGACGGGTCATTGCCAGCGGCGGCGTACGCGCCACATCAGGGCGGCGTTGGCCGCGAGCACCACGGCGCAGATCGCCCCGGCCATCCGTCCGGCCAGCACGGTCATCGCCGGCAGTGACGCCCACAGCACGATCGTCAGTATCATCAGCCAGCGCCCGCGTCGGGCCCGCGCCCGATGGTCGAGTCTCGCGAAGAACTTCGGGTCGCTCTCCCGGAGGTGCCGGGTGATCTGTTCGAATCTGCGCTGATCCTCTTTGCTGAGCATGGCGGTGCCTTCCCCTCACGGCTTCAGCGGTCCGGCGGCTTACCCGCTGCGGCGGCGGCTCACGCCCTTCCGCCGCTGCCATTTGCGCCGGTGCCGGGGTCCGGGACGCGGATCAGGAACGGCTCAGCACAGGCTTATCCCTGCCTTAAGTTTCGCTGTACCGGTGAACGCCGCGGAAAGCGTCGCGTGCGCGGAAACGTTACGTCCGGGCCGTCGGCGAGCGTGTCGCCACTGCTCCGGACGCCGACGCCCGCGAGGGGCGAAACATCCGCCGGCTCGCCGGCTCGGCACCTGGAACGGGTTGGACGATCTCGACAGCGGCGGCGTACCCGAGTACAACAACATGTTCAACGGCTACGGAAGCGTGGCGCAGGGGCGGTTCGGCCTGACCAACGCCGAGGTGGACAAGATCTTCCCGAGGTAGAAGTACACCCCCATGAAGCTGTACGCGTGACATACCAGGACACCTACGCCGCCGGCCGCCGTACCGGGACCTCGTCCCCGTACGGCGGCCGTTCGGCTGTCTCCGTACCTCCGGCTCCGGCGCTGCCCCGGCGCGGGCCCGGCGGCCGGCGGGCCCTGTCCGCGCTGTTCTGGCTCGGCCTGGTGGCCAGCGTGCTGCCCTGGTCGCTGGACACCCCGGCCGGCTCGCTGACCGACACCGCCGACGTGCTCACCGCCGCCGGGCGGATCACCGGCCTGGTCGCCGGCTACCTGCTGTTGGTGCAGGTGCTGATGATGAGCCGCCTCGGCGCGCTGGAACGCTGGCTCGGCGGGGAACGCATCTCCCGGCTGCACCGGGACGTCGGCGCCACCCTGCTCGTCGCGGTGCTCACCCACATGTCGCTGCTGGTGGTGGCCTACGCCGAGGTCGACGAGCAGTCGGTCGCCGGTGAGGTGGGGGTGCTGCTGCGCGACTACGAGGACATGGTCTCCGCGTTCGCCGCCGCCGGCGTCATGGTGCTGGTCGGCGTCACCGGCGTCCGGGCGATCCGTACCGCGCTGCCCTACGAGCTCTGGTACCACCTGCACCTGACCAGCTACGCGGCCCTGCTGCTGGGCTTCGGTCACCAGTTCAGCAACGGCGCCCAGCTCTTTCCGCCCGGGCCGGTGCGCACCGGCTGGATCGGCGCCTACCTGCTGGTGCTGGTCGCCCTCGGCTGGGGGCGGCTGGTCGCCCCGCTGCGCTTCAACCTGCGGTACCGGCTGCGGGTGGCCGACGTGGTCGCCGAGACCCCGGACACCATCTCGATCTACCTGACCGGCGTGCGGCTCAACCAGATCGACATGCTCGGCGGGCAGTACTTCCGCTGGCGGTTCCTCGCCCGCGGCTGCTGGTGGCAGTCGCACCCGTTCTCGCTCTCCGCCGCGGCCAACGGTCGCTGGTTGCGGCTGACCGTCAAGGTGGTCGGCGCGCACACCGCCGACCTGTGCGACCTCGACCCGGGCACCCGGGTCTGGGCGGAGGGGCCGTCCGGTACCTTCACCGCCGCGCACCGCACCAGGGAGCGGGCCCTGCTGATCGCCGGGGGCAGCGGCATCGCCCCGCTGCGGGCGATGCTGGAGGAGCTGCCGCCCGACGCCGCGCTGATCTACCGCGCCCGTACCCCGGCCGACGTGCTGCTGCACCACGAGCTGGACTGGCTCGCCCAGGCCCGGCGGACCTCCGTCTGGTACGTCATCGGCTCCCGTGACGACGCCGGCCCCCGGCAGGTGATGAGCCCCGAAGGGCTGCGCCGGCTGGTGCCCGACGTGGCCCGCCGCGACGTCTACCTCTGTGGACCCTCGGGGCTGGTCGAGGAGTCGGTGCGGGTGCTGCGCGCTGCCGGTGTGCCCCGCCGGCAGATCCACCTCGCCACGTTCGAACTGTAGGAAGGCAACCGACATGCGTCGCGCGATCCTCGCGATCACCGGTCTGGCCGCGAGCACCAGCGCGCTGGTGGTGCTCAAGGGCTCCCCGGGTGCTGGCCAGTTGGCCCAGGGCCTCCCCGCCGACCAGGCGTCCGTCGCCCCCGCGCCCGGCGGCGTCACCCCGACGCCGCCCTCGGCCTCCGCCTCGGGACGCACCCCGGCAGCCCGACCCACCGCCGGCGCGAGCCGGACCCCGGGCGCCCGGACCAGCACCAGCGCCAGGCCGACGGCCGCGGCGAAGACCACCACCAGCGCGCCGAAGCCGACCCTGCGTACGGTCAGCGGCCCCGACGTCACGTACGAGTACGGCACGCTGCACGTGCAGATCACCCTCTCCGGCACCCGGATCGTCAACGCCACCGGGATCGGCCTGCCGCAGAGCGGGCAGTCGGGCCAGCGCAGCGACGACGTGCAGAGCACCTACAGCGGCACCTCCGGCGAGGTGGTGCAGAAGCAGAGCGCCAACCTGAACACCGTCTCCGGCGCCACCGCCACCAGCGACGTGTACCAGCGGTCGCTCCAGGCGGCGATCGACCGGGCCGGCTGAGGTGCCGGCCTCGCCGGCCCGTCCCGGTCTGCGCCGGGTCGAGCACGTCATGGGTACGGCGATCAGCCTCGACCTGGCCGACGACCTGCCCGCCGCGACCCTGCACGACCTGGCCGAGGAGACCTTCGGCTGGCTGCGCGAGGTCGACGCCCGGTTCAGCACCTACCGGGAGGACAGCGAGGTGTGCCGCCTCGACCGGGGCGAGCTGCCGCTGGCCGAGGCGTCGGCGGACCTGCGGGCGGTGCTGGAGCGCTGCGCCGACCTGTGGGCCGCCACGGACGGCTACTTCGACGCGTACGCCACCGGTCGGCTCGACCCCTCCGGCTATGTGAAGGGCTGGTCGGCGCAGGTCGCCTCGGACCGGCTGGTCGCCGCCGGGGCGGCCAACCACTGCCTGAACGCCGGGGGCGACGTGGTGGTCCGGGGGCTGTCACCGACCCGGGAGGCGTGGCGGATCGGCGTCGCGCACCCGTGGAACCCGATGGCCACCTGTCTGGTCCTCGCCGGCAGCGACCTGGCGGTCGCCACCTCCGGCGTCCAGCACCGGGGCCAGCACGTGCGCGACCCGCGCCGGGGTGAGCCGGCGCGGGGCCTGCGCTCGGTCACCGTGGTCGGCGCCGACCTCGGCGTCGCCGACGCGTACGCCACCGCGGCGGTGGCCATGGGTGAGGCCGGCGTCGGCTGGCTGGACCGCCTCACCGACCACCGGCACGCGGTGGTCACCGACGACGCCCGCCTCCTGCACTCCACCCACCTGCCCCTCACCGACTGACCCGCGCCGGCAGCTCGGGCGGCTGCTGCGCCAGTTCCGCACCGAGGCCGCGAGGGTCAGCGGGCGGGGCGGGGGCTGCCGGCGGGGCGGGAGCCGGCGGGGCGGGCGCGTTCCGGGCGGGAACCACCCGGGCGGGTGCCCGACCGGCGGTGGGGCCGCCGGTGGTGTGGTGGCGGCTCGGTGCCGCCGGCGGGCCACGCCGCGTCGTCGCTGGCCATCACGTACCCCCGTTCCCGGCGCGTCCACGCCGTCACCGGTTCAACGACCCCGGCACCGGCCGGGACGCTGCCGGTGACCCGACTGGCGGATCAGTGACCCCGCCTGGGAAGCGGGAGCTGGCCGGGGAGCAGCTCCGGGGCCAGCGTCACGCCGGTGGCCCGCAGCGCGTCGACCAGGCTGTTCTGCACCAGGTACGAGTCGGGCAGCTGCCAGCGTGCCTGTTCCGGGGCGACCGCCCAGCGCACCGGTCCCTCCGGCAGCCGGGTCGGCGGCGCCGCGATCCACGAGCCGGGCCCGTGGCGTACCACGTGGAAGCAGTGCACCAGCTCCGGCCGCAGCGGGTCGCCGGGGCGGACGAGGAACATCCAGCGACCGGTCGGGGTCACCACCACGGGGCCCCGGACGGCGGGACCGGCCGGGTGCGTCGGGATCGCGTCGACGATGTGCCGCCCGAGGTGGGCCGGCACCTCCAGCACGTCGAAGGCCCGCCCGGTGGGCAGCAGCACGCCGTGCGGCCGGCTGCGCCACCAGGTGGCCACCCGGGCCGGGTCGGCGCTGGCCCCGTGCTCCCAGTTCTCCAGCGCCGGGTGGCAGCCGACGGTCGGGCAGCCGACCCGGCCGCAGACGAAACGGCTGCGCGCCAGGCAGGCGCCCGGGGTGACATCCCAGCCGTGCACGGCGTACCGGACGGCGATCCGGCGCAGCCGGACCCGCTCGATCGGCGACAGCTGGGCGACCCGCGGTCCGACGTTCCCCCACATTTCCCGTGATCTCCCCTCGCCCCGACCGGACATCCCGTCAGGCAGCATGTCGAGCACCGTCACTGCCGTAACCCGCGATCGTTGAGCTGTCGAACGGCTCGTGCAACTTGCACGAAAACTACGAGGACTGGCCGTATGGCTGACGTACAACCTGTGCGACCAGCGAAAACCTGAGACGGACGGAGCGCCGCACCCGCGGGGAAGCCGTCCGGAGTACCACCGGACGGGCGACAAGGGGGAGGAGCAGGGATGGACGAGCTACCCATAGGGCGGCGGGTGGCCTACTGGCGGGGCCGGCGCAAGATGTCGCAGCAGGTCTTCGCCGACCGGCTGGGCAAGTCCAAGAGCTGGGTCGACAAGGTCGAGCGCGGGGTACGCCGGCTCGACAAGTTCTCCGTCCTCTACGAGATCGCCGACATCCTCCAGGTCGACGTGCAGCTGCTGCTCGGCAAGGACCCGGAACGGCGTACCGACGCGCTCAACTGCATCGACCAGATCGAGGTGCAGGAGATCCGGGCCGCCCTGGAGCGGTACGACTCGATGAGCGCCTACTTCGACGCCGCGCCGTATCCGCCGCCGCTGGCCGACATGCGCAAGGCCGTCAACCACGCCTGGCTCACCTACCAGTACGGCCGCTACGGGATGCTGACCCGGGCGCTGCCGAAGCTGCTGCGCGACGCCCAGGCGGCCGACGCGGGCTACCGCGGCGACCAGGCGTGCGAGGCGGCCCACCTGCTCGGGCAGGTCTACCAGATCGCCTCCTCGGTGCTGCGCAAGCTCGGCGAGTGCGACCTGGCCTGGCTGGCCGCCGACCGCTCGATGGCGGTCGCCCAGCGGGCCGACGACCAGCTGCTGGCCGGGGTCGCCACCACCCGGGTCTGCAACGCGCTGGTGGCCATGGGCCGGGCCCGCCCCGCGCTGGAGCTGAACGTCACCATCGCCAACCGGCTCGCCCCGGGCGGGAGCAACGACGCCTGCCCGGACCGGCTCTCCGTCTACGGGATGCTGCTGCTCCAGGGCGCGATGGCGGCCGCCCGGATCGGCGACTCCGCCACCGTGGACGACCTGCTCAACGGCGCCCACGAGGCGGCCACGCTGCTCGGCAGCGACCAGAACCACTACTGGACCTCGTTCGGCCCGACCAACCTGGAGCTGCACCGCGCCGCCGCGGCGGTCGAGCTGGGTGACGGCGGCCGGGCGGTGGAGATCCACCAGCGTCTCCCGGAGCCCGCGTTCAACGCGCTGCTGCCCGAGCGCCGGGCGCACCACCTGCTCGACATCGCCCGGGGCTTCGCCCAGATCGGCGACGTGGCCAACGCCGGGGAGATGCTGCTGCGCGGCGACCGGCTCGCGCCCTCGGAGATCCGTTGCCGGCCGATCGCCCACGAGGTGATGTCGGACGTGCTGCGTCGCACACGTGGTGCGCCGCCGCCGCCGATAGCGGAGTTGGCTGAGCACATGGGAGTAGGGGTATGAACACGGTGCCGGCCGGATGAGCGGCCCGCACCCGAGCAACGAGCGCCGCGCGGTGCTCTACGTCATCGCCTGCGGTTCGCCGCTGGCCCGCCACGTCGGTCGCCTGGTCGAGCTGGCCCAGCGGGACGGCTGGGAGGTCTGCCTGGTGACCACGCCCGACGGGGCGAAGTTCGTCGACCGGGCCGCGCTGGCCCGACAGACCGGTCACCCGGTACGCACCCACTACAAGAACGCGGGCGACCCGGACCTGCTGCCCCCGGCCGACGCCATGATCGTCTGCCCGGCGACGGTCAACACGGTCAACAAGTGGGCGGCGGGGATCACCGACACCCTCGCCCTCGGCCTGCTGGTCGAGGGGCAGGGCAAGGGGTTGCCGGTGGTGGCCGTCCCGTTCACCAACGCCGCGATGGCCGCCCACCCGGCCTTCCGGGCCGGCCTGGCCCGGCTCCGCGAGTGGGGCACCACGGTGCTCTTCGGTGACCACGTCTTTCCCCTGCATCCGCCGGGCACGGGGGAGCGGCACCTCCAGGCATTCCCCTGGGAGGTCGGGCTCTCCGCCCTGCGCGACCGGGCGCGCGTCACGTCGGCCGCCTGAGCCGTCCCGGCCCACGCCGTGATCGACTCTGTTCGCGCCATGTCGCGGTGTGGCGGGCGCCCCGACACCGCCACACCCGCGCAGACGGGGTGGACCGAGTGGGGCGAGAGCGGGCTGGGCCGGGGGACACGGGCGGCGGGGGAGGCCGTGGTCGCCCGTGTGCGCCGGTAAGCTGACCCGCCGTGAGCACAACCGCAGCGCCAACGACCGTCGCCGAGGTGGTGGCGGTCCTGGAGCGCCGGTATCCGCCGTCCTGGGCAGAGGAGTGGGACCGGGTCGGCCTGGTGCTCGGTGAGCCCACCGCCGGCGTACGCCGGGTCGCCTGCGTGGTCGACGTGGTGCCCGAGACGGTCGCCGAGGCGCGCGCCGCCGGCGCCGACATGATCGTCGCCCACCATCCGCTGCTGCTGCGCGGCGTCTCCTCGGTCGCCCCGACCACATACAAGGGGCGGATCGTGCACGACCTGATCCGGGCCGGTGTCGCCCTGTACGTCGCGCACACCAACGCCGACGTGGCGGCCCCGGGCGTCTCCGACGCGCTCGCCGCCCGGTTCGGGCTCACCGGGCTGCGCCCGCTGCACCGCCCGTCGCCCGGCGCCCCGGCCGACGGCCCGGGCCGGGGCATCGGCCGGATCGGCGAGCTGCCCACCCCGATGACCCTGGCCGAGCTGACCCGGCACGCCGCCGCCGTGCTGCCCGCCACCGCCTGGGGAGTTCGCGCCGCCGGGGATCCCGCGCGTATCGTGCGTACCCTCGCGGTCAGCGGCGGCTCCGGCGACGCCTTCCTGGCCGAGGCGACCGCCGCCGGGGTGGACGCCTTCCTCACCGCCGACCTGCGGCACCACCCGGCCGGCGAGCACCTCGCCGCCGGAGGGCCCGCCCTGCTCGACGCCGCCCACTGGGCGACCGAACGACCCTGGTTGGACGACCTGGCCGCCCACCTCCGGGACGACCTCGGCGTCGAGACCGTGGTGTCCGACCTGGACACCGACCCCTGGACCGTGCACGCCGCCGCGCCCGTACTGGACGACAAGGAGCCCCGACCGTGAAGGCAGAACCCCAGGTCCAGCGCCGCCTGCTCGATCTGCAGGCCATCGACACCGCCCTCGCCCAGCTGGCCCACCGCCGCCGCACCCTGCCCGAGCGGGCCGAGCTGGAGGGGCTGGCCCGGGAGCTGTCCGCGCTGGAGGACGAGCGGGTCCGGGCCCAGGTCGCCGTGGACGACCTGGACCGGGACATCGCCCGGCTGGAGAAGGACGTGGACCAGGTCCGCGCCCGCAAGAGCAAGGACGAGGCCCGGCTGGCCGCCGGCTCCGGCCCGGCCCGCGAGCTGGAGGCGCTCCAGCACGAGCTGGTCTCGCTCAACCGGCGGCAGGGCGACCTGGAGGACGCCGAGCTGGAGCTGATGGAGCAGCGGGAGACCGCGCAGGGCGTGCTCGACGGGATCGAGGCCCGGCTGGCCGAGGCGCGCGAGCGCCGGGCGGCGGCCGAGCAGCGCCGGGACGACACCCTGGCCGAGATCGCCAAGGAGGAGGAGTTCAAGAAGTCGGCGCGCAAGCCGCTCGCCGGCGACCTCCCGGGCGACCTGGTCACCCTCTACGACAAGATCCGCGAGGACACCGGCCTCGGCGCGGCCCTGCTCACCGCCGGCCGCTGCGGCGGCTGCCGGCTGGAGCTCTCCGGCGCCGACCTGGCCCGGATCCGCAAGGCGGCCCCGGACGAGGTGGTCCGCTGCGAGGAGTGCCGACGGATCATGGTCCGCACCAACGAGTCGGGTCTGTAGCCGGTGGCGGTGCGCGCGGTCGTCGTCGAGGCCGACGGCGGGTCGCGGGGCAACCCGGGCCCGGCCGGCTACGGCGCGGTGGTCCGGGACCCGGCCTCCGGGGAGGTGCTGGTGGAGCGCTCCGAGGCGATCGGGGTGTCCACCAACAACGTCGCCGAGTACCGGGGGCTGATCGCCGGGCTGGAGGCCGCCGCCGAGCTGGGCGCGGTCGAGGTCGAGGCGCGGATGGACTCCAAGCTGGTGGTCGAGCAGATGTGCGGCCGCTGGCAGATCAAGCACCCGGGGTTGCGCCCGCTCGCCGCGCGGGCCGCCGCCCTGGTGGACCGCTTCGAGTCCGTCCGGTTCAGCTGGATCCCGCGCGAGCGCAACCGGCACGCCGACGCCCTCGCCAACGCGGCGATGGACGCCGCCGCCGGCAAGCCGCCGAAGCGGGCCGCCGCCCAGCCGCCCCGCGAGGTGGCCGCCGCCGACTCGGCGGCCCGCGCGCAGGCCCGCGAGGTCGCCGCCCGCGCCGCCACCCGCACCGCCGGCACCGACCCGGCCACCACCAGGCCATCCTGGGAGCCGCGGCCCAGCTTCACCGCCACCCGGCTGATCCTGGTCCGCCACGGCGAGACCGAGTGGACCGTCCAGCACCGCTACGCCGGCCGCGCCGACGTCCCCCTGTCCGACCAGGGCCGGGCCCAGGCCCGGGCCACCGCCGCGCGGGTGGCCGAGCTGGCCCCGTCCGTCGCGGCCGTGCTCAGCTCACCGCTGTCCCGGTGTACGGCGACCGCCGAGGCGATCGCCGGGGCGCTCGGCGGCATCCCGGTACGCCCGCAGGACGACTGGATCGAGTGCGACTTCGGCGACTGGGACGGGATGACCTTCGCCGAGGTACGCGAGCAGTGGCCGGGAGAGCTGGACGCCTGGCTCGCCTCGACCCGGATCGCGCCGCCCGGCGGGGAGCCGTTCACCGCCGTCGCGGAGCGGGTCGACCGGGCGGTGGCGGCGCTGCGTGAGGCGTACCCGGGGGAGACCGTGGTGGTGGTCTCGCACGTCTCGCCGATCAAGCTGGCGTTGCGCGACGCCCTGGCGGCCGGCGACGCCTTCCTGCACCGGCTCTACCTGGACGCGGCCGGCATCTCGGTGCTGGACATGTGGCCCGACGGCGGGGTGGCGGTGCGCAGCGTCAACGACACCGCCCACCTCGCCGCGCGCTGACGGTCCACCCGGTCAACCGGGCGCGCCGTTCGGCGCAGGCGGGCGGCCGTTCGGCGCAGCGGCGCACCCGGGTCGAGCGTGACCGCCGTCACTGAGTCGTAGCCTCCGGCCGTCACATGGCGAGTTACGACTTCCCGGAGGTGTGTCAGATGGCTGCACCGGAACCGGAGGCGCCGCAGACGGCGTCGTCCAGGGCGAAGGACCACAGTCCCTGGAACTGGTTGCTCTTCATACCCATATTGGTGCCGCTGGTCCCGGCGTTCTTCAACGCGGACTCGCCCCGGCTCTTCGGCTTCCCGCGCTTCTACTGGCTGCAACTGGCCTACATCCTGCTCGGCGTGGCCACCACGACCCTGGTGTACCAGATGACGAAGAAGCGGGGTGGTCGGTGATGTGGCGGGACCACCTGACCGAGATCATCGTCTTCACGGTGCTCTTCCTGCTGGTCAGCGCGATGGGCTTCGTCGCGGCCCGCTGGCGGGCCCCGCGGGACATGGCCCACCTCGACGAGTGGGGGCTGGGCGGGCGCAGCTTCGGCGGCTGGATCACCTGGTTCCTGGTCGGCGGCGACCTCTACACCGCGTACACCTTCGTGGCGGTGCCGGCACTGATCTTCGGGGCGGGCGCGGCGGGCTTCTTCGCCGTGCCGTACACCATCGTCATCTACCCGATGGTGTTCCTGGTGCTCTGCCGGCTCTGGTCGGTCTCGCACCGGCACGGCTTCGTCACCCCGGCGGACTTCGTCCGGAACCGCTTCGACTCGCCGGTGCTGGCGCTGCTGATCGCGATCACCGGCATCGTCGCCACCATGCCGTACATCGCGCTTCAGTTGGTCGGCATCGAGGCGGTGCTGAAGACGATGGGGGTGACCGGGGACAGCGCGCTGGCCCGGCACCTGCCGATCATCATCGCGTTCGCGATCCTGGCCGCGTACACCTACCAGTCGGGGCTGCGCGCGCCGGCGCTGATCGCGTTCGTCAAGGACACGCTGATCTACATCGTGATTCTGGTGGCGGTGCTGTACCTGCCGTACAAGCTGGGCGGCTGGGGTGACATCTTCGACGCGGCCGACGCGAAGTTCCAGGCCACGGCGAACAATCCGAACGACGGCATCCTGCTCAACGCCAACAACCAGCTCCAGTACGTCACCCTGGCGTTCGGTTCGGCGCTGGCCCTGTTCCTCTATCCGCACAGCATCACCGGTGTGCTGGCCAGCCGGAACCGCGACGTGATCAAGCGGAACATGTCGGCGCTGCCGGCGTACAGCCTGCTGCTCGGGTTGATCGCGCTGCTCGGTTACATGGCCATCGCGGCCGGGGTGAAGCCGCTGCCCGGCGCGACGGCGGGGAGCGTGGACAGCAACACCGTGGTGCCGGTCCTGTTCGACCAGCAGTTCCCCGACTGGTTCGCCGGGGTGGCGTACGCGGCCATCGGCATCGGCGCGCTGGTGCCGGCGGCGATCATGTCGATCGCGGCGGCGAACCTGTTCACCCGCAACATCTACAAGGAGTACCTGAAGCGGGACGCCACCCCGGCGCAGGAGGCGAACGTCTCCAAGATCGCCTCGCTGGTGGTCAAGGTCGGCGCGGTGGCCTGCATCATCTTCCTCGACCCGCAGTTCTCCATCGACCTCCAGCTCATCGGCGGCGTGATCATCCTCCAGACGCTGCCGGCGGTGGCGCTGGGCCTCTACACCCGCTGGTTCCACCGCACCGCGCTGATCGCCGGTTGGGTGGCCGGCATGGGGCTCGGCCTGTGGATGCTCTACCAGGTCGCCAACCCGGTGACCGGCAAGAAGCACTTCGCCGGCTCGGCCTTCCCACTGTCCGAGTTCGGCTTCGACACCAAGAAGACGATCTACGTCGGCATCGTGGCCGTACTGGTGAACCTGCTGGTGGCGGCGCTGCTGACGCTGGCGCTGCGGGCGGCGAAGGCCGCCGAGGGCGTCGACGGCACCAGGCCGGACGACTACTTCGCCGACGAGGGCGATCCCCGGGTCACCCCGGGTACCGAGCGCGACGCCGACTCGGCCCGCGAGCCGGTCGCCTGACCCGGCGGTCCGCCCGGGCGCCCGCACCGACGGCGCCCGGGCGGCACCTCCGGTAGCGCCGGGCGGACCTTCCGATGCCGCCCGGGTGCTCCGTCGAGGGCGCCTGGTCCCCTCCTTGCCTGGGTGCCGGGGCGGCTTTCGTGGGGTCTGGCCCATCGTGTTCGGACGCTTTAGAGCTGATGACGTAAACGGATCAGGGGCGGACATCCGGCCCTGATCCGTTCCGCGTCCCAGCCCTGAGGATCCGAAGCCCGGCCGGTCAGGCCCGGCCGGCTGATTCGTTCGCGTCATCAGCTCCACAGCGCCCGGCACCCCACCGCCCCGGACGGCCTCGGGCAGGGCAGGTGGGCCGCCCCCGTCGGCGGCTCAGCGCCGCTTGTTGCGGGATTCGAGGGCCTGGTTGAGCCGGTGCAGCATCGTCGCCAGGGTGTCCCGGTCGTCGCCGGTCCAGTCGGCGAGGATGTCGCCGTAGAGCCGGGTGCGGGCCGCCCGCACGGCGGCCATCCGCTGCAACCCGGCCGGAGTGGCGGAGACCACGGTGCCGCGGCCGTCCGCGGGGTCGGGGGCGCGGGTGATCAGGCCGTCGCGCTGCATGGCCGAGACCTGCCGGGTCACCGTCGAGCCGTCCAGGTTGAGGCGGGCCGCCAGCGCGGAGACGTTCTGCGCGCCGGCCTTGTCCAGGTGTCGCAGGATCACGTACGCCGCCCGGTCCAGCACCCGGTGCTCGGCGGTGCCGGTGGCCCGGCGGGTCGCCTCGCCCAGGCGCATCAGCAGGGCCACCTCGGTCTCGATCCGGCCGAGGGTGGTCTCGTTTCCGTCCGTTCCGGTGCTGTGGTCGCGGCTCATATCTGTATGATACAACAAAACTACCTGTACGATACAGCCAACTTGGGAGGCGGAGTGGATCGGCGTACCGAACCGAACCGCAGTGCCATCTACGCCACCACGCTGGTGGCCTTCCTCGCCATCGCCGGCATCGCCGTCGTCGACCCGATCCTGCCCGCCATCGGCGAGGCGATCGGGGTCACCGCCTGGCAGGTCGAACTGCTCTTCACCGCCTACATCGCGGTGATGGCGGTCGGCATGATCCCAGCGACCCTGGCCAGCGGGAAGTTCGGCTTCAAACCGGTGCTGATCACCGGCGTGTCCGTCGTCGGCCTGGCCGCCATCCTCGCCTCGTTCAGCAACGACATCGGGCAACTGTCGGTGCTGCGCGGCGTCTGGGGGCTCGGCAACGCGATGTTCTTCGCCACCGCCATGGTGGTGCTGGTCAACCTCGCCAACGACCGGGAATGGGTGGTCGGCCTCTTCGAGACCGCGCTCGGTCTCGGCTTCGCCGTCGGCCCGCTGATCGGCGGCCTGCTCGGCCAGGTCAGCTGGCGGCTGCCGTTCTTCGTCTGCGGCGTGTTCATGGTGCTCGCGCTGGCCGTGGCCTCCCGCAAGCTCCGCGAGCCGGCCAACCGGCAGGCGCCCGTACGCGTGGGTCAGATCTTCGCCACCTACCGCAAGCCGGCGTTCGTCGCGCTCTGTGTGGTCACCGCCGCCTACAACTTCGTCTTCTTCGTGGTGCTCGGCTACACGCCGCTCTTTCTCGGCCTGGACGTCGTCCCGCTGGGGCTGGCCTTCACCGGCTGGGGTCTCGGCCTGGCCGCCGGCATTCTGGTGATCGGCCACCGGCTCGCGCACCGGATCGGCGCCGTGCAGACCGTCGGCGTGGCCATCGCCGGGCTGTTGGCCTGCATGGTCCTCTTCGCCACCTCCGGCAGCACCGCCGAGTCGCTGGTGGTGCTGGTCCTGGCCGGCCTCTGCATGGGCCTGGCCAACGCCAACCTCACCGACCTCGCGCTCGGCCTCGGGTCCAGCGACCGGCGGCTCGCCACCGGCGCGTTCAACCTGGTCCGCTGGGGCGCCGCCGCGCCCGCCCCGATCATCTCCGGCAAGCTCGCCGAGCACGGTCTGGCCCTGCCGTTCTGGGTCGGCTTCGGCGTCCTCGCGGTGGGCGTGCTGGTCTACCTGGCCTTCGCTCACCTGATGGCTGCCGGCTACGGCGAGCGGGTGCTCTGGTCCCGCTGGAACCGCGCCGCCCGCCAGGCGGAGCACGCCCCGGAGGAGCCGGTCGGCGAGGCGTACTGACACCCTGGACCGCCCCGGCGCAGGCTCGCGCCGGGGCGGTCCGGCGTCTCACCGCAGCGCCCGCCACAGCAGGTAGAGGCCGATCACCGTGCCGAAGACCACGATCAGCGTCTTGAGCATCACCGACGGCAGCCGGCGGACCAGCCGGGCACCCGCGTACCCGCCGACCACCGTGGCCGGCGCGACCACCGCGACGGCCGCCCAGTTCACCGGCCCGACGAGCGCGAACACCGCCACCGTGGTCAGCCCGACCACCGCCGAGAGCAGGTTCTTGATCGCGGTCACCCGGGCCAGCGTCGCGTCCAGCACCAGGGCCAGGCCGGCGACCAGCATCACCCCGAGGGCCGCGCCGAAGTAGCCGCCGTACACCGCGCCGAGCCCGACCATGGCCTGCACCGTGACGGTACGGCGGCGCGGCGACAGGTCGCGCGGATGCCCGACCAGCCGGCGCAGCGGATCCTGGAAGGCGAGCACCGCGGTCGCGCCGAGCACCAGGAACGGTACGACCAGCTCGAACGCCCGCGCCGGAGTGGCCAGCAGCACCAGGCAGCCGATCATCGTGCCGATGACGGTGGTGGGCACCAGCACCGCCAGCCGGCGGGCCGGCGGCAGGTCGCCGCGGCTGCCCGCCACGCTGGCCAGGTAACCGGGGCAGACCGAGACCGAGTTGGTGACGTTCGCGGGCACCGGCGGCAGGCCCACCGCGATCAGCGCCGGGAAGGTGATCAGGGAACCGCCCCCGGCCACCGCGTTCACCGTGCCCGCGGCGAGACCGGCGGCGAGCAGCAGCGCGGCGTGGGAAAGATCCATGGTGTCCCGAGGCTAGTACGCCCCGGTCCGCACCGCGCGGGCGGTGATTCACCTGTTCGTGTTGCTCTCCGTAGGCGGTATACCGGCGGTATGTTGCCGACGTGGACACGACGATCAAGGTGGACGCGGAGACGCGAAACCGGTTGGCCGTCCTGGCTCGCGATCGCCATCCCCTGAACCGCCCGTCGGGGCGGAAATGGGCGTTCCCTCCGGCGGCTGCCCGCACCGCCGCCTGCGTGGCGGTCCGGGGCGGAAATGGGCGGGCCGGCCGCGTCGTTAGGATGAAGGCGCGACGGACGAGTCGACCGGGCGGTCGCGTCGGCGGGCTCCGGCCCGCCGCCGAGGAACGTCCGGACTCCACAGGGCAGGGTGGTTGCTAACGGCAACCCGGGGTGACCCGCGGGACAGTGCCACAGAAAACAGACCGCCGGCCCAAACGGGTCGGTAAGGGTGAAACGGTGGGGTAAGAGCCCACCAGCACCCCGGGTGACCGGGGTGGCTAGGTAAACCCCACCCGGAGCAAGGCCAAGAAAGGGCCGTCACCGCAAGATGACGACCCGGCGCAGACGCTTGAGGGCTGCCCGCCCGATGTCTGCGGGTAGGCCGCAGGAGCCTGTCGGCGACGGCAGGCCGAGATGGATGGCCGCCGCCGGTGCGTACGCCGCGAGGGGTACGCGCCGCGCACAGAATCCGGCGTACAGGTCGACTCGTCCGTCGCCCACCAGGTCAGCCGCCGTCACATGGTGGCTGACCTGCTGTTTCTTCGAGTGCTACGGGCCTAACCAGCAGCCAGGCTTCGTCGAGGGGCAAGGTGTGGCCTGTCAGCGTTGATCGGGCACAACCCGAGGGGTCGGGCGATGCGGAAGTGCGCCGCCGCTCGACCCCTCGCTTGTAAGTTCTGGGCGCTTGGTCCGGCCGCGTCCTGGGCCGTCTCCTGCCTCGGCCGACCGTCCGTGCGACGCCGGCCTTGGTCGTCTTCATCGCGGCCGGTTGCTGTCACCGCTGCTGTCGATGACGCTGCGCGGCCCAACAGAGGATCCCGCCCCCCACCACAGAGAAAGTCTCCCCGAGGCCCCATGACGCCGGACTTCCTCTGAACGGATGGTCGCCCACCCAAACCTCGATCATGAGAGCACCCAAGCCGAAGACCAGGAACCACGCACCCAGCTGAGCAACCTGCTTGGAAGTCGGCGGCTCGCCGGTCTTCGTCATGCAGTCATGGAAGCACGCCTACCTAACTGCCGACCATCCCCCGGTCTCCCGGCCTGACGGTCATATGTTGAAGCGGAACTTAGAGCCGTCTCCCCGCCACCAGCGGGAACGGTGCCCGACACCTGCTCGCAGGGCGGATCGGGCTGCCAGGATTACTCGCTGTTTGACGGAGAGCAAGCGCCGCCGGTCTGCGGGCTAACCAGCAGCCGCCAGTTGGGTCCGGATCAGCGCCATCAAGGCAGCATGTGTCTCATCGTCCGCCGCCACGACGAGTCCACCGGCACCACTGTGCAGCGGCTGCCCGTCGATGTCACTGATCACGCAACCGGCAGCCCGGCACAGGGCGATCCCACTGGCGAAATGCACGCTGTCCCGCAGGTCACCATCGGTGACGTACGCCGCTCTCCGGCCGGCTGCCACCCACGCCACCGCCAAGGTGGTGGAGACCACGCGCGGGCGGAACCGCTCGACGAATCCCGTTTTAGCGAGGAGCCGCGCAGCCCGGAAGCGGGGAGCGTTCGGAAACGGTGGATCGAGGTTGACATCCACCAGCCGAGACGCCGCCGACGGTCTGAGCCGCTCGTCGATGTCGCCGTGCCGAACGTACGCACCAGACCCATCGGTCCAGAACACCTCACGGGAGAACGGGTCGGCTGACGCCGCGACCGTCACCTCGGCGTCCTTTCGCAAGGCAACGTTCACCGAGACCAGCATGCTGCGCGCGGCATAGTTCAAGGTGCCGCACAGAGGATCCACGAGCCACATCCGCTCGGCCGTGCTTGCGCCCGTGCGTCCGCTCTCCTCGCCGCTCACCGCATCGTCCGGTCGGGCCGAACCGAGCATGTCGATGATGATCTTCTCCGCCTCGATGTCAGCGGCGGTAGCGAAGTCGCCCGCGGCCTTCTCGATGCGGGAGAGTGATGTGCCGTACATGTTCCGCACCACGACGGCTCCTGCTTGTGCTGCCGCAACAGCCAACTCCTGGTCGGTGACAGACATGGACGCAGGGTAGACGACGACCAGCGCAGCACCCTTTCAAGCAGTGGTACCTCGCCAGGCTCCGAGCTGGATTCCCGTCGGGTGTTCCTGGTTGACCCTGGTCAGCGTCAGGCGGTGTCTGGCGGCCTGACCACGGCCTGGGACGGGCGGAGACCTACCGGTGGGCAGCTGGGTGGCCGCGTCCTCGCCACACCATTGCGACGAGAATGAGTTCGACTGCGGACAGTGTCAGGGCACCGACCACCCACCAGCCGGTGAACCCGGCGAAGCTCGAGGCAACCAGCAGCCCGAGACCGAGCCCGCCCGCGCCGCCCAGGCCGAGCAGCACACGCGGTGTGTACTCGAGCGATGGCAGCGCTCGTACCAGCGTGACCAGCAGCCAACTGGCGCCCGGAGCGAGCAGCGCAATGCCGATCAGGTCCAGTCGGGAGGGTCCATGACCGGGGCCGAACGCGACCAGCCGTGGACCCTCCAAACTGTCCGGCAGGGCCAGTACCAGGACGCCCGCCGCGGTGAGCGCGAGCCCGGCTGCGATCCGATGACGCACCGTCATGCGCCTCATTGTCGGCGTCGATGGACGTACTGCCCATTCGCTCAAGGGCCAGCAGTACGGGGTCATCCGACAGCCCGCCGCCCGGCTCGCCGCCCGACTGTGGCTGACCGCCAGTCGCCGGCTCATGGTGGCGGCGCTCCCCGCCGGGCTGGACCTGGCCACCCGAGCAGGGACAGCGGCGGCGCGGCGGCCGACGGTAGTGTCCCGCCATGGACCTCACGGGGATGATCGCCGATGAGCGACGTCGGCTCGCCGACCTCATCGACTCGCTCAACCGGGAGCAGCTCGACACGCCCAGCCTGTGCGGGTCGTGGACCGTCCATGAGGTGGTGGCCCACCTGGTCTCTCCCTTCGCCACGCGACCCCGCGCGATGCTGTCGCTCCTGCTGCGCAGCGGCTTCAACCTCCACGCTGCCAATGCCAAGCTGGCCCAACTGGTCGCGCGCAGGCCGGCTCACGACCTCGCGGCGGTCTTGCGGGACAACGCCGAGAACCCGTTCCGGCCGCCCGTGGTCGGGCACTTCGGTCAGCTCACCGACCTCCAGGTGCACGGGCAGGACATTCGCCGTCCGCTCGGCCTGCCGCACGAGCTGCGTCCGGACCGGATGCGGGTGTCGTTGGACTTCCTGGTCAGCCGCCGCTCGGTGGCATTCGGGCGGAGGAGCCTGCGGGAGGGGTTGCGGTTCACGGCCACCGACCTGGACTGGACGTGGGGCGACGGCCCGGTGGTCCGGGGCACGGCCGAGGCGCTGATGCTCGCGCTGACCGGCCGGCTCGTCGTGCTGGCCGAGCTGGACGGCGACGGGTCCCCCGTGCTGCGCGACCGCTCGACGCGCTGACCCGGCCACCGCCTGTCACCCCGGCCGGGGCACGTACGGGCGGGAGCGCTCGGCCGCCCGTGCGACGGCCGGCATCACCAGCCCGGTCACCACGAAGACACCGCCGAGCAGCAGCCAGCCGGGTGCTCCCCAGGTGATGCAGAACAGGGCCAACACCGACGGGGCCACCACGCTCGCCAGGCCGGTTCGCCGCCGTCCGTGGGGCGCCCGACGCCGCGCGGAAAGCCCGACAGCGCCCACGGCGACGCCCGCCGCGGAGGTGGCGCCGGCGGGCGTCACGGCGTGCGGCTCCGCCCGGCGGCCACGGCGTCCGAGGTCAGCGCGCGGCGGAGAACTCGTCCCAGGTCGCGCCCGCGGGCAGGTACCAGGCGGTCGGGTCGTCGGCGAGCGCCTGCGCGATCACCAGCCGGGCGTGCGCGTCCAGTTCGGGCAGCCGGTCTGGCGGGAACCACTCCACCGCCACCGACTCGTCGTCGTTGACCCGGGCCGTACCGGAGACGAATCGGCAGTGGAAGCCGAGGTTGAGGTATTCGCAGCGGTCGCCGTTGGGGTAGGTGTGCGGGTGCGAGACGACGCTGCTGAGGCGTATCGGCTCGACGCACAGGCCGGTCTCCTCCTCGACCTCGCGCACCACGGCCGTGGCCGGCTGCTCGCCCGGCTCGACGAAGCCGCTCACCACCGACCAGCGGCCGTCGTCGGAGCGCCGCCCCAACAGCAGCTCGCCGGCGTCGTTGCGGACCACCGCGCTGACGCTCGGCAGCCAGAGCAGGTCGTGGCCGACGTGCTCGCGCATCCGCAGGATGTAGTCCGGTACGCCCATCCGGCGACCCTAACCGTCGCGACCTCGACCGTGCCGGCCGCTGGCGGTGCCGCCGTCGGTCGTCAGCCGGACCAGGCCACGGCCCGACTCACCCGCTGGTAGTGCCGGGCCAGCTCGGCGTCGATCCGCTCCGCGCGGGTCTCGGTGAGCACCACCCGGGGGTCCTGCCGGGCGCGGGCGGTGAGCATCCGGTGCCGCAGGCCCGCCGGCGGGTGGGAGGCGAAGAGCGACACCTGCTCGCGCAGGGAGAGCTGGCGCAGCAGCGGCAGCCGCTCACCCGAGCCGGCCAGCGACCTCGCCACCCCCGACCGCCACGTCGCCGGCCCGTGCCCGCCGCGCGACGCCTGACGGACGACCAGCGCCACCGACTCGCCGCTGAGCAGGACGTCGAGCAGGCCGGTCGCCCCGGCGGTGCCGGCGGCCCGGGCGGACATCTCGTCGGCCAGGTACTCGGCCCGCTGGCTGTCCCGCAGCGCCGTCACCACCAGCAGCAGGTGGCCGGCGAAGAGCAGCCGGGACAGCAGCCACGACAGCATCCGGCCAATCGCCTCGCCGACCATCGCCAGCACCCCGGCGACCAGCAGCAGCGAGACGAGCACGGTCGCCATCCCGGCCACCCCGAGGCCGGTCGAGTCCAGCGGGCGCCCCACGAGCGCGGCGTACTGCTGGCCGGTGAGCCGGGCGGCCAACCGGTGGGTCCGCCGGTCGACCCAGGACCAGCCGAACTCCGGCGCCTGCCGGACCCGGTCGTAGCCGTCGAGGTTCCACTCACAGCCGGCACACCAGGGCATCGCCTCGCGCACCGACACCGTCGTCGCACCGCACTGCGGGCACGGCCCCGTCCCGGACGTCGTCGTGATCATGACCGCCGATCCTGCCGGTGGTGGCCGCGCCGCGGTACCGGCTGTTCAGCGGAGCCGGCCGCCGAGCGGGACGAGGTGAGGGCGTGACCCGCGTCGACTCACGCCGGGCACGGCACCCGCTCCAACGCCGCCGGACCGGAACCGGGGCGCACCACCTGCGCGAAGCAGCGCGTCGCTGTGGCCTGCTGCCAGCCGAAGACGCTCGCGGCTTCGCCACGCGTACCCGGAAGACCAGGCGCACCGCGGCCTCCGGGCGCTGCCCGCCACCCTCCACGGCCAGCACCTCGACGCCGTCGACCCGGTCCGCGGCAAGGCGCAGAGCCGCCTCCCCGGCCGCCGGATCGGCCAGCAGTTCGGCCCGCGCCCGCTGCGCGATGGCGGTCACCTCGCGGTCGGCCCGCCGCTCGAGCCGCTGCTGCGACCGGTCCCGCAGCAGGGGCACCGCCACCGTCACCACCGTCACCGCCAGGACCATGACCACGGCCGCGGCGAGCAGGCCGCGGCGGACCCGTGCCGATGTTCTGCCCCCGAAACGCACCGGGGGATTCTCCGCCACCGACCGGTCTTCCGGCTGCCCCGTCCACCCGGGTACGGCTTCCCGCGTTCGGCCTCGCGGCCCCGACCTGCACGTCTACTGTGGAGGTCGTCGCGACTATTTGCGCGATCCGGTGGCGGCCGGGCTGCTCCCGGTGCACAGTGATCTCATGAACGACAGCGGAAGTGGTGGGCGCTACTACTGGTGCACCCGACACCACCGGGTCGAGACCGATGCCGACGTGTGCCCTGCGAAGCACGTTCTCGGACCGTACGACTCGTCCGCCGACGCGGAGAACGCCCTGCAGACGGTGCGGGAGCGCAACGAAGCGTGGGACGCCGAGGACGCCCGCTGGGCCGGGGAGGGCAGCTGAACGGCACGGGACGGCCCGTGTCGAGGAACTCCGTGCCTCCGTAGCGGGGGCACGCGAGCGCATGTCCCCAAGGAGGGAACCGAGATGGCCGAAGCACAACAGGCCACCACCCGGCCGGCCGCCAAGAAGTCCGCCGCGGCGGAGCGGACCGCGGGCGCCACCCGCAGCACCGCGGCACGCCGGTCCACCACGACCACGGCGGCGGCCCGGAAGGCGTCGGCCGGCAGGGCCTCGGCGAACGCGTCGGGCGCCGGGTCCGGACGGACTCCGGCCACCACGGCGACCGCCGCGAAGAAGACGGCGGCGAAGAAGGCCCCGGCGTCCAGGACGACCGCGAAGAAGGCGCCCGCCTCCAGGACCGCCGCGAAGAAGGCGCCCGCGTCGAAAGCGACGGCGACGAAGGCCCCCGCCAGGAAGGCCGCCGCGAAGACCACGAGCGCGGCGAAGAAGACCACCCGCACCGCGGCGAAGAAGACCACCGGCACTGCGGCCAAGAAGACCACGGCGGCGAAGAAGACCACGGCGGCCAAGAAGGCCCCAGCGAAGAAGACCACGGCTGCCAAGAAGGCCCCAGCGAAGAAGACCACGGCTGCCAAGAAGGCCCCGGCGAAGAAGACCACCGCCAAGAAAGCACCGGCGTCGAAGACCACCGCCAAGAAGGCGCCGGCGAAGAAGGCGACCGCGACCTCGTCGACCACCACCCGCAGGGCGACGGCGAAGAAGGCACCGGCGAAGAAGACCACGGCCACCGGGAAGGCCACCGCCCGCAAGGCGCCGGCGCGCCCGGCCGCCGCCCGGGCGACCGCGCCCGCCAGCCCCCGGTCCCGCGCCCGCAGGGCCACCGGCTGACCGTACGGCGACCGCCGCCGCAACGCCGGAGAGCGGATCACGCGCCGGACTGCCAGGATTGGCCCGTGGTCATCCGACGCGTACTGGCGCCCCGCATCGACTTCGGCGCGCTGCGCCGCGAGCTGGGACTGCCCGAGGGCTTCCCGGACGCGGCGCAGCGCGAGGCGGACGAGGCCGCCGCCGCGCCGCCGGCCGCCGGGGCCGACCGCACCGACGTCCCGTTCGTCACGGTCGACCCGGCGACCTCGCGCGACCTCGACCAGGCGATGCACCTCGCCCGCCGTCCCGGTGGCGGCTACCGCGTGCGGTACGCCATCGGCGACGTCGCCGCGCACGTACGCCCCGGCGGCGCGCTGGAAGAGGAGACCTGGCGACGCGGGCAGACCGTCTACCTGCCCGACGGCAACGTCCCGCTGCACCCGCACACCCTCAGCGAGGGGGCGGCCAGCCTGCTGCCCGACGTCGACCGGGCGGCGGTGGTCTGGACCATCGACCTCGACGCCGACGGCGCGACGACCGGCGTCGCGCTGGAACGCGCCCGGGTCCGCAGCCGGGCCAAGCTCGACTACGACGGGGTGCAGGCCGCCGCCGACGCCGGGCGGCTGCCCGAACCGATCGCCCTGTTGCCCGAGATCGGCGTCCTGCTCACCGCCCGGGGCCTGCGCCGGGGCGCGGTCAACCTGCCCCTGCCCGAGCAGGACGTCGAGCCCGACGGCGACGGGTGGCGGCTGGTGCTGCGCGGCCCGGTCCCGATGGAGGACCACAACGCGCAGATCTCCCTGCTGACCGGGATGGCCGCGGCCGACATCATGCTCGCCGGCCGGATCGGGCTGCTGCGCACCATGCCGCCGCCGAAGCCCGAGGCGGTGGCCCGGCTGCGCGCCGCCGCCGCCCCGCTCGGCGTGCGGTGGCCCGACGGCGTCGGCGTGGGCGAGGTGCTGGCCGGGCTGGACGCCTCGCAGCCCCGGGCCGCCGCCTTCGTCGACCAGGCGGCGGAGCTGATGCGGGGTGCCGGGTACACGGCGTTCGACGGCGAGCTGCCCGAGCAGCCGGAGCATGGCGGGGTCGCGGCCGCGTACGCCCATGTCACGGCCCCGCTGCGCCGGCTGGCCGACCGGTACGCGACGGAGGCCTGCCTGGCCCTGCACGAGCAGCGACCGGTGCCCGACTGGGTCCGCGCGGCGCTGCCGAAGCTGCCCGAGGTGATGGCCGCGACCGACCGGACGGCGGGCGCCGCCACCCGGGGCGCCATCGAGCTGGCCGAGGCGGTGCTGCTGCAACACCGGGTGGGGGAGATCTTCGAGGCCGCCGTGCTGGACGTGGCCGCCCCGCCGAACGGGCAGTCGAAGCCCGGGCGCCCGCCCGGCGGCACGGTGGCGCTGGACGCCCCGCCGGTCCGCGCCCGCTGCACCGGCGAGCTGCCGCTCGGTGAGCGGATCCGCGTCCGCCTGGTCACCGCCGACCCCGCGGCCCGCAAGGTCCTCTTCGAGCGAGCCTGAACCGCCCCGCCCCGCCCCGCCCCGCCCACGCTCCACCCCCACCACCCCCGTGACGACCCCGCGCGCCCCTCAAGATCCGCGCACTTTCCGAGAAAGTGTGGCTTTCCGGCCCGTGAAGGCCACACTTTCTCTGAAACTGCGCGCACGCGGCACGCGGCGGGTGGCGGGTGGGCGGGGGCGGGGCGGTTTGCGAGGATGGCTGCATGGCTTACGACGCGACCACGCTGCCCGACGTCTCCGGGCTGACCGTCGGCATCATCGGTGGCACCGGCGACCAGGGGCGGGGCCTCGCCTACCGGTTCGCCCGGGCCGGGCAGACCGTGCTGATCGGTTCCCGTTCCGCCGAGCGGGCCGCGGAGGCCGCCGCCGAGATCGCGGCGCTGCCCGGCCTCCCGGCCGGGGTGGACGTGACCGGGGCCGACAACGACGAGGTGGCCCGGCGCAGCGACGTGGTCGTCATCGCGGTGCCGTGGGACGGGCACGCCGCGATCGTCGCCGCCCTCGCCGAGTCGCTCGCCGGCAAGATCGTGGTCGACTGCGTCAACCCGCTCGGCTTCGACAAGCAGGGTCCGTACGCCCTCCCGGTCGCCGAGGGCAGCGCGGTGCAGCAGGCCGCCGGCCTGCTGCCGGACTCCCGGGTCTGCGCGGCGTTCAACCACGTCAGCGCGCCGCTGCTGGCCGACCCGGAGATCGACCGGATCGATCTGGACGTGCTGATCTGCACCGAGGACCGGGAACTCGTCGACATCGTCGGCGCGCTGGCCGCCCGGATCCCCGGCATGCGCGGCGTCTACGCCGGCCGGCTGCGCAACGCCCACCAGATCGAGGCGTTCACCGCCAACCTGATCGCCATCAACAAGCGCTACAAGGCGCACGCCGGCATCCGCGTCACCGACCTCTGAGCAGTCCGCCGCGACACCGGGGTACGGCGGCGCTGTCGTACCGCCGGGGCATCATCGCCGGATGGAATGGCAACTGGTGATCGACTGTCGGGATCCGTCACGCCTCGTCGCGTTCTGGGCGGAGGCGCTGCGATACCGGCCCCAACCACCGCCGGACGGGCACCCGACCTGGCGGGCCTGGTACCTGGCCAACGGCATCCCGGCCGACGAGCTGGGCGACGGCGACTGCCTGGACCGGCTGGAGGACCCGACCGGGGCGGGCCCGCGGATCTGGTTCCAGCCGGTCCCGGAGTCCCGGTCGGTCAAGAACCGGCTGCACATCGACCTCAAGGTCGGTGGCGGCCGGGGCGTGCCGGTCGCCGAGCGGCGGGTCGCAGTCGACGCCGAGGTGCGCCGCCTGACCGGGCTCGGGGCGCGGGTGTCGGGCTCGATGGACGACCCGGAGAACGGCTACTACTCCGCCCAACTCGCCGACCCGGAGGGCAACGAGTTCTGTGTGGTCTGAGTGGGCAGCGGTGCGGCCCGGACGCCGCACCGCTGCCGTCGTACTCAGAAGGTGTGTTCGGCGGCGGGAAACTCGCCGCCGCGCACCTCGTCGGCGAAGCGGCGGGTGGCCTCGGTGAGCGTCCCGGCGAGGTCGGCGTACCGCTTCACGAAGCGTGGCGCCTTGCCGGTACGCAGTCCGGCCATGTCCTGCCAGACCAGCACCTGGGCGTCGGTGTCCGGGCCGGCGCCGATGCCCACCGTCGGGATCGGCAGCTCCGCGGTGATCCGCTTGGCCACCTCGCCCGGCACCATCTCCAGCACCACCGCGAAGGCGCCCGCCTCGGCCACCGCCCGGGCGTCGGCGATCACCTCGTCGGCGGTGTCGCCCCGCCCCTGGACCCGGTAGCCACCCAGGGTGTGCTCGCTCTGCGGGGTGAAGCCGATGTGCGCCATCACCGGGATGCCGGCGCCGACGATCGCGGCGATCTGGTCGGCGCAGCGCCGCCCGCCCTCCAGCTTCACCGCGTGGCAGCCGCCCTCCTTCATGAACCGCACCGCCGTGCGCAGGGCCTGGGTCGGGCCCTCCTCGTACGAGCCGAAGGGCAGGTCACCGACGATCAGCGACTGCCGGGTCGCCCGGACCACGGCCCGGACCAGCGGCAGCAGTTCCTCGACGGTCACCGGCAGGGTGGTCTCGTAGCCGAACACGTTGTTGGCCGCCGAGTCGCCGACCAGCAGCACCGGGATGCCGGCGGCGTCGAAGATCGAGGCGGTGTACTGGTCGTACGAGGTGAGCATCGGCCAGCGGTCGCCGCGCTCCTTGGCGGCGATCAGGTCGCGGGTGCGTACCCGCCGGGTGGCCGGGCCGCCGTAGAGGGCGGTCACCTCGGTCGGGGTGGACTCCACCATGGCTGTCTCCTTTCCTCGAGGCCGCCGTCGCGGTCCCCGGGTTCCGCCGCGATCGTCGCACCGGACGACCGCCTCACGGCAGGGCACAGTGCCGGATTTCACTCGGCGGAATCGGCGCGGCGGGACCGGGACGGGCCGCCGCCGCGCCGGGAAGGGCCCGCTCAGCCGTGCTCGCGCCAGCGGTTGGTGATGGGCAGCCGCCGGTCCCGTCCGAACGCCTTCATGGAGATCTTCGTGCCCGGCGCGGACTGCCGGCGCTTGTACTCGGCGAGATCCACCAGTCGGAGCACCCGGTCGACGAGCGCCGGGTCGTGACCGGCCTTCACCAGCCCGTCGCGGCCCAGGTCCCCGTCGACGTAGCCGATCAGGATCGGGTCGAGCACCTCGTACTCGGGCAGGGTGTCGCTGTCGAGCTGGCCGGGGCTCAGCTCGGCCGACGGCGGCTTGCCGATCGAGCTCTCCGGGATCGGCGGGGTCTCGCCCCGGCTGGCCGCGTCGGCGTTGCGCCACTTCGCCAGCCGCCAGATCAGCGTCTTCCAGACGTCCTTGACCGGGTTGAACCCGCCGACCGAGTCGCCGTACAGGGTCGAGTAGCCCACCGCCAGCTCGCTCTTGTTGCCGGTGGTGAGGACCAGGTGGCCCTCCTGGTTCGACAGCGCCATCAGGATCACGCCCCGGACCCGGGCCTGGAGATTCTCCACCGTCACCCCGGAGAGCGACATGTTGGCCAGGAAGGTGTCCACCATCGGCTGGATCGGCTCGACCCGGTAGTCCAGGCCGGTCCGCTTGCCCAGGTCCTCGGCGTCGGCGCGGGAGTGCTCCGAGGAGTGCTGACTGGGCAGGGACACCCCGACCACCCGTTGCGGCCCGAGCGCGTCGACGGCGAGCGCGGCCGCCACCGCCGAGTCGATGCCGCCGGACAGGCCCAGCACCACCGACGGGAAGCGGTTCTTGTTGACGTAGTCGCGCAGGCCGAGCACCAGCGCGTGCCACACCTCGGCCTCGTCGGCGACCGGTTCCAGCACCCCGCCGGCGGCCGCCGGGCCCGGTGGCGCGGGGGGAATCGCCGAGACCTCCCGTCGGACCAGCCGCATCCCGTCGGCCAGTTCGGCGGTGTCCGCGCCCCGCTCACCCGCCTCGGGCAGCTCGACGTCGTGCACCAGCAGGTGCTCCACGAACTGCGGGGCGCGGGTGAGCAGGGTGCCGTCGGCCGCCACGATCATCGAGTCGCCCTCGAAGACCAGCTCGTCCTGGCCGCCGGTCATGTTGACGTACGCGATCGTCGCGCCGGCCTCGGCGGCCCGGCGGCGGACCAGCGGCAGCCGGATGTCGTCCTTGTTCAGCTCGTACGGCGAGCCGTTGATGTTGACCACCAGCCCCACACCGGCCTGCCGGGCCACCGCGAACGGGCCGCCGGCCTGCCAGAGGTCCTCGCAGATGGTCAGCGCGACGTCCACCCCGCCGACCCGGACCACCGTGAGGGTGTCGCCGGGGACGAAGTAGCGGTCCTCGTCGAAGACGCCGTAGTTGGGCAGGTGGTGCTTGAAGTAGGTGGCGACGATCCCGCCCCGGTGCAGCAGCGCGACGGCGTTGCGGGCGCCCCGGCCCGGCTGGGCGTCCCCGCTGACCTGCGGCGGGCCGTCCGCGTCCAGGTAGCCGACCGCGACCGGCAGATCGCCGAGTCCGTCCGCGGCCAGGTCGGCGGCGAGCCGCTCCAGCGCGGCCTTCGACGCGGCGACGAAGGAGCGGCGGAAGACCAGGTCCTCGACCGGGTAGCCGGTCAGCATCATCTCCGGGAAGGCGACGAGTTGGGCGCCGGCGTCGGCCGCCTTGTGGCTCCAGGCGCGGACCAGCTCGGCGTTGCCGGCGAGGTCGCCGACGGTCGGGTTGACCTGTGACAGGGCGAGACGCAGGGTGGGCATGTCCTCATCTTGCCCCAGCGCTGACGAACCGAACCGGTGGCCGGGACGAGACGGCGACCACCCGCGCGGGAGCCCGGCCACCGGCGGGCGGGACACGGCGGGACGGGCGCCGGCGCTTCGCGTAACGTCGGCGTAACGAGGCCCGGGGAGACTGGGCGGTCAGGTCGGGCACAGCCCGGTCGAAGGCGGAGAAAGAGTGTCGCGAGGGGTTGGGGAAGTGGACCGTCAGCAGGAGTTCGTCCTCCGTACGCTGGAAGAGCGGGACATCCGGTTCGTCCGGCTGTGGTTCACCGACGTGCTCGGCACGCTCAAGAGCGTGTCGGTCGCCCCCGCCGAGCTGGAGGCGGCCTTCGAGGAGGGCATCGGCTTCGACGGCTCCGCGATCGAGGGCTTCGCCCGGGTCTTCGAGTCCGACATGGTGGCCATGCCGGACCCGACCACCTTCCAGGTCTTCCCCTTCGAGGGCGGGGTCAGCGGCGAGAGCGCCCGGATGTTCTGCGACATCCTGCTCCCCGACGGCGGTCCCTCCTGGGCGGACCCGCGGCACGTGCTGCGCCGGATGCTGTCCAGGGCGGCCGAGAAGGGCTTCACCTTCTACACCCACCCCGAGATCGAGTTCTTCCTGCTGGAGAACGGCCCCCAGGACGGCTCGGTGCCGACCCCGGTGGACACCGGCGGCTACTTCGAGCACACCACGCACGCCGTCGCGCGGGACTTCCGCCGCCAGGGCGTGCTGGCCCTGGAACGGATCGGCATCTCGGTGGAGTTCAGCCACCACGAGGTGGCCCCCGGCCAGCAGGAGATCGACCTGCGCTACGCCGACGCGCTGACCACCGCCGACAACATCATGACGTTCCGGCACGTGGTCAAGGAGGTGGCGCTCTCCACCGGCGTGCAGGCCAGCTTCATGCCGAAGCCCTTCACCGACCAGCCGGGCAGCGGCATGCACACCCACCTGTCGCTGTTCGAGGGGGAGCGCAACGCGTTCCACGACGCCGGCGACCCGATGAAGCTCTCCAAGGTGGCCAAGTCGTTCATCGCCGGCCTGCTGATGCACGCCCGGGAGTACACCGCGGTCACCAACCAGTGGGTCAACTCGTACAAGCGGCTCTTCCCGCTGGCGCTGCCGGACCGGATCACCGAGAGCCCGGCGTACGTCTGCTGGGGTCACCTGAACCGGTCCGCGCTGGTCCGGGTGCCCGCGTACGGCAAGCCGAACTCGGCCCGGGTGGAGGTCCGCTCGCTGGACTCGGCGACGAACCCGTACCTCGCCTTCGCGGTGCTGCTCGGTGCCGGCCTCAAGGGCATCGAGGAGGGCTACGAGCTGCCGCCGGGCGCCGAGGACGACGTCTGGTCGCTGACCAGCGCCGAGCGCCGCGCCATGGGATACGAGGCGCTGCCGGAGAACCTGGCCGAGGCGATCGACGTGATGGCCGGCTCGGAGCTGGTCGCCGAGGTGCTCGGCGAGCACGTCTTCGACTTCTTCCTGCGCAACAAGCGGGCCGAGTGGGAGCAGTACCGCCGCGAGGTCACCCCGTACGAGCGGCAGCGCTACCTGTCGCTCTAGATCACGGTGGCGCGGTGCCGCTATCGTCTCGATCACCGCGCCGGCACCCCCGCCGGGCGTAGGAGGTCGGGAGGCCGTCGGTGCTGGAGGATCTGCTCACCGGAGCATGGCAGAGCGTCGTGTTCGGTGTCGTCGGGGTGGCGCTGATGGCGGCCGGCTTCGTGCTGGTCGACCTGCTCACCCCCGGCAGGCTGCGGGAGCTGATCTGGGTGCGGCGCAACGGCAACGCCGGGTTGCTGCTCGCCGCCAACCAGCTCGGCATCGCCGGGATCGTCTTCACCGCGATCCTGACCAGCTACAGCGACTTCACCAAGGGGCTCGCCTCCACGGTGATCTTCGGGCTGATCGGGCTGGCGATCATGGCACTGGCCTTCTTCGTGCTCGACCTGCTCACCCCCGGCCGGCTCGGCGAGATCATCTGCTCGGACGAGCCGCACCCGGCGGCCCGGGTCAGCGCCGCCACCCACTTCGGGGCCGCGCTGATCGTCTGCGCCTGCATCGCCTGAGCGCCACTGTCGTACCCCCGGCTTAGCCTCCGGGGGTGAACCGGACCGACCGTCTCTACGCGCTGGTGGAGGAGCTGCGGGCGGTGTCGCCCCGGCCGCGCAGCGCGCGCTGGCTGGCCGGGCGCTTCGAGGTGAGCACCCGCACCATCGAGCGGGACATCGCCGCGCTGCAGGGCTCCGGCGTGCCGATCTGGGCCGAGCCCGGCCGCACCGGCGGCTACGTGGGCGACCGGGCGCACACCCTGCCGCCGGTCAACCTGACCGCCGCCGAGGCGGTCGCGATGGCCGTCGCGCTGCACCGGCTCGACGGCACGCCGTTCGCCGGGGCGGGCGCCACCGCGCTGCGCAAACTGCTGGCGGTCATGCCGGCCGCCGACGCGGCCGAGGCGCACCGGCTCGCCGGCCGGGTGCACCTGATCGGCGACGGGCCGGCCACGCCCGTCCCGGCCGCCGTCGCCGACGCGGTCTCCGCGCGGCGCGTGCTCCGCCTGCGGTACGCCGACCGCGCCGGCACGGCTTCGGTACGCGAGGTCGAGCCGCTGGGCTACCTCGGCAACCCCCGCCACTGGTACCTGCTCGCCTGGTGCCGGCTGCGCGACGGGCTGCGCTGCTTCCGTACCGACCGGATCCTCGGGGTGGAGGCGTTGCCCGAGCTGGTCGCGCGGGAGTTGCGCCTCGGCGACCTGGACATCCCGCACGAGCGGGTCCGCGCGCTGAGCCTGGTCTGAGCGCCCCCGCGCCGGCTCCTGCCGGCCGGCTTCCGCATGGCGGTTGTCGGGGCGGGCCGCGTGCGGCGAGCTCCGGCGCGGCCCGACCGCGGAGGACGGGGCCCGGCTGGCAAGAGGGCGCCACGTCGGGCTCGCCGTCGGAAAACACCGACAGGACGGTGTCGCCGGCCGGGTCGAGGCTGACTCCTGACGAGCCCGGCCGACCGGCCGGCGCGCGGAACGGGAGGCGACCCATGTCCACGATCACCAACGCGGTCAGCTGGTTCGAGATCGGCACCGACCGGCCGGAGGAGACCGGGAAGTTCTACACCGACGTGTTCGGCTGGGCGTTCGACGAACAGGGCAGCCCGGAGGCGTCGTACCGGGTGGTGGCGCCGGGACCGGAGGGGTCGATCCAGGGCGCCGTCCGGGCCACCGGCGGGGCCGGCCCGAACTACGCGGTGTTCTACGTGCAGGTGGCCGACGTGGCCGGGACCTGCCGGCAGGCCGAGGCGGCCGGCGGCAAGGTGCTGGTGCCGCTGAAGTCGAACGACAACGGCCTCACCTTCGCCCACCTGCTCGACCCGGCCGGCAACCACTTCGGCGTCTTCGCGCCGCCCGCCGGGGCGTGAGCCCGCCGCCTGCCCGCCCCGGCGCGGTCGCCCGGCGGGCAGGCGGCTGCCCCGGAAGGCGTTGCCGCAAGGTGCGAGCTCTCACGAGAAGCCCGGCCGTCGAGGGTGAACCCCCGACGAGTCCGACGTGGACGTCGCCGGCGTTCCCGCCGGCGGGCCGTACCTGCGGTGGCCGGACCCCGTCCGCCCGGCAGCGCCGCCGGGGCGGACGACCGCCGTGCGCGGTGGATCGGGTACGGAGGGCGGCCCCGCCGCGGGGGTGGTCCGGCCGGGAGGAGAACAGGCGGCCGGGGAGGGGAACGGCGGGGCCACCCAGGTCACCTGCCGGTCATACCCTCGCCGTGGTGGCCACGGCCGCCCGGGCCCGGGAAGACGCCGGCCTCGACGGCCTTGGTGATCGCGTCGGCCTGCTCCTG
The DNA here is from genome assembly GCF_040656135.1 of Micromonospora sp. NPDC050200. Lineage (NCBI taxonomy): Bacteria > Bacillati > Actinomycetota > Actinomycetes > Micromonosporales > Micromonosporaceae > Micromonospora > Micromonospora sp. NPDC050200. The sequence continues at coordinate 120,009 of NZ_JBFALG010000014.1, forward strand.
GGTGAGCTTACCGTCCTTGACCGCCTGGGCCAGCCGGTCCTCGAGCGCCGCCTGCCGGTCCTTGAGCGCCCCCTGCCGCTCCTCGCCGGAGGGACGCTCCGGGCGGTCGGCCTTGTGCTGCTCGCGCAGCTTCTCCAGCGCGGCGGTCACCTTGTCGGTGGGGACGCCGAGCTCGGTGGCCAGGGCCTCGGCGAACTCGCCCTGCCGATCGGCCCGCCGCTCCTGGCGGTCGGCCTTGCGCTCCTGGCGGTCGGTGCCCTGGTCGGCGCCGCTGCTGGCGCTCGGCGACGGGGTGGCGCCCTCGGCGAAGGCCACCGCCGGGGCGGCGATCCCCACGCCGAGCACTCCGGCGGCGGCCAGCCCGACCAGCAGGCGCTTCTTCGAGATCGTGCGGGACATCAGTCCTCCAGTGATCGGTGGTGGTGCGATGACCTCACCGACAGTGACCACCAAACCTGGAGAAAACCCGTCCCGACACTGTGCCCCAGCTGAAAATCCCACCCCCACCCCTGTTGATCAAGAAATTCGCGCCCGCGCAGGCGCCTTCCCGGACGCCGAACAACGGGCGGGGCGCCGGCGCCGGGGTCAGTGGACGGCGGGGGAGACGGTGAGGGTGCCGGTGGTGGCGTCGAGGGTGGCCTCGGTCCCGACCGGGACGGTCAGCTGGCCCTGGCCGTGGCCGACGGGGAGGCCGCCGAGGACGGGGACGCCCAGGTCCCCGAGACGCTCGGTGAGCACGTCGACGATCGTGGTGTCCCAGCCGTCGGCGCAGTCGGTGAACTGGCCGACCGCCACCCCGGCCACGCCGTCCAGCACGCCGGCGCGGCGCAGGTGGGTGAGCATCCGGTCGACCTTGTACGGCGGTTCCTGCACCTCCTCGACCAGCAGCACCGCGCCGGTGAGGTCGGGCAGGTCCGGGGTGCCGATCGAGGCGGCGATCAGGCAGAGGTTGCCGCCGAGCAGCGGACCGACCGCCCGACCGGACACCCGTACGGCGAAGGTCTCCTCCGCCGGCACCGCGTCGACGGTCACCGGCTCGGTGGTCATCAGCGCGGCGTGCAGCGACTCCGCCGAGCGCAGCGGGGTCCGCTCGTCGAGCCAGGCCGCTCCCGGGCCGTGCACGCCGGCCAGCCGGGCGCCCCGCCAGAGCGCGAACTGCAACGCGGTGATGTCCGAGAAGCCGGCGACCACCTTCGGGTCCCGCCGTACCGCGGCCATGTCGATCAGGTCGACCACCCGCTGCGCGCCGTAACCGCCCCGGGTGCAGATCACCCCGCGCACCTCCGGGTCGGCGAACGCGGTGTTCAGGTCGGCGGCGCGCAGCGCGTCGTCGCCGGCCAGGTAGCCCCGCCGGGCGTACGCGTTCGGCGCCAGCACCGGGCGCAGCCCCCAGCCGGTCAGCAGCTCGATCCCCCGGGCCACCCGCTCCGGCCGGGTCGGTCCGGAGGGCGACACGAGCATCACCGTGTCGCCGGGGCGCAGGACCGGCGGGCGCAGGCATTCTTCGGTGATCACAGCGGCAGAGCCTAACCCGCGCCGGGACAGCGGCCGAGCCGTTCCGGGTGGGCGGCGACGCACCCGCTAGCCTCGACACCGTGGCGACCGCGCTGGTGATCGAGAACGACCCGACCGACGACCTCCGCCGGCTGGGGGAGTGGCTGACCGAGGGGGGCCTCGACCTGCGGGTGCTCCGTCCGCACGCCGGCGACGCGCTCCCCGCCGACCTGGAGGGGTACGCCGCGCTGGTGGTGCTCGGCGGCGAGCAGCAGGCGTACCCGCTGCCCGACGGCAGCCCGGGCGCGCCCTGGTTCCCGGCGCTGGAGGGGCTGCTGCGCAAGGCGGTCCGCCACCGGGTGCCGACCCTCGGCGTCTGCCTCGGCGGGCAGCTGCTCGCCACCGCCCACGCCGGCCTGGTGGAGCGGAGCCCGTCCGGGCCCGAGGTGGGCCCGGCTGTGGTGGGCAAGCGGGACGCCGCCGACGGCGACCCGCTGTTCCGGTACGTGCCGCTGATCCCGGACGTGCTCCAGTGGCACTCCGACGAGATCACCGAGCTGCCCCGGGGCGCCACCCTGCTGGCCGCCTCCACCCGCTACCCGCACCAGGCGTTCCGCCTCGGCGACCGGGCCTGGGGTCTGCAGTTCCACATCGAGTGCGACACCGCCATGATCGCCGACTGGGCCCGGGACTCCGACCTGCTGGCCGAGCTGGGCTACGACCCGGAGCTGGTGGTGGCCGCCTGCGACCGGGTGATGGCCGACGTGGAGGAGGTCTGGCAGCCGTTCGCCATCCGGTTCGCCGCGCTGGCCCTCGGCGAGTTGGACGACGACACCCCCCGGCGCAGCCTGCCGCTGCTCGGGCAGTGAGATGACCAGACCGGCCAGGGGACGGCTCGCCCGGTACGGCTTCGGCACCGCCGAGGGGGACGGTGGCGCCCGCGCGGCCGACCTGCTCGGGCCGGACGGGCTCGGGCTGTGGCGCGTCGAGGAGCAGGAGCCCACCGACGAGCCGGCCGCCGAGCTGCTGGCCGCGCTCTCCCGGGCCGCCGGGCCGGACCTGGCCCTGCGTCAGCTGCACCGCCTGGTCGAGGCGGAACGCCGCGCCGCCGGTAGCGGCAGCGGCGGTGGCCCGGCCGGCACCGCCACCTCCGCGCTGCTCGACGCGGTGCACGCCGACCCGGGACTGCGCCGCCGGTTGGTCGCCGTGCTCGGCGCCTCCTCGGCGCTCGGCGACCACCTGGTCGCCAATCCGCAGCAGTGGAGGGTGCTGGCCACCGCCCCGGACGGGCTGGCCCCCACCGCCGACGGTCGGCTGGACCTCGCCACCGCCGGGCGGCTGACCGCCGCCACCCAGCCGGTGGCGGTGCTGCGGCAGGCGTACCGGTTGGCGCTGCTGCGGATCGCGGCGGCCGACCTGACCGGCGGGCGTGGCCTGGAGCAGATCATGGCCGCGCTCTCCGCGCTGGCCGACGCGACCCTGGTGGCGGCGTACGAGATCGCCGTCGACGAGTTGCCCGAGGGCACGCCCCGGCCCCGGCTCGCGGTGGTCGCGATGGGCAAGTGCGGCGGCGACGAGCTGAACTACGTCTCCGACGTCGACGTGATCTTCGTGGCCGCCGACGACGCGGACCTTACCGTCGCCACCACGGTCGCCACCCGGCTGATCCACGTCTGCGGGCTGGTCGCCTGGCCGGTGGACGCCGCGCTGCGCCCCGAGGGCAGCCGGGGGCCGCTGGTGCGCACCCTCGCCAGCCACGTTGCCTACTACCAGCGCTGGGCCCGGACCTGGGAGTTCCAGGCCCTGCTCAAGGCCCGGCCGGCGGCCGGCGACCTGGCCCTCGCACGGGAGTGGATCGACGCGCTCGCCCCGCTGGTCTGGACCGCGGCCGAGCGGCCCGAGGCGGTCTCCGACGTCCGGGCCATGCGCCGCAGGATCATCGAGAACATCCCGCCGAAGGAGCTGGAACGCGAGATCAAGCGCGGGCCGGGCGGGCTGCGCGACATCGAGTTCGCCGTCCAGCTGCTGCAACTGGTGCACGGGCGGGGCGACGAGTCGCTGCGGGCGGCCGGCACCATCCCGGCGCTGCGCGCGCTCGTCGCCGGCGGCTACGTCGGCCGCGCCGACGGCGAGGCGTTGCTGCGCGGGTACCGCTTCCTGCGCGGCGTCGAGCATCGGCTCCAGCTCCAGGGCCTGCGCCGCACCCACACCGTGCCGACCGAGCCGGCCGCCCTGCGCTGGCTCGCCGCCGCGCTCGGCTGCACCGCCACGCCGGGCCGCACCGCCGTGGAGAGCTTCCGCGCCGAGTGGGTCGCCCACGCCACCGAGGTACGCCGGCTGCACGCCAAGCTGCTCTACCGGCCGCTGCTGGAGTCGGTGGCCCGGGTGCCCGCCGACGGGCTGCGGCTCACCCCGGAGGCGGCCCGGCACCGGCTGGAGATCCTCGGCTTCGCCGACCCCGCCGGGGCGCTGCGTCACCTCCAGGCACTCACCGGCGGGGTCAGCCGCACCGCCGCGATCCAGCGGACCCTGCTGCCGGTGCTGCTCAGCGAGTTCGCCGACGCCCCCGAGCCGGACCGCGGCCTGCTCAGCTACCGGCAGGTCTCCGACAAGCTCGGCAGCACCCCCTGGTACCTGCGGCTGCTGCGGGACTCCGGGCCGGTGGCCCGCCGGCTGGCCCGGGTGCTGTCCACCTCCCGGTACGCCGCCGACCTGCTGGCCCGGGAGCCCGAGGCGCTGCGGCTGCTGGCGGAGGAGAGCGAGCTGGCCCCGCGTACCCGGGAGGTGCTCTGCGACGGCTTCACCGCCGCCGCGGCCCGTTACCCCGACCCGGAGCAGGCGATCCGCGCGGTGCGCGCGCTGCGCCGGCGGGAGCTGGTCCGGATCGCCTGCGCCGACCTGCTCAGCCGGGCCGGCGGGCTCGCCCCGCGCCCGGAGCGGGGCTCGCCGGCCGCTCCGCTGGCCGACGTCACCGGGGTCGGCACCGCGCTGGCCGACGTCACCGACGCCACCCTGGCCGCCGCGCTGCGCGCCGCCCGTGCCGCCCAGCCGGCACCGCCCGGCCTGCGGTTCGCCGTGATCGGCGTGGGCCGGCTCGGCGGGTACGAGTCGAACTACCTCTCCGACGCCGATGTGCTCTTCGTCCACGACCCGCCCGCCGGGGCCGACGAGAGCGCGGCCAGCGCCGCCGCGCACGGCATCGCCGAGGAGCTGCGCCGGCTGCTCGGCGTGCCCGCCCCCGACCCGCCGCTCGGCGTCGACGCCGACCTTCGCCCCGAGGGTCGGCAGGGCCCGCTGGTACGCAGCCTCGCCGCGTACGCCCAGTACTACGCCCGCTGGTCGAAGGTGTGGGAGGCGCAGGCGCTGCTGCGCGCCCGGTTCGTCTGCGGCGACGCCGACCTGGGCGCCGAGTTCGAGGCGCTGATCGACCCGGTCCGCTGGCCGGCCGACGGGCTGACCCGCGAGCAGGTGGTGGAGATCCGCCGGATCAAGGCCCGGGTGGAGAACGAGCGGCTGCCCCGGGGCGCCGACCCGGCCACCCACACCAAGCTCGGGCGGGGTGGCCTGGCCGACGTCGAGTGGGCGGTGCAGCTGCTCCAGCTCCGGCACGCCGGGGCGTACCCGCAGCTGCGCGGCACCCGTACCCTCGACGCGCTCGCGGCGGCCCGGGACGCGGGCCTGGTCGACCCGGCGGACGCCGCCGGGATGGCCGCCGGTTGGACGCTCGCCGCGCAGGTCCGCAACGCGCTCATGCTGGTCCGTGGCCGGGCCGGCGACCAGCTGCCCCGGCACGGCGTGGAGCTGGCCGGGGTCGTCCGGCTGCTCGGCCGCGACGACCCCGGCGAGTTCCTCGACGAGTACCTGCGCACCGCCCGCCGCTCCCGGGCGGCCATGGAACGGGTGATGGAGGCCTGATCCCCGGCGCCGTCAGCGGCGGCGCACCAGCACCAGGTGGTCGACCAGGGCGGCGGGCTGCCCGTCCGGGCCGGTGACCTCGCGCCGGGGCGCGTCCAGCCGCTCGGTCCGCCACCCGTCCGGGTCCAGGTCGAGTTCGGCCAGCGTCTCCTCCGGGGTGGGGAAACGTAGCTCCGGGTGGGCCAGTCGGGACCACGGCGGGACCTCGCCGTGCTCGACGATCAGCAGCCGGCCCCCGGGCGCCACCGCCCGCGCCGCCGCCCTGAGCACCTCCGCCCGGGGGAACTCCAGCGGCGACTGGAGGAACTGGGCGGAGACCAGGTCGAACACGCCTTCCGGGAAGGTGCGGGTCAGGTCGTGCCGCCGGAAGTCGATCCGCGACGCCACCCCGGCCGTGGCCGCCTCGGCCGCCGCCCGGTCGAGGGCGGTGGCGGAGACGTCCACCGCGGTCACCCGCCAGCCCCGACCGGCCAGCCAGATCGCGTCGCCGCCCTCGCCGCAGCCGAGGTCCAGTGCGGTGCCGGCCGGCAGTGGGCCGGCGACGTCGACCAGGTGCGGGTTGGCCCGCCCGCTCCAGACCTGGTCCCGCCCCTGGTAGAGCGCGTCCCAGAACCGGGCCGTCTCCTCGTCCCCCGCGTCGCCGGCCCGCCGTGCGGCCACGGCCTCGGCGGTCTCCTCGGCGATCAGGTCGGCGTTGAGCGCCGCGCCGGCCTTCATGCCCGCCGCGGCGGCGGCGATCACGGTGGCCTGCGGGTCGGTCACGTTGCCGGCCACCCAGACGCCCGGCACCGCGGTCGCCCCGCCGGCGTCGGCGGCGACATGACTGCCGAGCACCTGCCCGCCGACGACGAACTCGCTGGGCTTCAGGTCGAGACCGGCCAGCAGGTCGGCCCGCGCGGTGAACGCGGGCCCCACCACCAGCGCCTGCCGAGCGACCAGCTCGCCGGAGCGCAGCCGTACGCCGGCCAGCCGGTCGTCGGTCACCTCCAGCGCCGTCACCTCGCCCTCGACCACCCGTACGCCCCGGGCGGCGAGCTGCTCCGCCTGCTCCGGCGGCAGCGGTGGCCCGGTGTGCGTGAACACCACCACGTCGTCGGTGAGCTGGCGGAACAGCAGCGCCTGGTGGGTGGCCATCGGCCCGGTGGCCAGCACGCCCACGGCCCCGTCCCGCACCTCCCAGCCGTGGCAGTACGGGCAGTGCAGCACGTCCCGGCCCCACCGCTCGGCCAGGCCCGGGATCGCGGGCAGCTCGTCGACCAGCCCGGTGGTGACCAGCAGCCGCCGCGACCGTACCCGCCGCCCGTCGGCCAGCTCCACGTCGAACCGGGCCCCGCCCGAACCTTCGACCCGACGGGCCGTGGTGGCCGTGCCGTCGACGACCTCGACGCCGTACCCGGCGACCTCGGCGCGGCCCGTCGCGTACAGCTCGGCGGGGGCGACGCCCTCGCTGGTCAGGTAGTTGTGCACGTGGGCGGCGGGGGCGTTGCGGGGCGTGCCGCCGTCGATCACCAGCACCGACCGGCGCGACCGGCCCAGGGTGAGCGCGCCGCTGAGCCCCGCCGCGCCGCCGCCGACCACCACCACGTCGTAGGTCAGGTGTTCCCTCATCGTCGTGTCCCTCCCGCGGCGGGTCCGTCCCGCCCACGCTCAGGATCGTCCGCGCGACCCCCCGACTTGACAAGAAGTGTTGCCGAGATGGCAAATGGGGAGGTGACGGAAGACGGTAGCAGTCCCGACGGGGTGCTGACGGCGGTCGGGCCCCGCCTGCGGGCGCTGCGCCAGCAGCGCGCCGTGACGCTGGCCCAGCTCTCCGCCGCCACCGGCATCTCGGTGAGCACCCTGTCCCGGCTGGAGTCCGGCGGCCGCCGCCCCACCCTGGAGCTGCTGCTGCCGCTGGCCCGGTTCCACCGGGTGCCACTCGACGACCTGGTCGGCGCGCCGGACACCGGGGACCCCCGGGTCCGGCTCCGGTCGGTGGTCCGCAACGGGGTCACCATCGTGCCGCTGACCCGCCGCCCCGGCGGGGTGCAGGCCTACAAGATGATCTACCCGCCGCGCGGGCCGGCGGGGGAGCCGGAGCAGCAGGTGCACGAGGGGTACGAGTGGCTCTACGTGCTCTCCGGGCGGTGCCGGCTGCTGCTCGGCGGGCACGACCTGACCCTGGAGGCGGGGGAGGTCGCCGAGTTCGACACCCGTACGCCGCACTGGTTCGGCAACCCGCAGGACACCCCGTTGGAGATCCTCAGCCTCTTCGGGCCGCAGGGGGAGCGGCTGCACGTCCGCGCCCGCCCCGCGCCGGTACGCCGCGACACCGACCCGGCCTGACCCGACCTGTCCGGCCCGGCCCCTCCTGCCCGGCCGGTCCTGGCTCGACCCGTCCTGCCCTTCCTTGTCCTGTGCCGACCCGTCTTCGACCGACCCGGTCTGGCCGAGCCGAGGGTGGAGACCCTGTGGAGCTGAGGACACAGACGGATCAGCGCATCCGCGCGGTGGCCTTCCGCCGCCCTACGGACCCGGCGCCACCGCCGTGAATCGTTTGCGACGTCAGCTCCAAAGGGCGTGGAGGAGACACCCTGGGTCCGGCCGCCCACCGGCGGTCGGCGGCGGCGTTCACCCGCTCAGGGTGTACGTGCCGGCGCGCGGCACGGCGACCGTGGTCCAGTCCCCGTCGGCGGCGACCGTCGCCCCGTCCGAGGCGGTCAGCCAGCTGGAGTGTCGGACCCGGACCGGGACCGTCCCGGCGGTCGCAGTCCGGAAGGTCAGCGAGGCACCATCCTGCCGGACCAGCTCGCCCGGGGCGGCGACGATCGGCGTCGGGTCGGTCACCAGGTACAGCCGCCAGTGCCGGTCCGCCCACACCTCGGTGAGATAGGGCAGGCCCGACCCGACCAGCTCGGCCTCGGCCCGGCCGACCCAGGACAGCGGCGCGTCGGGGACGGCGACGTACTGCACGGCGAACTCGTCGAGCCAGGCCCGGTAGCTGTCGGCGGTCAGCGGCACGCCGGTGCCGGCGGCCCCGGGCACCGTGGTGAAGAAGAGCGGGTTGCGGTCGATGTCGGCCTGCCGCAGCCAGCCCCGGGCCAACGGCACCTCGCCGAGCCGCGCCGCCTCCCAGTAGTCCCGGGTCGGCGGCACCTCCACCCGGCCGGTGACACCACGCCGGGTCAGCTCGGCGCGGAGCGGGTCGAAGAAGGCCCGTCCACTGGTCGGGTCGCCGATGCCGACCAGGTCGGCGGCGACCACCGGTGGCTGCCACCAGCACACCACCGCCAGCAGCACCGCGAGCGCGACCCCGCCGACGCGGCGGCCACGCGGCGCGGGCAGCCGGCCGGCGATCCGGCGCGGCGGCCGGGCGGCGGCGGCCAGCACCGGCAGCGCGAACATCACCACCAGCCGGGTGGCGTTCAACCCGACCGGGGTGTGCACCGACGACGCCGCCAGCACCCCCGCCGCCGCCAGCAGCGCCCCCACCCGCACCGGCCGGTACGCCACCAGCGCCGCGACGAGGAGGCTGGCCAGCACCGCCCGCAGCGTGTCGGTGCGGCTGATGTTCATCCAGCCGCCCTCGCCGAAGAGCAGCCCGGTCACCCCCAGCGGCAGCGCGGCGGCGACGCCGAGCAGCAGGCCGTCGGCGTACCGGTGGGTGAGCAGCAGCGCCGCGCCGGCCAGGCCGACGAAGAGGCCGGCGACGGGGCTGGTCGCCGAGGCCAGCAGCGCGCCGGCCGCGACCAGCACGGGACGCGCCCAGCGGCGGCCGGGCGGGGCGTGCGCCGGCAGGGTCAGGGCGAGCAGCGCGGCCAACCCGAACGCGACGCCGAGGGCGTACGTGACCCGGCCGGAGACCAGGTTGCCGGCGATGGTGAGCACCCCGACGAGGCTGCCGAGCAGCGGACGGGGCACCGGCGTGCGCACCAGCAACGCGGCGAACGCGGTGGCCGCCGCGACCAGCGCGAGGACGCCGGTGACCCGGACTCCGAGGGCGGCCATCAGCGGCGGGCTGACCAGGCTGTAGCCGAGCGGGTGGATGCCGGCGTACCAGCGCAGGTCCACCAGGGCGGTGCCGTGCGCGGCGAAGAAGTCGGCCCGGGCCACCTGGGCGGAGAGGTCCGAGCCCATCGGCGGCAGGGCCAGCCACACCCCGCCCGCCACGGCGGCGCAGACGGCGGTGAGCCCCACCACCCTGCTGCGCCGCATGCCCACCTCCGGTCCGCGACCACCGTACTGGCAGCATGTCGGACGTGTCTCACCACCTCACGCGCTGGATCGGTCTGGCCGGGTCGGCGCTGCTCGCCGTCGCCGCGTACCTCGGTGGCGCGCTGCCGCACTCCCCGCTGCGGCCCACCCCGGTCAGCATCTGGCAGGGCCGGCACGGGCCGCTCGTCGTGGGCGCCTGGCTGGTCGGCACCGCGCTGATGGCCTGGGCCTGGTGGTCGCTGCGCGACCGGGTGCCGTCCGCCCGCTGGGCGCTGGTCACCGCCGGGCTCTGGCTGGTCCCGCTGCTGGTCGCGCCGCCGCTGGGCAGCCGCGACGTCTACGCGTACGCCTGCCAGGGCGCGAGCTACGCGGCCGGGATCAACCCGTACGAGCAGGGCGTCTCCACGCTGCCCTGCCCATGGCTGGACACCATCTCGTACATCTGGCGGGACACCCCGGCACCGTACGGCCCGCTCTTCGTGATGATCTCCGGTGCGGTCGTCAGGGCCACCGGCTCGCTCTACGCCAGCATGGCGCTGTTCCGGCTGATCGCCGTGGCGGGAGTGGCGCTGACCGCCTGGTGCCTGCCGGTGCTGGCCCGCCGCTGCGGGGTGCCGGTGCGCCGGGCGCTCTGGCTGGCGCTGGCCTCCCCGCTGGTCGGCGTGCACCTGGTCTCCGGGGCGCACAACGACGCGCTGATGGTCGGGCTGCTGGTCGCCGGGCTGGCCGTGGTGGCGGCCCGACCCGGGCGCCCCGGCCCGCTGCTGGCCGGGGGAGTGCTGCTCGGGCTCGCCGCCGCCGTCAAGGTCACCGCGCTGGTCGTGGTGCCGTTCGCCGCGCTGGCCGCGATCGTCGGGCCGTACCGGATCAGGGCGCTGCTGCGCGACGGCGGCCCGGTGGTCGGCGGCGCGCTCGCCGCGGTGGTCGGGGCGACCCTCGCCGCCGGCCTCGACTTCGGCTGGGTCTCCGGCCTGGCCCGCGGCGGCGACGTGATCGCCTGGACCTCGCCGCCCACCGCGGTCGGGCAGACCGTCGGGTACGTCGCGGCGCTCTTCGGCGCGCACGTCGACGCGCTGCCGGTGACCCGGGCGATCGGCGTGGCGGTGCTCGCCGTGCTGCTGGTCCGGCTGTGGTGGCGGGCCCGCACCCGCGACCCGCTGTGGCACGCGGGGCTGGCACTGGCCGCCACGGTCGCACTGGCCCCGCTCTTCCACCCCTGGTACTGGACCTGGCCGCTGACCGTGCTGGCCGCCACCGCGCTGCGCACCGGCTGGCTCGGCGTGGTCACGGTGGTCTCCTCGTTCCTGGTGCTGGCCGACGGCACCGGCCTGGCCCGGTACACCAAGATGCCCGGTGCGCCGCTGATGACGCTGTTGGTGATCGTGGTGGCCGTCCGGTTGGTACGGTCGGCCCGGGCGGCCCGCCGGCCGGCCCCCGTCGACTGAGGAGAGGTTGCCGGTGACCGAGCCCGGGCCAGCGTCCGTCGGCCGGGCCCGGTCCGCCCGGTACGCCGGCCTGGCGGGCGCGGTGCTGCTCGCCGTCGCCGGGTGGCTGGGCGGGGCGCTGCCCGACATCCCGCCCAACGGCCCCTGGCGGGCCGCATCCGGGCCCTGGGCGCTGGGCTGCTGGCTGGTCGGCACGGCGCTGCTGGTCGGGGCCTGGTGGTCGCTGCGCCGGGGCGCGCCGTCGACCCGCTGGGCGTACCTCACCGCCGGGCTCTGGCTGGTCCCGCTGCTGGCCGCGCCGCCGCTGGGCAGCCGGGACGTCTACTCGTACGCCTGCCAGGGCTGGGCGTACGCCGCCGGCCACGACCCGTACGGCGTGGGGGTGGCGGCGGCCGGCTGTCCGTGGGTCGACTCGGTCGCGCCGATCTGGCGGGACACCCCCGCGCCGTACGGCCCGTTCTTCGTGCTGCTCGCCGCGCTGGCCACGACCCTCGGCGGTGGCCTGGTCGGCACGATCGTGCTGTTGCGGCTGGTCGCGCTGGCCGGGGTGCTGCTGGCCGCGCTCTGCCTGCCCGGGCTGGCCCGGGCCGCCGGGGTGCCCACCGCCCGGGCGGCCTGGCTGGCGCTGGCCTGCCCGCTGGTCGGGGTGCACCTGGTGGCCGGCGCGCACAACGACGCGGTGATGCTCGGGCTGCTCCTGCTCGGCCTGCTGGTGTTGGTCCGGCTGCCCGGCAAGCCGAAGCCGCTGCTGGCGGCCGGGGTGCTGCTCGGCCTGGCGGTGACGGTGAAGGCCACCGCCGTGGTGGTGCTGCCGTTCGCGGCCCTCGCGGCGGTGCACGGCCGCTACACCCCGCGCGCCCTGCTGCGGGACGGGGGCTGGCTGGCCGGTGGCGTGCTGGCCGCGCTGGCCGCCACCTCGGCGCTGTCCGGGCTCGGCCTGGGCTGGGTCGCCGGCCTGGCCCGCAGCGGCGACACCGAGCAGTGGACCTCGCCGCCCACCGCCGTCGGCGTCGTCGTGGACTACCTCGGGGAGCTGGCCGGGCGGGAGCCAGCCGCGGTGCCGGTCACCCGGGCGGTGGCGCTGGTGCTGCTCGCGGTGCTGCTGGTGGCGCTCTGGTGGCGGGCCTGGACGGCGTTGCGCGCCCTCACCAACGTCCGGCAGCGGGTGCGCCGGCTGGCGGCGGCCCGCCCCCTGATCACCCTGTACGCCGCCGGTGTCGCGCTGGCCGCCACGGTGGTGCTGGCCCCGGTCCTCCACCCCTGGTACGCGACCTGGCCGCTGCTGGTGCTCGCCGTCTCGGCGACCCGCACCACCTGGTTCGTGCTGCCCTGCGCGGTGGCCGGTTTCCTGGCCCTGCCGGACGGGACGTCGCTGGCCCGGTCAACCAAGGCGCCCGGGGCGATCGCCATGACGGGGCTGGTGGTGGTGCTCGTGGGCTGGGCCCTGCGCCGGGCCCGCGCCGCCCGCCGGGCGTCATGACGAACCGGGCCGGCCCCGCGAACGCGGAGCCGGCCCGGCCGGTGTCGGACGACTGCTCAGCAGTCGAAGTACATGGCGAACTCGTGCGGGGTCGGGCGCAGGCGCACCGGGTCGACCTCGTTGGCCCGCTTCCAGCCCACCCAGGTGGAGATCAGGTCCGGCGTGAAGACGCCGCCGTCGAGCAGGTAGTCGTGGTCGGCCTCGAGGGCGTCGAGCACCTCGGGCAGCGAGCCCGGCACCTGCTTGACGTTGCCCCACTCCTCCGGCGGCAGGTCGTACAGGTCCTTGTCGATCGGCGCCGGCGGCTCGATCTTGTTCTTGATGCCGTCCAGGCCGGCCATCATCATCGCGGAGAAGGCGAGGTACGGGTTGCTGGACGGGTCCGGCACCCGGAACTCGACCCGCTTGGCCTTCGGGTTGCTGCCGGTGACCGGGATGCGGGTGCAGGCGGAGCGGTTGCGCTGCGAGTAGACCAGGTTGACCGGCGCCTCGAAGCCCGGCACCAGCCGCCGGTACGAGTTGACCGTCGGGTTGGTGAAGGCCAGCAGCGACGGGGCGTGGTGCAGCAGGCCGCCGATGTACCAGCGGGCGGTGTCCGACAGGCCGGCGTAGCCGGTCTCGTCGTAGAACAGCGGCTCACCGTTGAGCCAGAGGCTCTGGTGGGTGTGCATGCCCGAGCCGTTGTCGCCGAAGAGCGGCTTCGGCATGAACGTCGCGGTCTTGCCGGCGGCCCAGGCCTCGTTCTTGATCAGGTACTTGAAGAGCTGGAGCTGGTCGGCGGAGTGCAGCAGGGTGGAGAACCTGTAGTTGATCTCCGACTGCCCGGCGGTGCCCACCTCGTGGTGCGAGCGCTCGACGGTGAAACCGGCGTCGACGAGGCGGCGGACCATGCTGTCGCGCAGGTCGGCGTAGTGGTCGACCGGCGGCACCGGGAAGTAGCCGCCCTTGTACGCGGTCTTGTAGCCGCGGTTGCCGCCGGGCTCCTCACGGCCGGAGTTCCACGCGCCCTCGATCGAGTCGATGTAGTAGAACGACTGGTGGGCGGAGGTCTCGTGGCGGATCGAGTCGAAGATGTAGAACTCCGCCTCGGCGCCGAAGTAGGCCGTGTCGGCGATGCCGCTCGCCGCCAGGAACGCCTCGGCCTTCTTCGCCACGTTGCGCGGGTCCCGGGAGTACGCCTCGCGGGTGAACGGGTCGTGGATGAAGAAGTTCAGCGCGAGGGTCTTCTGCGCGCGGAACGGGTCGATGAAGGCGCTGGCGACGTCCGGGAGCAGGAGCATGTCCGACTCGTGGATCGCCTGGAAGCCGCGGATCGACGAGCCGTCGAACGCGAGGCCGTCGGTGAAGACGCTGTCGTCGAAGGACTCGACCGGCAGGTTGAAGTGCTGCATCACGCCGGGCAGGTCACAGAAACGTACGTCGACGAACTTCACGTCCTCGTTCTTGAGGTATCGCAGGAGTTCCTCGGGATTGGCAAACACACGTCCTCCTGGCACGTCCACTCCGGTGACTGGGCACTGGCGACGTTATGACCGCCCGGTTGCCCGGCCGTGTCTCCTCTGTTTCCGCCGTGTTACGTCGCTCGCGGAGCGTCATCTGCGCCGCTCAGCCCGCACCGGGTCACCGTTCGGACGATACCCGCCGGGACGGTGTATGGCTAATTGATGCGGTTGGCCCGATTCGGCGATGCGTGCCGATCCGGTCTCCGCTGCCCACCCCGGCCGCCGCCGGCGGGGCGCTGACTACCCTTGACCGTCGTGACCAACCCGCACGCCGCGGCACCGGTGCCGCCCGCCGCCGACCCCTCCTTCACCCCGCCGAGCCTCGGCCGCCGGTTCGGTGCCCTGGTGATCGACTGGGTGCTCTGCCTGCTGGTCGCCCGCGGCTTCGCCGACCCGGCCCGCGACGGCTGGGCTCCGCCGCTGGTGCTGATCCTGGAGTACGGCTTCTTCCTCGGCCTCTTCGCGCAGACCCCCGGCATGTTCATCACGAGGATCCGCTGCCTCGACTGGGCCGACGGCGGCCGGATCGGGCCGGCCCGGGCGCTGCTGCGCGGCCTGCTGCTCGCCCTGGTGGTGCCCGCCCTGATCATGGACGGGCACCGGCGCGGCCTGCACGACCGGCTCACCGGCTCGGTCGTCGCCGACGCCCCCCGCCCCTGATCCCCTGACTCTTTCCCTCCCGCGATCTTGCGCTTTCTGCCCGGTCAAAAAGCGCGAAAAGGGTATAGCGAGGGCCGAAACTGCAAGATCGCCGGGCGGGGCCGGGGTTAGCGGCCCCGCGACTGGCGGAACGCGCCGCCCGGCGGCCGCATGTTCTTCGGGATCGCGCCCTTGGGCATCTGCGGGCGGGCGGTGAGCGCCTTGAGCCGCTTGTCCAGCGCGTTGACGTCCTTGCCCTGCAGGTTGCGGGGCAGCCGCATCAGGGTCATCCGCAGCTTGCGGACCGGCAGTTCGCCCTCGCCCTGGCCGATCACATAGTCGTAGAGCGGCGCCGAGCCGATCACCTTGGCCAACCGGCGCTTCTCCTGGCCGAGCAGGCCGCGCACCCGTTGCGGGTTCCCCTCGGCCAGCAGGATCACGCCGGGCCGGCCGATCACCAGGTGGACCATGTCCATCTGGGTGGTGGAGCTGACCGCCGGGGTGACCCGCCAGTCGCCGCGCATGCTCTCCATGATCTGCGCCGCCGCGCCGGGCTGCCCCTCGGCCGCGTTCATCATCGCCTTGTTGGACCGCAGGTTGAGCACGATCAGCACGGCGAGCAGGGTGATCAGGATGCCCAGCGGCAACCAGAGCCAACCCCAGAGGATCACCGCGACCACGGTGAGCGCGAGCGGGATCAGCACCGCCGCCGCGGTCAGCGGCGCGAACCACCTGTCCTGCTTGGCGGTGAACTTGAACACCATCCCGATCTGCTTCAGCCGCTGGCCGAACGAGACCTTCTCCTGGGGCTTTGCCATGCCGCAGAGTCTAGTGGGCGCCGCCAGGCGCAGATGATCCGCGGCCGGCTGAGTACCTTACGTCGCCTCAGCGGTCGTTCCGGGCCCGGGTAAGGAGGGCGCCCGGCCGAAGATCAGGCGGCGCACCCATGCCCCGGGGGCACCTTCCCGCGCAGAGTCGACGTCAGCAGACGACGACCCCGAAGGAGCCCGACATGTTCGGCAACGACGCAGACCTCCTCCTCTCCATCCACCGCAGCCACGCCGCCGAGCTCCAGGCCGACGCCGAGGCGGCCCGGCTCGCCCGGTCCCTGCCGCGCCGGCACGGCCGTAGCTGGCTGAGCCGCCGCAACCGCCCCGGCCGTACCGACGCCGCCCGCCGGTGACGGCCCTGGCGACCGCCGCCCCGACGGCGACCGCCGCCCCGAGCGGCGGGGCGGCGGCAGTCAGTGCCGGCCCGGTCTCCGGCCGGGCCGGCACCCCGCCGCAGACCGGGCGGGCCGCCGGGACGGCGGTGCCGGACCGCCCGGTCGGCGGGGACGGCGCCGCCGCCGCGCGTGGCATGCTCGGTGCCGTGACCGTACGCGCCGCCAGCACCGTCCTCGTCGGCCGTCAGGGCGAGGTGGGGTCGCTGCGCACCGCCCTGGCCCGCGCCCGTGCCGGGGAGCCCACCACCGTCCTGGTCGGGGGCGAGGCCGGCGTCGGCAAGACCCGGCTGCTGGAGGAGTTCGGCGGGCTGGCCGGCGCCGCCGGCGCCCGGCTGCTGATCGGCCAGTGCCTGGAGCTGGGCGAGGCCGGTCTACCCTTCGCACCCTTCGCCGCCGCGCTGCGCGAGGTGCTGCGCCGCGACGGCCCCGGCGTGTTCGACGGGTACGAGGCGGAGTTCGCCCGCCTGCTGCCGGAGCTGGCCCGGGGGCCCGCCGCCGTCGCCGCGCCGGCCGGGCCGGCCCTCTCCGACGCCCCCCGGGGCTACCTGTTCGACCTGGTCGGGGAGCTGTTCCACCGGCTCGCCGCCGACCAACCGTTGGTGCTGGTCATCGAGGACCTGCACTGGGCCGACCGGTCCACCCGTGACCTGATCGGCTTCCTGGTCCGGGCCGCCCGCACCGCCCGACTGCTGCTGGTCTGCACGTACCGCACCGACGAGCTGCACCGGGGTCACCCGCTGCGGCCCTTCCTGGCCGAGCTGGACCGGGCCCGGGGCGTCGAGCGGATCGAGCTGGGCCGCCTCGACCGGGACGGCACCGCCGCGATCCTCGCCGACATCCTCGGCGCCGAACCGGCCGCCCGGGCCGTCGACGACGTCCACGCACGTACCCAGGGCAACCCGTTCTTCATCGAGGAGCTGGCCGCGGCCGGCGACCCGGTCGGCTGCGCCACCCTGCCGGAGACTCTGCGTGACCTGCTGCTCGCCCGGGTCGACCGGCTCCCCGACGCCGCCCAGCGGGTGCTGCGCATCGCCGCCGCCGGCGGCACCCGCTTCGCCCACCAGCTCCTCGCCGAGGTCGCCGGCCTGCCCGAACCCGAGTTGGAGGACGCGCTGCGCGCCGCCGTCGCCGCCCAGCTGGTCGTCGCCGACCCCGACGGCGACTACGAGTTCCGGCACGCACTGGTCCGCGAGGCCGTCCACGACGAGCTGCTCCCCGGCGAGCACGCCCGGCTGCACGCCCGGTACGCCGCCGCCATCGAGGCGCAGCCGCACCTGGTCGCCGCCGGCCGCGCCCCGGCCGAGATCGCCCACCACTGGTACGCCGCCCACGACCACCCCCGTGCCCTGGTCACCGCCCGCGCGGCGGCCTGCGCCGCCGCCGACCGGTACGCGTACGCGGAGCAGAGCCGGCTGCTGGAGCGGGTGCTGGAGCTGTGGGAGCTGGTGCCCGACGCCGCCGACCGACTCGGCATGGACCACCTGGCGGTGCTGGAGGAGACCCTGGACGCCGCCAGCACGGCCGGCGACTACAGCCGGGCGGTCACCCTCACCCGGGCCGCGCTGGCCGAGGTGGACCCCGACGCCGCGCCGCTGCGCGCCGCCCGGTTGCTGGACCGGCGGGGACGGCTGCTCGCCCTGCTCGGCAAGAGCGACGGCAGCACCGAGCTGCGCGAGGCGTACCGGCTGGCGGGCGGGGTGCCGGACGGGCCGGAGCGGGTCCGGCTGCTCGCCGACATCGCCGCGCACCTGGTGAAGATCGATCCGCAGCAGGCCGTCGCGGTCGCCGCCGAGGCGCGTACGGTCGCCGAGGCGGTCGGCGAGGACCTCGCCCTGCTGCCCACCCGGATCGCCATGCTCTGCCGCACCGACGCCGCCCCCGACCTCGGGCTGGCCGAGCTGCGCCGGGCCGAGGCGCTGGCCCGCGCCGCCGGCGACGCGCCGGCGCTGGTCAGCGCGCTGGTCCACCTCTCCGACGTCCTGTTCGAGCTGGGCCACTACGCCGAGTCCGCCGAGGCGGCCGCCGCCGGGGTGACCGAGGCGCGCCGGGTCGGCATCAGCCGCTCCACCGGGGCGTACCTGCTGTCCAACCAGGCCGAGGCGCTGCTCGCCCTGGGCCGCTGGGACGAGGCCGACGCGGCCTGCGCCGACGCGGCCCGGATCGACCCGCCCGGCGTCTCCGGCCTGCACTGGCTCCAGCTGCGCGCCGGGCTGCGGCTGGCCCGGGCCCACCCCGCCGCCGACGAGCTGATCGGCCGGGCGCTGGGCTTCCTCGTCCGGCCGTACCTGTGGCCGAACCACCGGCTGCCGCTGCACGAGCTGCGGATCGAGGCGGCGCTGGCGGCCGACGACAAGGTGGAGGCGGTCCGCGCGGCCCGCGCCGCGCTGGCCGACGACCGCCTGCCGCACCTGCCCCGCGAGGGGTGGCCGGTGCTCAGCGCCGTCGCCCGTACCGCCGCCCGGGTCGACGACCGGGAGTTGTCCGCCGCGGTCGCCGCGGTCGCCGCCGCGCTGCCCGTCCGGCAGCCGGCCGAACAGGCGCACGCGGCCCAGGTCGCCGCGCTGCTGGCGGCCGGCGGTCGCGCGCTGCCCGCCTGGCGTACGGCGG